>NZ_OX031157.1:1590000-1902500 GCF_943736995.1 Sporosarcina sp. Marseille-Q4943 | reverse complement strand
CTTTAAATCATTCATTCTACAATCTTCGAAATCGCTATGCCGCGGTGGGCTGTCAAATCAATAATAACTCCATCTGATTCTTTTTTGATCATCGGCCTTAATGGGTTATCGCGATGGATGAACATGATCTCGCCGATTTCCCCATCGGTCAGCTTCACACGTGTACCGATAGATAGATTGCCTACAAGTCGAAGAAGCGCTTCGACTACTTTTATGTCGAATTTGCCGAACTCTTCCTCTTTGATCATTTCAATTACTTTGTACGGGGAATGTTTTACTCTATATAATCTTTCCGACGTCATGGCATGGAAGACATCCGCGACGGCGAGGATTTGAGAGTATATCGAAATCGTGCTCATTTTCTCTCCGCGTGGATAGCCGCTCCCATCAAGGCGCTCATGATGTTGAAGGATTGCCAGCTTCATATCCTGCCTGAGCAAAGGCGTGTCCTGAATCATTTTCACGCTGAACAACGTATGCTTTTTCACTTCGTTGTATTCCTCTTTCGTCAGGAACGCAGTCTTTTCCAATATAGCGGGCGAGATTTTTGCCATGCCGCAATCCGCTAATACACCCGCCAACCCAAGTTGCAAAGTGTCCCCTTTTTCATACCCCAATTGGTTGCTGATTGCCGCTGCAAGGATTCCGACAGCGACGGAGTGATGATAAATGTATTCTTCCGGATTGGAGAAATCATTTAACATCACAAGCATTTTTTTCTGCTTAATGAACTTCTCAAGCAACGGAATGACAAATGCTCGGACTTTTGGGACGTCTGGACGTTGGCCGGCCCGCCAATAGCTGAATTCCTTTTTATAACTCCCAACCGCTTCGTTATATTCTTTGCGAAGCTGATACATGCTCACCGGAATATTTTCCAAAACTTCATCTGCATTCATGGGAGCGGTTTTCTCAGAATCAGGCATGTCCTTCTGGATGACCCGTTCTTCCACCTTCACGCGTTTCACTCCGAATGCTTGTAACACTTCTATATGTTCCAGCGATAGCTCCGTATCCTTTCGCATGATCGGATACTTCGTCTTGCCATATATATCTTCTTTAAGTAAAATTCCTGCCCGCAACTCACTGATCGTTTTATATACTTCCATATCTATGATGTCACCACTTTCCGATCGTCTTTATAGGTCTATCATACTGCAAATATTCAAAATAGACGATAGAAAAAAAGTTATTGAGCGACATTTTGCCGTCTCAATAACTTTTTAAATCATTCTTCTTCGGTTTCTTCTATATGTTCCGTTTCAATGGCGTGATCCATTTCCACGTCAATACCATTTTCGTTTCCGTCATTCTCTTCTGCCTCTTCATGCTCTTCCTGTTCCTGTTCCTTCTCGACTTTTGCAACTGTCGCGACGAGCTCGTCTTCTCCAAGACGGATTAGACGGACACCTTGCGTGCTGCGGCCGATTGAGGAAATGTCTTCAATATCCATGCGGATGAGAATGCCATGGATCGTGATCAGCATGAGGTCTTCCGATCCGTCGACGGTTTTCATTGCCACGAGCTGGCCGTTCCGCTCGGTGACATTCAATGTCTTCAATCCATAACCGCCACGGGACTGGATGCGGTATTCATGTTCCGGCGTCCGTTTTCCGAAGCCTTTTTCGGTTACGACAAGTATTTCATCGCCTTCCGACACGGTATCCATGCCGACAGCGATATCTCCTTCACGTAAACGGATCCCGCGCACGCCGCTTGCTACACGTCCCATGGAACGGATATCACGCTCGTCGAATTTGATGAGCATTCCATCACGTGTACCAATTGCGATATTCTGATCGCCGTTCGTCATTTTCACGCCAATCAATTCGTCATCGCCGCGTAATGTCAAAGCAATCAGCCCATTGGAGCGGATATTGGCAAAGTCGGCAACCGATGTACGCTTGACGACGCCGTCACGCGTGGCGAAGAAGAGATATTTATCTTCCTCGAACTTATCGACAGGAATCATGGCTGTAACCTTTTCGTTCTTGTCTACATCCAACAGATTGATGATTGGCAACCCTTTTGCTGTCCTGCTGAACTCGGGAACTTCATATCCCTTTTTTCGGAATACCCTTCCTCGGCTCGTAAAGAACAGGATCGTATCATGTGTCGAAGTATTCAACAGATGCTCGACAAAGTCGTCATCGTTCGTTCCCATGCCTTGGATGCCGCGGCCCCCTCGGCGCTGGCTCCGGTACGTACTAGCCGGCAACCGTTTGATATAGCCGTTGTGCGTCAACGTCAATACCGAGTTTTCAACTGGGATGAGGTCTTCATCCTCAAGCATTTCAGCTCCGCCGCTCCCGATTTCAGTTCTCCGATCATCCGCGAAACGCTGCTTCACTTCAAGCAGTTCCTCCCGGATGATATCGATCACTTTTTCCTCATCTGCAAGAATGGCGCGCAACTCGGAAATCAATACTAATAGCTCTTGGTATTCATTCTCGATCTTGTCGCGTTCCAATCCGGTCAAACGTTGGAGACGCATGTCGAGGATCGCCTGGGATTGACGTTCAGACAGGTTGAAACGTTCCATGAGACCTGTTTTCGCCTCATCGGTCGTCTTCGAACCGCGTATCAGAGCGATAATTTCATCGATATGATCAAGGGCGATCCGCAAACCTTCCAAAATATGCGCCCGGTCTTCCGCTTTGTTCAATTCGTACTGGGTGCGTCTCCGGATGACCACTTTCTGATGTTCCAAGTAATGATATAAGATTTCCTTCAGTGATAGGATTTTCGGTTGTCCGTCAACGAGTGCAAGCATGTTGATGCCGAAGCTCGATTGCAGGGCGGTATGCTTGTAAAGGTTGTTCAACAATACGTGGACATTCGCATCCCTACGGACTTCGATGACAATACGCATGCCTGTCCGGTCGGATTCATCCGCCAAATGCGTGATCCCTTCGATACGCTTGTCGCGGACAAGCTCAGCGATCTTTTCGATAAGTCGAGCCTTGTTTACCTGATAAGGAAGCTCCGTCACGATGATCGTTTCCTTGCCATTTGAATGCTGTTCAATCTCCACTTTACCTCTGATGATGATTGAACCGCGGCCGGTTTCATAAGCTCTCCTGATGCCACTTCTCCCGAGAATGATACCGCCAGTCGGGAAGTCAGGGCCTGGAATGATCTCCATCAGTTCTTCGGTAGTGATTGCGGGATTGTCTGCCATCGCTAGTACGCCGTCAATTGTCTCTCCCAAATGGTGAGGTGGGATGTTCGTAGCCATTCCGACCGCAATCCCCGAAGTTCCGTTGACAAGCAGATTCGGGAACCGGCTCGGAAGGACAATCGGTTCTTTCTCCTGGCCATCATAGTTATCTTGGTAATCAATCGTGTCTTTATTGATGTCTCGCAATAATTCCATTGCAATGCGGGACATTCGCGATTCCGTATAACGCATCGCAGCAGCCGCATCGCCATCTACCGAACCGAAGTTCCCGTGGCCATCTACGAGCATATAGCGATAGTTGAAGTCCTGCGCCATCCTGACCATTGTGTCATAGACGGCACTGTCGCCATGGGGGTGATACTTACCAATTACATCTCCGACGATACGGGCTGATTTCTTATGTGGTTTATCCGCGGTGTTTCCAAGATCCTGCATCGCATAGAGAATACGACGGTGGACGGGCTTCAACCCATCCCTCACGTCAGGCAATGCCCGGGAGACGATGACACTCATCGCATAGTCGAGAAAGGACGTCTTCATCTCCGTACTGATGTTAATGCCTTGGACACCACGTTTTGGCATATCTGCCATATTGTCTAACTCCTTTCAACTCAGGCGCTTTTCACGAACAGCCTGTCAACTGAACAAAGCCCCGTCTGTTGCAGGTCCATGTTCTTTTCATTTCCTTGTATGGAATAAATCAAGTATCCAAATTCTTTACATACATCGCATTTTCTTCGATGAATCTGCGTCGCGGTTCAACTTCGTCACCCATCAATTGCTCAAATGTTGCATCTGCATCGAAAGCGTCTTCGAGATGCACTTGAAGGAGTGTACGCTGATCCGGATCCATGGTCGTCTCCCATAACTGAGTGGCGTCCATCTCACCAAGACCTTTATAACGCGTAATGACCGGTTTCGGAGTGGATGAAAGGCGATTCAGGATTTCCTGCAACTCGACTTCATCAAAACAGTATTCCTCATGCTTGCCTTGTTTGACACGGTATAGCGGAGGTTGTGCAATGTAAACATAGCCCGCCTCGATCAGTGGGCGCATGAAACGGAAGAAGAATGTCAATAATAACGTCCGGATATGCGCTCCATCGACGTCAGCATCTGTCATAATGACGATTTTATGGTAACGTGCCTTTGATAGATCGAATTCATCCCCGATTCCTGTACCAAGCGCTGTGATCATCGTCCGGATTTCAGCATTGCCTAAAATTCGGTCAAGTCTCGCTTTTTCAACGTTCAGGATTTTACCGCGCAACGGAAGGATCGCCTGGAAATGACGGTCGCGCCCACTTTTCGCGGAACCGCCCGCAGAGTCACCTTCAACGATATACAATTCACTGATAGCCGGATTACGTGAAGAACAGTCCGCCAGCTTTCCTGGAAGGCTAGATACTTCCAATGCAGATTTCCGGCGTGTCAGTTCACGTGCATTTCTAGCAGCGATCCGAGCCCGTGCCGCCATGAGGCTCTTATCAATAACTAATCGCGCAGTTGTCGGGTTTTCAAGAAGGAAACGTTGGAATCCTTCCGAGAATAAAGCATTTGTAATCGTGCTCACTTCAGAGTTGCCCAATTTCGTTTTCGTCTGTCCTTCGAATTGCGGATCCGGGTGTTTGATGGAGATGATTGCCGTCAATCCCTCTCGGACGTCATCTCCCGAAAGGTTCGGATCCGAATCTTTCAGCATCCCATTCTTCCTGGCATAATCATTGACAACACGTGTCAATGCAGTCTTGAACCCCGATTCATGCGTACCGCCTTCATACGTATTAATATTATTTGCGAATGAAAACAGGTTTTCCGCATAGCCGCTATTATATTGCATAGCAATTTCTATGGAGATGCCATCCTTTTCACCTTCTATGAAAATCGGTTCCTCGTGGATCGGCTCTTTGTTTTTATTCAAATGTTCAACGTAAGATTTGATGCCGCCTTCGTAGTAGAAAGTATCTTTGCGGACTTCCTCTTCGCGCTCATCTGCAATCGTGATGCGTAGTCCTCTGTTTAGGTACGCCAGCTCACGCAGACGATTTGCCAATATTTCATATTCATAGACTGTCGTTTCCGTGAAAATTTCAGGATCTGCTTTGAATCGTGTACGCGTGCCTGTTTCATCAGTCTCGCCGATAATTTCCAATTCATGCGATAGGGCACCGCGTTCAAACTTGATGAAATGAACTTTTCCGTCCCGTCGCACATACACTTCCGTCACCTCGGAAAGTGCATTTACGACAGAGGCACCAACGCCGTGCAAACCGCCTGAAACCTTATAGCCTCCACCGCCGAATTTACCGCCAGCGTGAAGGACCGTCATAATGACTTCCACGGCTGGTCTGCCTGTCGATTCCTGGATGCCTACAGGTATGCCGCGTCCATTATCATCGACGCGTATCCAGTTATCCTTTTCAATTGTCACTTCAATATGATCGCAATAGCCCGCAAGCGCCTCGTCGATACTGTTGTCGACAATTTCCCATACAAGATGGTGAAGCCCTCGCGAACTCGTAGTACCGATATACATGCCCGGACGTTTACGGACAGCCTCCAAGCCCTCAAGGACCTGTATCTGATTCGCATCATAAGCTGTCTGCAATTCTTTTTCTTCCATAGCCAAAACGTTCACCTTTCCTTTCCGAACATCAATCTAAACTTCTATCACTATCAAACAGGAAGGGACTTCAATTCCCTTTATCGCAAACCTTGCCCGCCGATACTTCATACAGTTCGGCTTTCCGTATCGTCTCGTGGTCGAGTCCCGCAATATTCGTCGTCGTGACGAACGTCTGCACCTGGCCCTGCATGATATTCAGCAAGTGGGACTGGCGGTAATCATCGAGCTCGGATAGCACGTCATCCAAAAGTAAAACCGGAGTTTCTCCGACTTCCTGTTTGACCAGGTCTATTTCCGCAAGTTTCAGGGACAGCGCCGTTGTCCGCTGCTGCCCTTGTGAACCGTATGTTTGGATATCATAGCCATTCACAAAAAAATGGAGATCGTCACGGTGCGGTCCAATCAGTGTCATACCGCGTTCCAACTCACGACGTCTCGCTTCGTGCAATTTTTGGCTGAGTATTTCTTCCATCTGTTCAGCAGTCTGCCCAGAATCCAACTCTTTTAATGTCCCATACGTCACTTTTAGCTGCTCGATGCCCCTAGAAATCCCTTTATGGATCGGTTCTGCCCATTTTTGGAGCAGTTCGATGAAATAAAATCGTTTCCGGATGATCTGCACAGCCAATTGTATATATTGTTCTGTATATATATCGAACATGACGTCCGTAAAATCCAATTTGCCGCGATGATCTTTGAGGATTGCGTTCCGTTGTTTTAAGACCTTTTGAAAAGTCAGCAGGTCATGGAGATAGACGGGGGAGATTTGTCCGATTTCCATGTCTAAAAATCTTCTTCGGACCTGTGGACTTCCCTTTACAAGATTCAAGTCCTCCGGAGCAAACATGACAACGTTGAGCTGACCGATATAAAGGCTGAGGCGGTTTTGCTCCAAATGGTTGACCCGCGCCTTCTTGCCTTTTTTCGATATCGTCAATTCAAGCGGAAGACGTCCATATTTTCGTTGGATGTCCCCTTCTATTTTACCATACTCTTGTTCCCAACGTATAAGTTCACGATCGTTGGAGGTGCGATGCGATTTTGCCATCGATAATACATAGATCGACTCCATGATGTTCGTCTTGCCTTGTGCATTTTCACCGATCAGAACGTTGATATGCGGGGAAAAGGATAGATCAAGCGAAGCATAATTTCGGTAATCCGTTAAAGCTAGCCGTTCAATGAACATCCGATTGACCGTCTGAGGATGCTGATATTTTAAATTTGCCTGCGCCAGGAATAGTGACGATATCCCCGTCATACAGCTTTTTGCCCCGTCTGCGATCGACTTCTCCGTTTACGTAAACGGTATGTTCTTCCAAATACCATTTGGCCATGCCGCCGGAGCTTATGCAATTCGACATTTTGAGCAATTGGCCTAATGTGATGAATTCAGTATCGATTTTCATGAGTTCCATCCGCTTCAATCCTTCTTAAAGTAGTCTGTTCTTCTATTTTACCGAACTTTCAGCTGTAAGTAAAAATGTAAGTGAAAAGGGAGTGCAAAAAATAAAAAGAAACAGGCGAAGGAAAACGGTTTGCATTCCTTTGCCTGCTGTTAGTCGACAGTCTTTTGATTCTTAAAATGTCCGGACAGGTAAAATCAATTGTAAAATTGCGTCGCTTTCCATTGATTTCAGGATGAATGGTCTCATAGCACCTGTGAAATGGATGGCAATATCCTGTCCTTCGATCGCTTTTAATGCATCCATCATGTATTTAGCGCTGAAGGAAATTTTCAAATCCTCGCCATTTACATTGATCGCCTCAATCAATTCCTCAACCTTTCCGATTTCCGGAGAATTGGATGATACTTCAATGGCGTTGCCGCCGTCTGCAGAAAAACGGACGATATTATTCCGGTCTTCACGAGCGAGCAGCGAAGCACGGTCGATTGCCTGCAATAGTTTACGGCCATTCACTTGCACGGTCGTTTTGTATTCTGATGGGATCAATCTCGAAGTATCCGGATAATTCCCCTCCAGAAGGCGTGAATAAAACAGTACATTCCTCGTTTTGAAGAGAACTTGTTGATCCGCAATGACGATTTCGACAACGTCTGAGTTATCCGGAAGGATTTTATTCAGCTCTTGAAGGCTTTTTCCAGGTATAACGACGCTGAATGGGCTTTCTGGCATCATTTCAGGGACGATCTCTCTTCTTGCAAGGCGGTGGCTATCCGTTGCTACGCAGACAAGCTTTTCTTCATCCGTCTCCCAATGTACACCCGTCAATATCGGACGTGTTTCCTGCTGCGAAACAGCAAAAACAGTTTCCTTGATGATTGATTTCATCAAATCGGATGGCAAGGAGAAGCGATATTCATCTTTTACATCCGGGAGTACAGGGTATTCATCTGAATTGGAACCAATCAGATGGAATTCGGATTTTCCGGATTGGATATGGGTTTGCATGTTGGCAACTTCGATAATGACTTCATTCTCCGGTAATTTTCGAACGATTTCACTGAACACTCTTGCTTGAAGAATGATGGAACCTGACTCAATGACTCGAATGATTTGTTCACCATCTTGTTCAACCGGGATGAAAGTGCAAATTGTAATATCCGAATCACTTCCGGTCATCGTCAATCCTTTTTCATTCACGTCAATTTTTACGCCGGTCAAAATGGGATTGGCCACTTTTTGACTGATTGCTTTCATGACATCATTCAATCCTTCGAGCAACCAATCTCTCATTATTTCAAATTTCATTTTGTACCCTCGCTTATATAATTATTAGTTAAGTAATAAAGATAGTAATAGTAATAGGGGCTGTGGAAATGTGGATAAGCCCTGAAATCCTATATGTTAGAAAACAATTCACATGTGCATAATGTGTGTACATCTTGTTTCGTTTTCCAAGAGTTATTCACATGTGGATTGTCATCCACGGCCAAGGATGCTTTTAATTTCTTGAATATCCTGCTGCAAATTTTGATCATCCTTCAGTTGCTTGGAGATTTTTTCATGCGCATGGATGACGGTCGAATGATCCCGGCCGCCAAATTCGGATCCTATTTTAGGCAAAGAGGAATCCGTAAGTTCACGTGAAAGATACATAGCAATTTGACGAGGGAATGCAATCGCTCTCGTCCTTTTTTTGGCTGTGAAGTCTTCTAGCCGTATATTGTAATGTTCCCCGACTGTTTTTTGGATATCCAATATGCTGACAGTCCGTGGGCGGGAATTAGGAATGATATCTTTTAAAGCTTCCGCTGCCAGATCAGTCGTAATGTCCATATTGACGAGTGAGGAATAGGCTACGACACGGATCAAAGCCCCTTCCAATTCACGGATATTCGTGTCGATCTGGTTGGCGATGTAAAGCATCACATCATCCGAAATATCAAGCAGTCCATCCGCTTTCGCCTTCTTGCGCAAGATCGCAATCCGTGTCTCCAGGTCAGGAGGCGCAATATCCGTTATCAAACCCCATTCGAAACGGGATCTGAGGCGGTCTTCCAACGTCGGGATTTCCTTCGGAGGACGGTCGCTCGAGATGATAATCTGCTTCGATTCCTCATGCAATGTATTAAAAGTATGGAAAAATTCCTCTTGCGTCTGTTCTTTTCCGGCGATGAATTGAATATCGTCAATTAGCAGGACATCTACGTTCCTATACTGATTTCTGAAATCACCAGCTTTGTTATTCATGATTGAATTGATGAATTCATTCGTGAACTTCTCCGATGATAAATAAACGACTTTGGAGGATGGATCCTGTTCCATAATATAATGCCCGATTGCGTGCATAAGATGGGTCTTCCCAAGCCCTACGCCTCCATAGATGAATAAAGGGTTATATGATTTAGCCGGCGCTTCGGCTACAGCAAGCGATGCGGCATGAGCAAACCTGTTGCCCGAGCCGATGACGAATGTATCGAATGTATATTTTGGGTTCAACATGACAGATGCTGATTGGATGGCTGACTTGTCTGCCTGTTTTACTGCCGGTTTCGGGACTTGGAAATCTTTTTCTTCCATTTCTTTTGGGACGACGAAATGAATGAGTCGATCTTCTCCAGTCAATTCCGAAAGGATGCCTGTGATCAGATGCACATAATGATTCTCAAGCCAATCCTTCGCAAACGAATTTGGAACAGCAATTGTAACGTTCTCGTCGCCGTAGGACATCAATTTTGTCGATTTGAGCCAGGTTTCAAAACTCGGCCTTGAAATTTTGTCTTCAATTTTCGACAAAACATCGTTCCATAATTTTTCAAGCTGATCCACTCGTGGGCCTCCTTTACATAGAAAATAAAAAAACACAGGAATATGTATTATACACAGAATTCGTTCCTGTGGATAAGAAATATCCAAAAGTGTTGAAAAAATTATCCACAACCTATCAACAATTGTGGATAATAAAATGGGCTTATAAATTTGTCAACAGCAAAATCCTCTATATTGTATCAAGAAACTATAAGAATGACAAGGTATTCTATGAGTTATTAACAGTAACGGCAATTGTGGAGAAATACTTTATCCACAGCCTTTTGTATGTGTAGAAGTTGTAGATAAGACCTGTGCATAAAAAAATGGGGAAAAATTTCTATGAACATATTATTCAGTTGTCGATTTTTGTAGTTGTGGATAAGTGATTTGTCGAATGTCGCGGTTGAATTTTGTAAGTTGGGATGGATGGCGTGAAACTGCATGTAGAAAAAACGGTTGACATCTTCGGCTGTGCCCTTTATACTGTTCAAGACTGTCAGATTGTAGAGGGACAATGCAGGAGGTGTCTTTAAATGAAACGTACATTCCAACCAAATAAACGTAAACGTAGTAAAGTTCACGGCTTCCGTGCAAGAATGAGCTCAAAAAGCGGTCGTAAAATTCTCGCTGCTCGTCGTCGCAAAGGAAGAAAAGTGCTTTCAGCATAAGACCACTAACTCAGTGGTCTTTTTTTTTACTACTATATATTGAAATATATTCTTTGTTATATGAGCATCCTGTTAATCGTTTGGATAATAAACCAATGAGTGCTCATTTGTTGATTGGAGAAGAAGGCGGCTTGTCCGAGTAAAGCGTCTGCTTAGGTCGAAAATCAACGGGATCCATGGAGGTGAAGGGTTTGAAGAAACGTCAGCGGGTCAAAAAGAACGAGGACTTTCAAAAAGTATTTAAAAAAGGGAAGTCAGTCGCGAATCGCCAATTTGTCGTCTATTCCTATAGGAAGGAAGGGCAACAAGAATTCAGGATCGGACTATCCGTCGGCAAGAAATTAGGGAATGCGGTGACGCGTAATCGTATAAAACGCTATATCCGCCAAGCCTTCCTGGAAATGAAAGAAGAGCTGAAAAATGATCAGGACTATGTTATTATCGCCAGACATCAGGCGACCACACTTGATTTCCACGAAACGAAAAAAAGCTTGCAGCATGTTTTAAGGATCGCCAAAGCCTTCAAATCGAAACAAGCGTAGAGGCGTTATTGAGTAAGAAGTAGAACGTAATAAATGTTCATGATAAACTGAAATCACCGATATTTCATAGAAACAGATTTGGGGGATACGATTTGAAAAAAAGAGCCGCGTTATTACTTATGCTGACCGTGTTGTCAGTATTCCTTGCCGGATGTTCGGAATTCAACCAACCGATATATGAATCGAGCGAAGGTTTTTGGAATAAATACATTGTCTGGCCGATAGTGTCCTTGATTGTCACATTCAAAGACCTACTCGGTACATATGGACTAGGAATTATTGCAGTAACGATCATCATCCGACTTGTCTTGCTTCCATTAATGATCAAGCAAGCCCAAAATTCGAAGCGAATGCAGCAAATGCAGCCGATCCTTGCCGGCTTGAAAGAGAAATACAAATCGAAGGATGCTGTGACGCAGCAAAAATACCGCGAAGAAATGCAAAGGGTGATGACGGAGCAGAAAATCAATCCTGCTGCAGGATGTCTGCCAGTTTTGATTCAAATGCCGATCATCATCGGGCTTTATCATGCTATCAGCCGGATGAATGCTACACCGGAAATTGAAATCGGGAAATTTCTTTGGTTCGAACTTGCGGCGCCGAGCATTACGCTGGCAGTTGTTGCAGGACTCATGCAGTTTGTCGTTTTACGGACAGGTCCTGCAATGGACAATCCTCAAATGAAAGCAATGATGTATATCATGCCTTTCATGATCATTATTTTCGGTACATTCCTACCAGCAGCACTTGCACTTTATTGGGTTATCGGTAATATCATTTCAATTATCCAGAATATCTTCATTTACAAACCATTTAAGAAAAAAGAAGTGGAACCTGTAAAAGTAGGAGGGAAAAGGAAATGAAAAAGATAACGCGAAAGGGGGCAACAGTAGAGGTTGCGATTGCGGCGGCCCTACAAGAGCTCAATGTTACGCGTGAAGAAGTCGATATTGAAATAGTGGATGCCGGAAAGAAAGGGTTTCTCGGATTTGGTGCAAGAGAAGCAGAAGTGACCGTCACACTAAAAGAACCAATCAAGCAAGAAGCGAAAGAACTTGAAGAGAAGAAGGAAAACATTCAGGCAGAAACGGAAGAACCGCCAATTGGAGATGAAACAGTAGCTCAGGCTGTTGAACTGGCAATGCAAACAATCGAGGCGGAAGCCAAGGATCCAGCTATGTCGGACGAGCAGGCAATCAATGAAACGAAAGCTTATGTGACGGAAATTGCCAAAGCGATGGGAATTGACGATCTAGTCGTTAAACACGAAATGGATGGGAAATATTTATCTTTCCAATTGGAGAGCGAGAAAGCGGCATACCTAATCGGCAAACGAGGTCAAACATTGAATGCTTTGCAGCAGCTTGCCCAGCTCGTCGCCAATAAAACATCCGAGCAATTCAAAGTTGTGCGCCTTGACGTAGGCGACTATCGTGAACGCCGCGAACAATCATTGGAGCAATTTGCGGAAAGGATGGCCGATCAAGCCGTCCGGAATGGAAGAAAAGTTCAACTGGAACCGATGCCTTCCTATGAAAGGAAAGTCATTCATAACGCATTATCAAATCGATTGGACATCGAAACGTATTCGGAAGGAACCGATCCGAACCGATACCTTGTCATCGAGCCGATCAGTTAATAGGGAACCCCGTGAAACTTCACGGGGTTTTTGTTTGCCTGCAAATGATTCCCCTCGGAGAAAAGTGGATGCACCAGTGAAATAAGAGGTCCAAGGTGAGCATATGCATCCTAAACTTGCGCATCACCCCTGCAAAATCGAGCATAATTAGCTCTAACTCACGTCAAACACTCCCAAACTCCCGCAAAAATTTGACAGCTTTGCCTTTGTTATAAGTTATCCACATTTTTTTGATCCCACAACTATGAGAATGGCTGGATTTGTGTTATTATATGTTGTCAGATAGTCAAGTCAAAACAGGTTATCCACATGTGGGTAACCGAGTTAGGAAGGTGAAGAGTGTGCATTTTGATACAATAGCTGCCATATCGACTCCAATGGGGGAAGGGGCTATCGCCATCGTCCGGCTTAGTGGAGATGAGGCTATCGGCATTGCAGATAAAATATTCCGTTCTCCGTCAGGGAAAAAACTTGCGGATGAACAATCACATACAATCCATTATGGGCATTTAACAGATCCGTCCACGGATGAAATCGTCGAGGAAGTCATGGTATCCATCATGAAGGCTCCGAAGACGTTCACCCGAGAAGACGTCGTCGAAGTGAATTGCCACGGCGGCGTGGTGGCGGTAAACCGCGTCCTCAACCTTGTGTTGAAAGAAGGGGCTCGCCTTGCAGAACCGGGCGAGTTTTCCAAGCGTGCATTTTTGAATGGACGCATTGATTTATCACAGGCCGAAGCAGTCATGGACCTGATCCGTGCAAAAACGGATCGGGCGATGAATGTCGCCTTGAATCAGATGGAAGGAAAGCTTTCCAGGCTGATCGGCGAACTGCGGCAAGCGCTTCTTGAAACATTGGCGCAAGTCGAAGTGAATATCGATTATCCGGAATATGACGACGTCGAAGAAGTGACCATTCCACTCATGATCGAAAAAGGGACGTGGGTGAAAGAAGAGATTGAGAAACTTCTTCGCACTTCATCCCAAGGGAAAATCCTTCGTGAAGGATTATCGACGGTCATCGTCGGAAGGCCGAATGTCGGTAAATCTTCTTTGTTGAACAGCCTCGTTCAGGAGAATAAAGCAATTGTCACCGATATTGCAGGAACGACCCGTGATATTATAGAGGAATACGTAAACGTCAGAGGAGTGCCGTTGCGTCTCGTAGACACGGCCGGCATCCGGGAGACGGAGGATATCGTCGAGCGGATCGGGGTTGAAAGATCCCGTCAAGTCCTGAAGGAAGCAGATCTTATTTTGCTTGTCCTGAATAGTTCCGAGCCACTAACGGAAGAGGATATACGGCTTTTCGAAGCAACTGAGGGAATGGATCTCATTGTCGTCATCAACAAAACTGACCTGCCACAGAAGATCGATATGCAGCAAGTGAGAGAACTGGCTGGCACTGGTGCGATCGTCACGACTTCCATCCTGAAGGAAGAAGGCATTGATGAGTTGGAAGAAGCAATCGCCAAGCTTTTCTTCGAAGGAACGCTCGAGGCGGGCGATCTGACGTACGTATCCAATGCGAGACATATTGCATTGCTCCACAAGGCTCATAAAACCATCCAGGATGCCTTGTCCGCTGCAGAGGCAGGCGTGCCCGTCGATATGATTCAAATCGATGTCACGCGGACGTGGGAGCTCCTAGGCGAAATCGTAGGCGACACTGTCCAAGACAGCCTCATCAACCAGTTGTTCTCCCAGTTTTGTTTAGGTAAATAATATGTATAGACCAGTTAGTGAACGATTTTTTTTGAACATACTTTTGGCAGCTCATGTTGCTTGTAGTGCAGGTGCGAGACTCCTGCGAAAGCCGTAACGAAGGACGGCTTTTGCGAGCAAAAGCGTTAGCGTTGCGAGCAGGAATGGTAAGAAAGATGCCTTAATTTCTGCAAAAAGCGCAGAAATACGGCAAATCGAACCCTACGCTGTTCGATTGGCTCAAGCCATGCCCGCGGAAAGCGAGTACCGGAACGAAAAGCAGTTTTGCATGTTAAAAATATGATTTTCTTTTGTATGTTTTATTTATAGACACGGAAAATTTATATATTAGGAAGGATGAACGAACATGCCACAATTTGAAGCAGGCACGTTCGATTGTATAGTCATCGGAGCAGGTCATGCCGGCGTTGAAGCGGCATTGGCTTCCGCGAAGATGGGTGCATCGACATTGGTGCTAACAATGAATCTTGACATGATCGCTTTCATGCCATGCAATCCGTCACTTGGAGGTCCCGCTAAAGGGATTGTCGTCCGGGAAATTGACGCGCTAGGCGGAGCGATGGGGAAAGTAATTGATAAAACACATATCCAAATGCGGATGTTGAATACAGGGAAAGGGCCAGCTGTCCGTGCACTACGTGCGCAAGCGGATAAAGTCCTCTACCAACAAGAAATGAAACGCGTCCTTGAAGAACAGGAAAACTTGACGCTTCATCAAGGAGTCGTTGAAGAACTAATCGTCGAAGATGGCGAAGTAAAAGGGCTCGTTACGCAAATCGGTGCAATTTACCGCGCGAAAACGGTCATCATTACGACAGGGACTTTCCTTCGTGGGGAAGTCATCATCGGCGACTTGAAATATTCAAGCGGTCCGAACAACCAAATGCCGGCGATCAAGCTTGCCGAAAATCTGCAGGAACTCGGATTGGAAACAGTACGTTTCAAAACCGGCACACCGCCGCGAATTAACGGTAACACGATCGATTACAGCAAAACGGAAATTCAACCGGGTGATGACGTACCACGTGCTTTCAGTTACGAAACAACACAATTCATCATGGACCAATTGCCTTGCTGGTTGACATACACAACGCCGCAAACGCATGAAATCATTAACGAAAATCTTCATCTATCCCCAATGTATTCAGGTATGATCAAAGGGAAAGGGCCAAGCTATTGCCCTTCAATTGAAGACAAAATCGTCCGTTTTGCAGACAAATCGCGCCATCAAATCTTCTTGGAGCCGGAAGGCCGAAATACAAAAGAGTATTACGTCCAAGGACTTTCAACTAGCTTGCCTGAACACGTTCAACGCAGACTAATCGAAAGCGTGCCAGGATTGGAGAAAGCGGAAATGATGCGGGCCGGATATGCCATCGAGTATGATGCAATTATTGCAACACAACTTTGGCCGACACTTGAAACGAAAAAAATTAAAAATCTATACACTGCCGGGCAAATCAACGGAACATCAGGCTATGAAGAAGCGGCTGCTCAAGGAATTATGGCGGGCATTAATGCAGCGAGCAAAGTGCTCGGAAAGGAAGAAGTAATCCTTGGAAGATCGGACGCTTATATCGGCGTTCTGATCGACGACCTTGTAACGAAAGGAACGAGCGAACCATATCGTCTCCTAACATCCAGAGCGGAATACCGTCTCTTGCTGCGTCATGACAATGCCGATTTACGTTTGACGGAAATCGGATACAAACTTGGAATGATCAGTGAAGAGCGCCACGAGAAATTCCTCCTCAAAAAACAACAAATTGAAGAGGAAATCGATAGACTTCGAAAAGTGACGATCAAACCAAGTGAAGCAGTCCAAGAAATTATCCGTGAATCAGGCGGTACAGAGCTGCGCGAACCGATGAAAGCGGCGGATCTATTAAAACGACCTGAGATGAAATACGAACAAATTATCACTGTCGCGCCACCTGAGGAAGAGAAATCCCTAGAAGTGGCGGAGCAAGTGGAAATCTTCATCAAATATGAAGGCTACATCGAAAAATCAATGCAACAAGTGGAACGCATGAAGAAGATGGAGAATAAAAGAATTCCTGAGAACATTGATTACAATGCCATTTCGGGAATCGCCAAAGAGGCGAAAGCAAATCTGTCCGCTGTCAGACCGTTATCCATTGCGCAAGCATCAAGGATTTCAGGTGTGAACCCGGCAGACATCTCCATTCTACTTGTTTACATTGAACAAGGGAAAATCGCGAAAATTACTGGTTAACATCATGTGACTGATGTGGGATAAGTCCGCATCAGTCTTTTTTTAGAAGGAGGATCCGAGTGAACGAAGAACAATTCATAGAGGCGCTGAAAGAGCAGGGGATAAGCCTCTCCGATCATCAGCTCAACCAATTTAACAAATACTTCCAAATGCTAGTTGAATGGAATGAAAAAATGAATTTAACAGCGATAACGGATGCACCATCTGTTTATCTAAAACATTTTTACGATTCCATTACCGCCGCATTCTACACAGATTTGACCGGAAGTAAATCCATTTGCGATGTCGGAGCAGGAGCAGGATTTCCGAGTATTCCTTTAAAAATCTGCTTCCCGGATTTAGCCGTAACAATTGTAGATTCATTAAACAAGAGAATCACATTTTTGACTGAACTTGCTAAGGAACTCGAACTGGATAACGTAAGGTTTATCCATTCAAGAGCCGAAGATTTCGGACAAGACCCGAAATACCGTGAACAATTTGATATCGTCACGGCCCGTGCAGTTGCCCGTTTATCTGTCCTTTCAGAACTATGTCTACCCCTTGTGAAAGAGGGCGGAATTTTCATTTCCATGAAAGGTGCAGCTGCGGAAGAAGAATTACAAGATGCCAAAAAAGCAATCCACGTGCTAGGAGCGGAACTCGTTGAGAAGTTTTCTTTCGATTTGCCAATGGAGGAAAGTGAAAGAAACATATTCATCTTGAACAAAATCAAAAAAACACCTAAGAAATACCCTCGAAAGCCAGGCATCCCGAATAAAACGCCAATCAAATAAATGTTTCACGTGAAACATTTCCTACTTGTCAGTGAATTCTTATCCAAATAAAAATGAAGAACAGGCGCTGTAAAAAAACCATAGCGCCTATCTTTATATTATCTTTTCATTACAAGGATTTTTATTGGCAGACTCCGTTGATTGAAGTGGAAGTCGGCGACTCCAGCGAACGCCTTTACGAAGAAAGGCGTTTGAGAGTAAAAGCGAAGCGTTACGAGCAGGTTGTAACACTACTACCGCGGAAAGCGTCCGACTGAAGCGAAAATCAAATTATAGTATTGTAATCTCATTGAATCTACTCTTTAATAAGTAATAAAGAGGATATATAATAGATATGACGAAATAGCTATTAATGATGAGCAGTTTTGTAAAGGTGGGTGCCGGCGATGAAAAACACGTTTTCACGGTTTTTTGGTAGTGGAGAAAAAGAACCTGATTTACAGAACATAGATAAAACTCCACAAGAGAAAGTCGATCAAGTAAAGATTGATTTAATTAAACCGAATAAATATCAACCTCGAACCATTTTTTCTGAAGAGAAAATTGAAGAGCTTGCGCGCACAATTCATACACATGGAGTGATTCAACCGATTGTCATTAGAAAAAGTGACGATGGATATGAAATCATTGCAGGTGAACGAAGATTTCGTGCAATGAAAAAACTAGGTTGGGAAGAAGTCCCAGCCATTATTCGTGATCTCGACGATAAAGAAACAGCGTCCATAGCATTGATTGAAAACTTGCAGCGTGAAGAATTAACGGCAATCGAGGAAGCATACGCTTATGAAAAGTTATTGGAGTTACATGGTTTAACCCAAGAAGCCCTAGCGCAAAGGCTTGGGAAAGGGCAATCGACCGTTGCCAATAAGTTGCGTTTGTTGAAACTTCCGGATGAAATCAAGAACAGTATCCTTACGAAGGAAATATCCGAAAGACATGCGAGGGCTTTAATTTCCGTGAAGGATGCTGAATTGCAGCATAAGCTATTCCAAGAGGCGATTGATGAGCAGCTCAATGTAAAGCAATTGGAAGAACGAATTCAACAAGCGTTAAACCCCGTTGAAGAAGAGAAGGAAAAGAAGAAAGCCGTTAAGAGGAAATCGGTCAGCAAAGATGTCCGAATTGCACTAAATACGATTCGGCAATCACTGGCGCTTGTTACGAAAAGCGGCATCAATGTAAAAACAGAAGAAGAAGATACAGAGGAATTTTATACAATCACAGTTAAAATACCGAAAAAGAAATAATAAAACAACATAGCATTCTCGTAAAATGTGCGAGATGACTCTTGCTTGACTGGAGCAGGAGTTTTTTTGCGCTATACATTACCACGGCCAACGTTTTTTTGATAAACTAGTAAAGAGTGAACGAAATAGAATGAATCTATTCATTATTAAAGATAGCTTTTTGATAGATGAGTGAGAAAGCAGGTGCAAGTGTGGGTAAAATTATAGCCATTGCCAATCAAAAAGGAGGAGTTGGTAAGACAACCACTTCGGTAAATCTTAGTGCTTGCCTTGCACATATCGGCAAAAAGGTCTTGTTAATAGATGCCGATCCACAAGGGAATGCAACGAGTGGGGTAGGGGTCAATAAAGGTGACGTGCATCAGTGCATATATGATATGTTAATCGATGACGTTAACATAAATGAAGTCGTCCACCAAACGAAGATGGAAAACTTGTCTATCGTACCTGCGACTATTTCATTGGCAGGTGCGGAAATTGAATTGGTTTCAACCATTTCTAGAGAAGTACGGATGAAACATGCGATCCAAGAGGCAAAGGAATTGTATGATTATATTATCATCGATTGCCCACCATCTTTAGGGTTATTGACAATCAACTCATTGACCGCTGCAGATTCGGTCATCATACCAGTTCAGTGTGAGTATTACGCTTTGGAAGGGCTAAGCCAATTATTAAGTACAATCAGGCTCGTCCAAAAGCATTTGAATGAAGGCCTGACAATTGATGGCGTGTTATTGACAATGTTCGATGCGAGAACAAACTTAGGAATTCAAGTTATTGATGAAGTGAAGAAGTATTTTCAAGATAAAGTGTACGGAACGATCATTCCACGAAATGTACGTCTGAGTGAAGCGCCAAGCCATGGAGAACCAATCATCATTTATGATTCAAGATCGAGAGGCGCAGAAGTATATTTAGAGCTGGCAAAGGAAGTGGTGCACAATGGCTAAAGGTCTTGGAAAAGGGTTGAACGCTTTATTTCCCGATGAGTCTTTAACAAAAGCAGAGTCAATCGAGAATATTCGATTGAAAAGCATTAAAGTGAATCCGTATCAGCCTAGGAAGATATTTGACGAGAATGCAATCCAAGAATTAAGTGAGTCGATTAAGGAGCATGGAATTTTACAGCCGATCATTGTCCGGAAAGTAGGGACGATGTATGAAATTGTAGTTGGGGAAAGACGTTTCAGAGCTGCCAAAATGGCAGGATTAACTGAGGTTCCAGCAGTCGTCCGTCAACTGACAGATGAAGAATCGATGGAAATGGCGATTCTTGAAAACTTGCAACGTGAAGATTTGACGCCAATCGAGGAAGCGGAAGCTTATCAAAAGCTTATGGATAATCTAAGTCTTACGCAGGAACAACTTGCATTCAGACTAGGGAAAAGTCGTCCTCATATAGCAAACCATATCCGACTACTCAGCTTGCCTGATAAGGTCCGAACTTTGATAACAGAGGGCAAACTCTCGATGGGACATGGACGTACTTTGCTTGGTCTCCGAAAGAAGGAACAAATATTGTTGATTGCCGAAAAGACGATCAATGAAGGTTTGAACGTCCGTCAATTAGAGAAGTTGGTTCACAGGTTAAATGAAAATGTTCCACGTGAAACAAAGCCGGAAAAGAAAAACATTTTCTTGGAAGAGCAAGAATCGCACTTGAGAGAATATTTCGGCACCAATGTAACGATAAAGAAATCGAAGAACAAAGGTAAAATTGAGATCGAGTTTTTCACAGAAGAGGATCTTGAAAGAATCCTAGATCTATTGAATGAATAAGCCTGTACCTATTTTGCTCTATGCAAAATAGGTATTATTTTTAGCAGATGGAAGTGAAAAACGATGATATTACTTGGTTCGATTATCAATGCCTTGTTAATAATAATAGGGGCTCTACTTGGCCGTTTTTTATATAACATCCCGGAACGGATGAAAGAGACCGTTATGTATGGAATCGGATTAGCGGTCGCGGCAATCGGTATCCAAATGATATTCGAAAGCACGCAAATATTGATTGTGATCATTAGCATCGTCATTGGAGCAATCATTGGGGAATGGATGGACCTGGACAATAAAATCAACGAATTAGGAAATTGGATTGAGCGGAAATTTCCTTCGAAAAAAGAAGGACCAGGCATTGCGCAAGGTTTTGTCACGGCAACGCTCATCTTCGTTGTCGGTTCAATGGCCATTATTGGAGCGATAGACAGCGGCTTACGGAACGACCATGACGTGTTGATCATGAAGGGCATCATCGATGGATTCACATCTGTCATCCTTAGTTCCACGCTTGGCATTGGCGTCATGATCTCTGCGGTCCCTGTTTTTCTTTACCAAGGACTCATTACATTATTTTCGACGCAAATTAGCCGCTTTGTGCCAGATGAGCTATTGCAATTTTTTATTTCCGAAATGACTGCGACGGGCGGCTTAATGATCGTCGGAATTGGATTGAACTTGATCGGCATTACGAAAATCCGAGTGGCGAACCTCATCCCGGGAATCTTTGTCGTCGGTATTATTGTAACAACCGTTCATTTCCTGTTTTAAATCTTCCATAGGCTAATTGAAGGGAGCGGGAAATGACTCGGCTCATTTCAAAAGGAAGATGCAACCGAGTGCTTTGCAGGACGGCCTGTTCCATGAAACCCGAAATATTGACGACCCCTTTGATGGATAAATTACCGACAGGGGGCAATTCTTTTCCGACCGCTTTACCGGGATAGAGCGGACCACGATGGAACAGCAAGTGGCCGATGGAATCGCTTCTACCTAAGCAAGCATCGATTGCGACGATGAAAGGGGAAGGGTTCATCGCTAGCCGTTCATCTAATTGTTGTTGTAGATTAAGGGCATGCAATGGCTTTTCCAAAGTCCCGACGACATGAAAAGGAAACAATAAAGATTCGGCCAAATGGGAACCGGTTAACGGTCCTAATGCGTCTCCAGTGGATCGGTCCGTTCCAATGCAAAAGAAGGTTAAAGACTCCTCGTGAAAGGGGATATGTTCAAGGAAAAATGTGCTGAGCTTCCAAACAGCACCTGTTTCATTATAGTGAAGACGGTAATCATAATTAGTGGAAAGTGCTGAATGCATGACAAAACTCCATTCTAATTAATAGTCCACAATGAATTGATTGTGTAGCAGTATACGCGGCTTCATGAGGATTTATACGGAAAGGCATGATGCGGATGACGAATAAGCAAACAGAAGGTATTAAAGAAGTGCTCATAAATGAAGAAACCGAAAAAATCGGCAGATTCATCTTCTCAGAACAAACGTGGATCGATTTCGGAATTATTGCCGTAAGGATTGCCATTATCATCGCAATCTCAATTATTGTCGTACAAGTCGGCAAATATATTATTCGAAAGATCTTCAAAATCAAATTAAAGGGTCCGATTCGGAAAGAAGAGCGGCGAGAACAGACTTTGCTCAAGCTGCTCGAGAACACGCTTAGCTATGTTATCTATTTTTCAGCAATCCTATCCATCCTGCAGGAGTTTAATATCGACGTGAAAGGGCTTCTAGCGGGAGCAGGGGTACTAGGCCTCGCTGTCGGTTTCGGAGCGCAAAGCCTCGTGAAGGACGTCATTTCAGGATTCTTCATCCTTTTCGAAGACCAATTTTCAGTCGGAGATTACGTCAAAATCGGAACTGCCGAAGGTAAGGTAGAAGAGATCGGTTTACGGACAACGAAAATAAAAAACTTCACCGGAGAGCTTTTCATTTTACCGAATGGTACTATCACGCAAGTCGTCAATTATTCTTTGAAAAATTCTTTGGCGATTGTCGATGTCACCATTCCATTTGAACTCGGCATCGAAAAAGTCGAAAAGGCGATCGATGCATTTTTGGATTCGATGAGTAAGGACAACCCCGACCTTCTAGGAAAGCCGAAATTGATCGGTGCCCATGACTTCACGGAAGACTCAGTCATTGAACGGATCATCGTTGAAACGAAGCCGATGCGTCATTATGACATTGCAAGGAATATTAGCATGGGGATAAAAAAACATTTGGAGCAGGAAGGAATCGAGATTCCATATCCTATACTTGTTTCAAAATCATTTAATAACCAATAAGTGAGCAAGGAGAGATGGACGGTGGAGAAAGAGTTTCATTTGAATGATGTCGTGGAAATGAAAAAACCGCATCCGTGCGGAACGAATGCATGGAAAATCATCCGGATGGGCGCTGACATCAGGATAAAATGCGAAGGGTGCGGCCATAGTGTAATGATTCCACGGAATGAATTTGCAAAGAAGATGAAGAAAGTTCTCGTCAAGGCGGAAGCAGAACAAAATTAGACAGGAACGCCAACTATTCTTATAATAGAAGAGTTGCAAAGATGATTATGAAATTGACCTATATGAAAGGTTGGGAAATAAATGGCGTTAACAGCTGGAATCGTCGGTCTACCGAACGTCGGGAAGTCGACTCTATTCAACGCAATAACGAAGGCGGGAGCAGAGGCTGCCAACTATCCGTTCTGTACGATCGATCCAAACGTCGGAATCGTAGAAGTGCCGGATGAACGGCTTCAAAAATTAACTGAGCTTGTCGTACCAAAAAAGACAGTTCCGACAGCTTTTGAATTTACAGATATTGCAGGGATTGTTGAAGGGGCGAGTAAAGGGGAAGGACTAGGAAATAAGTTCCTCTCTCATATCCGCGAAGTCGATGCGATTTGCCAAGTCGTCCGTTGTTTTGACGATGAAAATATTACTCATGTATCAGGGAAAGTGAATCCGATCGACGATATTGAAGTCATCAACTTGGAACTAATCCTTGCTGACATGGAAAGCGTGGAAAAACGCTTGACTCGTGTATCCAAAATGGCGAAGCAAAAAGATAAGGATTCCATGGCTGAGGAACCGGTCTTGCTGAAGCTAAAAGAAGCTTTCGAGAATGAAAAGCCTGCCCGCTCCGTCGAATTGACACCGGAAGAATTCCAACTCATCAAAGGGATGCATCTGTTGACAATCAAGCCGATGCTTTACGTCGCAAACGTTTCGGAAGATGAAATTGCCAATGCAGAAGAGAACGAGTATGTCAAAATGGTCCGCGACTTTGCCAAGAAGGATAATGCGGAAGTGATTGTCGTAAGTGCAAAAGTTGAGGAAGAAATGGCTGAATTGGATGATGAAGAGAAGGCAATGTTCCTTGAAGAATTAGGGATAAAGGAATCTGGCCTAGATCAACTCATCAAAGCTTCTTATCATCTATTAGGCCTTGCAACTTACTTCACAGCAGGTGTCCAAGAAGTCCGCGCATGGACATTCCGTAAAGGGATGAAAGCGCCACAATGTGCAGGCGTTATCCATACAGACTTCGAACGTGGTTTCATCCGTGCAGAAACTGTTTCTTATGATGCGCTAGTAGAAGCCGGATCAATGGCAGCTGCCAAAGAAGCAGGCAAAGTCCGTCTAGAAGGAAAAGAATACGTAGTCCAAGACGGGGACGTCATGTTGTTTAGATTTAACGTATAAATAAATGAAAACAACCGGAGAAGGACATCCTTTTCCGGTTGTTTTACTGTATATTGCGTCCTGGCTTAAATAAGTATAGCTTCGGCTTCTCGGGATCATCCTTTACTAGCCAATCATCCGGAAGTTTCCGCAGCTCCTTATACATCGCAAAGTCACCAGCAGCACCGCCAATCAGAAAAGCGGCTAGCCCAAGCCAAATACCGTTGCTTGTAACAAGTCCGATCATAGCGGGTACTACGCCAGTAGTCCAAAAAGGAAGCAATAAAGCTTTTTGGATAGCCTTGTTCGTCATTAGGCGATCAGTCGTTGCATAAGCAATACCCAATTTGAGATTCATTCCAACAATCATGCTCTTCCAAGGCACGTTACCGAACATCCTGAAACCAAGCAGATGAAAAAGCTCATGAAGAATAATCAAGAGCACATATCCACCAACAAAAAACAGAACATTCCAAACGGTGAATGTAAAAGATAGTTCCTGATAAATAAGACCATCTACAACAAGCAATCCAATGAGCGTCAAAAACGTCACCCACAACCCACTCTTAGCCACCTTCGGCAAATCAATCTCAATTATCTTATCCGGTCCAGAGAAGTCTTCCATTAAATCATCACCTCTTACTAATAAGTATACACGAAGCGAATATGTTGGATTTATAAATTGAAAAGAATTGCCAAGGATTGGAGTGGAAGGCGGCGACTCCTGCGGGAACAGCACGAGCTGAAAGCCCCGCAGGAACGCAGTGACGAGGAGATTGAAGCCGTGCCCGCGGAAAGCGTCCGCCTGTAACGGAAATCCGGTTAGCAAGAACTATTTATTTATGTGAAATTATTTAATTCACATCAATAATAGTTGATTACCTGAAGACATCATGTTAAAATATGATGATGTGAGTAATAAAAATTACTTACTCCTTGCCCGCCGTAACAAGTGGGCCAAAGTCCATAAGGAGGTGACTAAAGATGAGAAAGTACGAAATCATGTACATCATCCGTCCAACAGTAGAAGATGAAGCAAAAAAAGCATTGATCACTCGTTTCGATGACATCCTAACTTCAAACGGAGCGGAAATCATCGAGTCGAAAGAGTGGGGCAAGCGTCGTCTTGCTTACGAAATCGACGACTTGCGTGAAGGCTACTACCAATTGGTAACACTAAACGCAGGAACTGAAGCTATCGATGAATTCAATCGTCTTGCGAACATCAACGAAGATATCATTCGTCATATGGCTGTTCGTCTGGACAACTAATCCATATAAGAACGAAATGCACTACCGTTAATAGGTGAAACTTGAAAATGATGAGGGAGGTTGCATTCTGATGATTAACCGTGTCGTTTTAGTTGGCCGATTGACAAAAGATCCTGAACTCAAGTACACACAGAGCGGAATTGCGGTAACACGCTTTACGCTAGCGGTGAATCGGACATTCTCGAGCCAATCGGGCGAGCGTGAAGCTGATTTCATCAACTGTGTCACTTGGAGGAAGCAGGCGGAAAACACTGCGAACTTTTTACGTAAAGGAAGTCTTGCTGGAATCGAAGGCCGTATCCAAACGAGCAGCTTCGATGGACAAGATGGCAAGCGTGTCTTCATGACAGAAGTCGTAGCGGACAGCGTGCAATTCCTTGAACCGCGCAGTGCAAATGCTGAGAGATCCGGAGCTGCTTATGGTGGAGCACCACAGAACGAACAACCGTATTATCAGAATCAGCAGCCGAACCAGCAATATCAACAACCAGCTCAACAAAACTATACACGTACTGACAACGATCCATTCGGTACGAGCAGCGGTCCGATTGAAGTATCGGATGACGATCTGCCGTTCTGATGAATGATTGTCGGTAACGTAAAGTAAGGAGGGAAAGCGATATGGCACCACGCCGTGGAGGTCGCAGACGTCGTAAAGTCTGCTATTTTACATCGAACAACATTACAAATATCGATTATAAAGATACTGATCTACTTAAGAAATTCGTTTCTGAACGTGGAAAGATCTTACCTCGCCGTGTAACTGGTACAAGCGCGAAATATCAACGTAAATTAACGTCTGCTATTAAACGTGCTCGTATTATGGCACTTCTTCCGTTCGTTTCGGAAGAAAGATAATTATACTTTTTTAACCGCCTTGTGATACCGGCATCCCCGGTCCCAAGGCGGTTTTTTGAATTGATTACAACACATGAATAGTTGTCAAATGCATTGGTCACGATGGTTATCCAAATACATTCCTGGCTAACAGCATGTCTTATGGGTGCGGAACGGCTATCGTTTCCAAGCCTAACAAACTCGCGCCCAATGCCGTTGACAATCAACAAACCTATCGGAGTAGGAACGTTCGTTATGCGTAAATAAATCGATTTATGCGTTTTTATGGACAGTTATGAGCGTTTCCTGGGAAATATGCGTATTTAGAGACGTTTATGCGCGTTTAGAAGAATTTATGCGTATTTGCTCTAAGGAAGGTTGCCGGTGCTATCGAAATACCGGTATGTATGTAAAAAGTCCAAAGCTGAGAGGCCATACTGCCCTTTGGTTAATCGGCAGTAATCATGATACAATTATAAGAACTCACTTGTTTGAGGAGATAGACAATATTAAGTCCATTGACTGGACGGAGGAACTGAATGATGCAGGACCAATCACAAAAAATAACATACGGTGCGATGATGCTCGCATTGTTCACGATACTCCTGGCAGGGGCCGCTTATGTCCCTTTCCTCGGAAGTATCATAATGATTTTCATTCCATTGCCAATCATACTTTATCGGCTGCGCTACGATAGGAGCTCGACGATTTTCGTTGTCATTGGCGGCAGTATTCTGTCCCTGATCGTTGGAGGCATTTTGTTAATGCCTTTTGCATTGATGTTCGGGGTGCTCGCCTTCCTCGTTGCCGAATCGGTGCTTTTGGGCAAATCAAAGCTGTACACGTTCATGGCAACGGGACTCTTCTTCATCGTGACAGGCGCATTGGTTTATCTCATAGCCGCGATTGTTTTCGAAGTCAATGCAATCGATAGTCTGATGACGATGCTGAAAGAGGCGGAGACGCAATTCAAGGCGTCGCTCGAAAGCTTGGGAGCATTGCCGGGGAACTACGAAATGATAGTAGAAGAAGCGTTCACTATGTACCGGTCTGCAATTCCAGCTATGTTCATCCTGGCGGTATATGGTTTTACGTTCATTATGGTAATCCCCAATTTCGAGATGCTCCGCCGACTTGGCCATCAAGTGCCTACGTTTCCACCATTCCGGGAGATGAGGCTGCCCGTCATCACCATTTTCATCTATGGGCTCATCATTCTACTTCCATGGATGATGGACTTGAAACCGGAGTCTTCGGCTTACTTGCTATATGTAAATGCGACAATCATTTTACGATTCCTCTTGCTATTGCAAGGGCTCGCATTGATTCACTACTTTATGTACAAAATGAAAGTACCGGCTATTGTCACGGTACTTTCCACGATTTTCGCATTGCTTTTCAGTCCAATAACCACACTTCTTGGCATACTTGATATAGGCGTGAATATCCGTGCTTGGATCGGAAAAGACAACTTGAAGTAAGGGGATGAGACAATGAGGTCAATTTTTAGAAGAAGAGCTATCCGATACCCACTGACTGTCATATCTCTCCTTGGATTGATAGCGGCCGTCCTTTTATTCCTATCGAATTTCTGGGAGGGCCTTTTATTTACGATCCCTTTCACGATAGCAGCAGGCATCGCCTGGAAGCTTGAAGAGCAGACGTATGTCGAGACGGAAAAGCATATCGAATCTCTCTCCTATCGCATGAAAAAGGTTGGGGAAGAGGCGCTGCTCGAGCTGCCGATCGCCATTATCCTTTTTAATGAAAAACAGATTATCGAATGGGCGAACCCGTATGCCGTCAATATCTTTGATAAAGAGACGCTTATTGGGGAGGAATTGTTCCAGCTATCCGAAGCATTTCAATCCGTTATTAAAAATGAAGGACAGAAAACGACATTGAAGGTCGGTGTTTCAACATATCAAGTCATTTACAGGGCTGAGGAAAAACTGATCTATTTATTCGACATCACTGAAAAAGTGGAGATCGAATCTCTCTATTATCAAGACCGGACAGTGCTCGGAGTCATGCTTATCGACAACTACGACGAGCTTGCCCAGACGATGGACGACCAGACGAGGAGCAATCTCAACTCGCTTGTCACATCACTAGTGAATCAGTGGGCATTGGATAACGGCATCTTTGTAAAAAGGATTGCATCTGATCGTTTTTTAGCGGTTTTCAATGAAGCGATCCTGTCCAAGTTGGAAACGGCGAAGTTTTCGATATTAGATGATATACGGGAAAAGACCGCTAAGCACAATGCAAGCTTGACGCTTAGCATCGGTGTCGGAACCGGCTCCGCCTCGCTGACAGAGCTTGGAGAGCTCGCACAATCCAGTCTGGATCTCGTACTCGGTCGCGGAGGCGATCAGGTCGCCATTAAGCATAAGGATGGCAAACTCAAATTTTTCGGAGGCAAGACAAATCCGGTGGAAAAGAGGACCCGTGTCCGTGCCAGGGTCATTTCACACGCTTTACGCGATTTGATCCAAGGCAGCGATAAAGTGGTTATCATGGGCCACAAAATGCCCGACATGGACGCAATTGGAGCATCCATCGGGGTTCGGAAGATGGCTAGAATGAATAACGTGGAAGGCCATGTTGTCCTCAACTTTGACGAGCTCGATGGCAGCGTGACCCGCCTGATGGAAGAAATTAAAAAAGACGAAGAGTTGTTTGCCCAATTTATCGATCCGGAAACCGCGTTATCGATGCTGACAGAGAGATCCCTTCTTGTCATCGTCGATACGCATAAACCGAGTATGGTCATCGATGAGCGATTGATCGATAAGGCCGAAAAGGTCGTTGTCATCGACCATCATCGACGAGGCGAGGAATTTATTAATAATACGATGCTCGTCTATATGGAACCGTATGCTTCATCGACAGCCGAGCTTGTGACAGAGCTTGTGGAATATCAGCCGAAGCATGAAAAGCTGACGATGCTCGAATCAACTGCGTTGCTCGCAGGGATTGTCGTCGATACGAAAAGCTTTACGCTGAGGACGGGATCAAGAACCTTCGAGGCGGCTTCCTATTTACGGACAAACGGCGCCGACACAGTGCTTGTACAGCGATTGCTGAAGGAAGATATCGGGACATATATTCAGCGGTCCAAACTGATCGAAACGGTGGAGCTTACTTCTTCTGGCATCGCGATTGCAAAAGGGGAGGAAGGCACCGTCTATAGTTCAGTTCTGATTGCACAGACAGCAGATATTCTCCTGACGATGCAAGGGGTCATCGCCTCGTTCGTCATCGCTTCCCGCTCGGACGGGAAAATCGGCATCAGTGCAAGATCCCTTGGAGAGCTTAATGTACAGCTCGTCATGGAGGAGCTTGGCGGTGGTGGGCATTTGACGAATGCCGCCTGCCAGCTTGAAGTGGAAACGATAGAAGAAGCGGAGCATTTATTGAAATCCGCTATAGAAGATAAAAATGAAGGGGGAAAATGATTATGAAAGTTATTTTTTTGAAAGATGTTAAAGGCAAAGGTAAAAAAGGCGAAGTGAAAGAAGTATCTGTCGGCTATGCGCAAAACTACCTGTTGAAAAACAAATTGGCCATTGAAGCTACACCTGCAAACTTAAGCCAGCTTGAAGGTCAGAAGAAGCGTGCCGAGAAAGACGCGGCGGCGGAACTGGCTGAAGCAAAGAAGCTGAAAGAACTCATCGATGAGACGACTGTGGAAATGAAAGCGAAATCCGGAGAAGGTGGACGCCTCTTCGGTTCGATCACAACGAAGCAAATTGCTGACGCTCTCGAGAAAAATCATAAAATCAAAGTGGATCGCCGTAAGATGGAACTGCCTGATGCAATACGGGCTCTCGGCTATACAAATGTGCCGATCAAACTGCACCCGGAAGTTACCGCTACGCTTAAAGTCCATGTAACCGAAGAATGATAGGGAGCGATAATGATGGACCAGATGTATGATCGCGTTCCCCCGCATAACAACGAAGCTGAGCAATCCGTCATTGGTGCAGTCTTCCTGCAACCGGAAGCGCTGATTACGGCTTCGGAAATTCTTCGCCCGGATGACTTTTACAAAACGGCGCACGAGAAGATCTTTGACACGATGCTAATCCTGAGCGACAAAGGACAAGCGATTGACGTCGTCACGGTTACCGAAGAGCTTTCCGCCAAAAAGGAATTAGAAGATGTCGGTGGCATTTCATATTTGACCGAAATTGCAAATGCCGTACCGACGGCGGCGAATATTGAGTATTATGCCAAGATTGTCGAAGAGAAATCCATTCTGAGACGGCTCATCCGAGTGGCGACCAATATCGTCGAGGAAGGTTTCACAAAAGAGGATGAAGTTGAAGCAGTCCTTTCCGAAGCTGAAAAAAGGATCATGGAAGTTTCCAACCGGAAAAATGCCGGAGATTTCAAGCACATTAAAGATGTCCTTGTGGAAACATACGACAATATCGAACTTCTTCATACGAGAAAAGGCGAAGTGACTGGCATTCCGACCGGGTTCCGAGACCTTGACAAGATAACGGCCGGCTTTCAGCGGAATGACCTGATCATCGTTGCCGCCCGTCCTTCCGTCGGTAAAACGGCGTTTGCCTTGAACGTCGCCCAAAACGTGGCGACGAAGACAGATGAAAACGTTGCGATTTTTAGTTTGGAGATGGGTGCGGAACAACTCGTCATGCGTATGCTTTGTGCGGAAGGAAATATTGACGCGCAAGTGATGCGTACAGGGAACTTGGAAGCAGAGGATTGGCGGAAATTGACGATGGCGATGGGAAGCCTGTCCAACGCCGGAATCTTCATTGACGACTCCCCGGGCATCCGGATTAACGAAATCCGCTCCAAGTGCCGACGACTTCAGCAAGAGCATGGTTTAGGCATGATTATGATCGATTATTTGCAGCTTATCATGGGAAGCGGCCGTTCCGGCGAGAACCGTCAGCAGGAAGTTTCCGAAATATCCCGTTCCTTAAAAGCGCTTGCCCGGGAATTGAAGATCCCGGTCATCGCACTCTCCCAGCTTTCCCGTGGCGTAGAGCAGCGTCAAGACAAGCGGCCGATGATGTCCGACTTGAGGGAATCGGGAAGTATCGAGCAAGATGCGGATATCGTTTCTTTCCTTTATCGGGAAGATTACTATGATAAAGAAACAGAGAATCAGAATATGATTGAAATCATCATAGCGAAGCAGCGGAACGGCCCAACCGGTACCGTCACTCTAGCTTTCGCCAAGGAGTTCAATAAGTTCCTCAACATCGACTGGAGCCAACACGAAGCCCCGTCCTATCAATAATTCAAAAAGAGAAGCGAATGGGTTTTCAGTTTTCCCCATTCGCTTCTTTTATTGTCTTAGGATTGGAGTGGAAGGCGGCGACTCCTGCGGGAACAGCACGAGCTGAAAGCCCCGCAGGCAAAGCCGAGGAGATTGAAGCCGTGCCCGCGGAAAGCGTCCGACTGAAACGCAAATCCGGTGCAATCTCAAGAATGTAAGACTATTTTCCCCGCTGGAATTCCCCTCATTTATAACTAACATATGGAATTTAATAAGGAATAATTGGTTGCAATACTACAAGTTCATTACAAATGGCCGTAAAATAACAAGCAAGTTAGTTGATATGATAAATTGAAGGGGCGTGAAAAATCTTTCAGTATGATAGGCCTCTTGTAGCAGTTGCCAGTCGGAAGGAGTATTAAACGATGTTTTGCAAGAAACAAAAAACCACGAAAGAACAGAATAGAAGTACCCTATATAAAAAAGTTAAAAAGGTCGGCATCATTACGGTATTCTTTGCAGGTATCGGCATGAGCTCCGGTTTTTCACTAGAAAAAGTGGAAGACTCCTCAATCCATACAATCTACCATGTCTACTCGGACAGTGAATATGTCGGGATGCTATCCGATGAAAAAAAGATCGAACAGCTTAAACAAGAAGAATTGAAGAAAGCGGCCTCCGAATACGAAGATCTCCCATTGACAATCGGGACTGAGTTGTCTGTCGTGCCGGAAAGGGTGTTTTCAATCGGAACAGACGATGAAAAGGTCCTTGGAAAACTTCAAGGCTTGCTAACCGTGGAGGCGGAAGCGATCGGTGTCCAAATTGATGAAGAGACAGCACTCTACGTCAAAGATATGGCCGATTTTGAAAAAGTGATCCAAGAGATTACACTGCAAACAGTCACCGAGCAGGAGCTTGCAGAATTCGAAGCCCGCCAACAAACTACTGAACCTTTACCACCGTTAAAGGAAAATGAAACTAGACTTGCTGATATTCAATTCAGCGCTGACATCCAGGCGGCCGAGGGACAAACGGCACCTGAAGAGGTCCGAAGCGTGGAAGAAGCAATCACCTTGTTGAATAAAGGCACATTGGAAGAGAAGAAATACGTTATCCAGCAAGGGGACGTATTAGGGAAAGTCGCCAGTGCACACAATATGTCGACAGTGAAACTGATGGAAATCAATCCGGGGATTACAGAGGATGCAGTTCTTCAAATAGGCCAAGAGCTGAACGTCACAGCCCTCGAGCCCTACATAGAAGTTGAAGCTCACTATGAATCAAAAGAGATTGCCCCGATCCAGTTCAAGAAACTGACCGAAAAAGACGAATCAGAATTCAAAGGTGAAAAGAGAATTAAACAAAAAGGAACAGATGGCAAGAAATCGGTCACGCATTTGATCCGCAAAAAGAACGGGAAAGTGATCGGTAAATCTGTAGCGGAGGAACATGTACTGGAAGAGCCGGTTCATGAAGTGACGGTCGTCGGAACGAAGGTAATCCCTTCACGTGGGACAGGCAACTTCAAGTGGCCGGCAGACGGTGGATACATTTCGAGTAAAATGGGGAAACGATGGGGCCGGGTACACCAAGGCATTGACATTGCACGTCCATCATCCAGGTCGATTTTCGCTTCTGACAATGGAGTCGTGACGGATGCCGGGTACCATGGAACATACGGAAATCGAGTCGTCATAACGCATAACAATGGGTATAAGACGTTATACGCCCATCTGGCATCCATCGATGTCAAAGAGGGGCAAACAGTTCCTCAAGGAGCGAAGATAGGTGTCATGGGCTCCACAGGACGCTCTACAGGCATGCACCTTCATTTTGAAGTATATAAGAACGGTTCCAATATCAATCCGTTGAGTGTGTTAAGATAAAGAGTAAGGAATGGAGACGCTACAGTATTCTGTTGCCGTCTCTTTTTCTAATTTTGTATAGGTCTGGATTGGAAGGTTTTTTGCTAAAGAAATAGAATGTATAATAAAGGCCGTACAATCGAATAAGGCAAGTTGCAAGCTAAGCACGGACTATGAATGTAAAAGATAATAAGTAAGGCGCCAAATTGGCGGGAAAGGGAATGAATGATGCAAAATAAAACGATTTTAGTCGTAGATGATGAAAAACCGATAGCTGACATATTAGAGTTCAATTTGAAGAAGGAAGGCTTTACTGTCTATTGCGCTTATGACGGAGAAGAGGCGCTTGAGAAGGTGGAAGAAGTGCAGCCGGATATCATGTTGCTCGATATAATGCTTCCGAAGCGTGATGGCATGGAAGTATGCAGGGAAGTCAGGAAGAAATATGATTTCCCAATCATCATGCTTACAGCGAAGGACTCGGAAATTGATAAAGTGCTAGGGTTGGAATTAGGCGCGGATGATTATGTGACGAAACCATTTGGCACGCGCGAATTGATTGCAAGGGTGAAAGCGAACTTGCGCAGGCATTCGAAGACGTTGTCGGAGGAGCAGGATGAGGCGACAAATGAAATTACAGTCGGAAGCCTCGTCATCCAACCGGATGCCTATTTAGTCCAAAAGCGTGGAGAATCGATTGAACTGACGCACCGCGAGTTTGAATTGCTTCATTATTTGGCGAAACATATCGGCCAAGTAATGACGAGAGAGCATTTGTTGCAGACGGTATGGGGCTATGATTATTTTGGGGATGTACGGACAGTCGACGTAACGATACGCCGTCTGCGCGAAAAGATCGAGGACACTCCGAGCCATCCGACGTGGATTGTAACAAGACGTGGAGTCGGTTACTATTTGCGTGATCCGGAACAGGAGTAAGGAAAATGCAGAAAGTCGGGTTTTTTCGGTCTATCCATGTAAAATTCGTGCTCATCTACATTATGCTCATCCTTGTAGCGATGCAGATTATCGGGCTTTATTTTGCAAGGGAGCTTGAACAGACGTTAAAAGATAACTTCACGACATCCGTCAGAGACAGGATGAATCTTGTTGAATTCAGCGTCCGTGAAGAAATGATAAAAGACCGGTCAACTACGGACGATCCGCCGCTCGAACAGAGCTTATGGAACGTCCTTTCGGGCTTTAATTCGGAAGATATAAATGAAATAAGGGTCATCGATGCAAAGTATCGTATATTGGCAACTTCCGAATTGGGCAATCAATCATTGGTCGGCCAGCGATCAATGGAAGACAGTGTGAGAAGATCGATCTCATCCGAAACGGTCTACGAGAATATTAACTATGACCCGACGAAACGAGAACGTGTCATGGTGCTTGTGACGCCTATTAAGAATAATAATTTGGAAGTCGTTGGCACTTTATATGTGACAGCAAATATCGAAAAAGTATTCAAGCAGATCAATGAAATCAACCAAATTCTTGCGGGTGGAGTGGCGGTCTCGTTAACAATCACAATTATTATCGGCATCTTCATCGCCAGGACTTTTACGAGGCCGATTTCGGATATGAGGCGTCAGGCACAAGCGATGGCGCAAGGGAACTTCTCAAGGAAGGTCCACGTATACGGGAATGATGAAATGGGCCAGCTGGCAATCGCTTTCAACCATTTGACGAATCAGCTGCAAGAGTCGCAGTCAACGACGGAAAGTGAGCAAAGAAAGCTCGCCTCGGTTCTTGAAAACATGACGGATGGCGTCATATCTACGGACCGTAAAGGCAGGGTGAGCCTAATCAATGACTCTGCGCTCATGATGCTGCGGATGACACGCGATCTTGTATTGAACCGCCCGATTGCAAGCATCTTAGGCTTGGAGCAGGAATATACGTTTGAAGACCTGATTCAAGTGAAGGATTCAATCGCGCTCGACTTCAGTACGGAGAAGGTCCCTTACATCCTACGGGCGACCTTTTCGGTGACGCAGCGGGAGACGGGCTTCGTGAACGGTCTCATTGTCGTCCTTCATGACAATACCGAACAGGAGAAGATTGACATGGAGAGGCGAGAATTCGTTTCCAACGTTTCTCACGAGCTTCGTACCCCGCTCACGACAATGCGCAGCTATTTGGACGCATTGGCGGAAGGTGCATGGAAGAACGAGGAGATTGCCCCTTCCTTCCTTCGCGTGACGCAGACGGAGACGGAGCGGATGATCCGGCTTGTGAATGACTTATTGAAGCTTTCCAGGATGGATAGCAAAGAATATGAGTTGAATACCGAATGGGTAGAATTCAACCATTTCTTCAACTCAATCATTGAGCGGTTCGAATTCTCGAAGTCACAGAACGTTCACTTCAAGCGATTGTTACCTTCCGAGGATCTATTCGTCGAAATTGACACCGATAAGATGACACAGGTAATCGACAATATCATTTCGAATGCGCTTAAATATTCCCCGGATGGCGGAGATGTCCGCTTTGGGGTAACGACGTCTGGAACGTTCATAAAAGTGATGATTTCCGACGACGGCATGGGCATCCCGCAAGCGAATGTGAACCGCATTTTCGACAGGTTCTACAGAGCGGACCGCGCGAGATCAAGGGCGATGGGCGGAACGGGTCTTGGACTTGCCATCGCCAAGGAAATGATCATTGCACATGGCGGCGAAATATGGGCGGAAAGTGAAGAAGGGAAAGGCACGACGATTTTCTTTACGCTGCCCTTTGAACAACAAGAGGAAGGTGAATGGGATTGAAGTATATCGAACCGGTCAAATCGATTATCTTACTATTGCTCGTCCTGTTGAGCATAACATTCACCTTTTCCATATGGACGTATTCGCCCCGACTAGATACGATTGAACAATCGCCGACCGTCGATATTTCAATCGGCGAACGAAGAAAAGTGCAGGATATCATTAAGCCATATAAGATCCTCATTAAATATGAGGAATCACTCAATGGAACGACCGATCAAATACGGATCGACAGTATTATGAGGGAAATGAACTCTTGGAAAGTCACGCAATTGGTTCCCGGCCAAAACGAGATGAACAAGGGGCAGATGAAAGCCTTCTTCGAAGATACGAATCAGTTCACCTTGTATTTCCAAGGGGATGTGCCGCTGCCTGTGTATGAAGAAATTTTACCTTTTGAGGACAATATTCGACTTCCGGAATTCAGTTTTGACCGCCTTGTCGTCAAATGGAATCCGAAGGAAGTTGCATTTGAAGTGCATTTCATCAACCGGGCGACAGGAACCCATTTTCATGGCAAAGTAACTCCGAAGGATACGATGACGTCATATCGTAACATCGTCATTGAAGGGGAAAATTTGCCTTCCTATACTGAAGTGAATGTACAGGAATCGGTCTATTTGGCGGTTCCTACTGAACCAGTCACGATGAATCAAATCGTGTATTACCAGGAAGAAATAAGTCCGACCCGCTTCCGTGATGCTTTATTCAATGACCCGAATGCAGTAAGACGCAGTCAGGTGGATGGCAAACGTGAGGAATTTGGTGATGACCATGCGCTTTTGGTCGTAAATACGGAATCGAAGATGTTGAACTTTGCCCATCCTGCTGTGGAAAACAGGGAAGAGGTAAAACCATCAACCCTATTAACAGACGTCATTGACTCGATTAATGAGCATGGTGGCTGGACGGATTCGTTCAGATTCTCGTATATAAATCATTATTCTCATTATGTGAGATTCCAGTTGTTCATTCAAGGCTATCCGGTCTTGGAACCAGCGGGCATAACGGAAATTGCACAGTATTATGGCGTGAACCGGGTGTTTAAGTATATCCGTCCTTATTATACACTTGATGTGGGGGTGGATGAGGAAGAAGTGAGTCTTCCTTCGGGTGCTGCCATAGCAAACGAACTGATGGAATCGGAAAAAATCGATTTCGGGACGGTCGAGGAAATTACAACAGGGTACATGATGAGACATAATTTAGAAAAACGGATTTTTGTGATGGAGCCTGCCTGGTTTTATTATATCAAAGGTAGATGGTTCTCTTATACAGCTGAGGATCAAGGCGGGGGTGAGCAAATTGGATTGGAATAAGACAAAAACGATATTCATCGTCGTCTTTTCGATATTGAATATATTCCTCTATTTCTTGTATTTAAATCAGCGTACTGAGGCGCAAAATGTGCAAGTTGCGGGGAAAGCCTCCATTGAGGATTTGATGAAACAAGAAAATATTACGTACAATTTGCCACAGGTCGTTAAAAATGACTTTTCCCACATCTTTGCTGATGTGAAGTCATTCTCAGAAGAAGAATTGGAGACTTTGGAGGACCAGTCCATCGTCATTGTCGATAATACAACAATTGAATCCGAAATGATTATCCCGGTATCCATCCGAAATGAAAAAGAGGATTATCATTTCAATGATTTTCTAGCGAAGTATATATGGCACGGAGCTGAATATGAGTTCTGGGAAGTGGATAAGGAAAAGCGGAAAGCCATCTTTTTTCAAAAAGTGGATGGCGAACCGATTTTCTATAGTCCGAATGCCACATTGACGATTTATTGGGACGAAAATTATGAAGTAACACATTACGAGCAGCGAATGCTGGAAGAGTTCTCAAGCAAAAACTTGAAAAGAGACATGTTGACACAGGATGAAGCGGTAGGATCGCTAGTTACGCGGGGGTATTTGAAGCAGGATTCAAAAGTGCTGAAGGTGACACCAGGTTACTCGGCGACGCTCGTTTCGACGAAAAACCAAGTATTTGCCGCAACATGGAATATTCGTGTAGAATTGAAGGATGGCACCATCGAGAATCATTTCATCAACGCCATTGAAGGAAAAGTGATAGACTTCCACCTGGAAAAGATGGAAGAGGAAGAGCTCGATGAGGTTGAGGATGAAGAAGAATAAGGAGTTTTTCATATGCGTTTCAGTGTGCTCGCTAGTGGTAGTACGGGCAATTCCATATATATAGAGACAGAAAAGCATGCTTTTCTGGTCGATGCAGGACTTAGTGCGAAAAGAATGGAACAGCAGCTTGAAAGTATTGGCCGTTCCATGACGCAAGTGGACGGCATTTTTGTCACTCATGAGCATAGCGATCATATTAAAGGGATTGGCGTGCTGGCGCGAAGATACAAAGTGCCCATTTATGCAAATGAAAAGACATGGCTTGCAATGAATGGGCTTGTCGGCGAAATTCCGATGGAGCAACGTTTCCATTTCAACATGGAAACGAACATGTCGTTCGGCTCGCTCGATATCCAGTCTTTCGCTGTTTCCCACGATGCTGCGGATCCGATGTTCTATGTCTTCCATGAAAACGACCGCAAGCTGTCGATTATCACGGATACGGGGTATGTGAGCGACCGGATGAAAGGGCATATTCAAGGGTCTGATGCATTTGTGTTCGAGAGCAATCATGACGTCAGTATGCTGCAAATGGGACGCTATCCATGGTCCGTTAAACGCAGGATTCTTAGCGACGTGGGGCACGTGTCAAATGAAGATGCCGCTGTTGCAATGAGTGAAGTCGTAGCCCAAAAAGAGACGAGAATTTATTTATCGCATCTAAGCAAGGACAATAATATGAAAGATCTCGCAAGGATGAGTGTTTCGCAAACATTGGAAGCATGCGGGATCCGCACGGGGGAATTCGTGCATTTGCATGACACCGACGCGGAAAAACCGACAGAGCTTATCACTGTCTAAATCGTTCATCAAAAGCCTTGCCTTCGGGTAAGGCTTTTTGATTTTAAACAACGGGATTGGGGTAGAGTGAGTGTAACTGTGTACAGAAAGGGAGAGGAGAATGGACGAATTCAATCAAAGACCCGGCAATGAGGAAGAAAAGCCGGTCATCCAAGAACCAGAAAGGCGTGAAGAACCGCCAAGATACAGCGAAAGACCAGCCAAGCCGAAACGCCGTGGCGGATTTCTGCCAGCCCTTTTCGGTGCAATACTCGGAGGGCTCATCGTCTGGTTCCTTATGAATTCTGCTTTCAACAAGGAGAAAGTGACACCACAAGTCGGCAGCGAGACGACAGGTGAGAACAACCTGACGAGCGAGCGGGTATCCATGGATATTAATACGGATGTCACCGATATTGTATCTGATGTCGCAGATACGGTTGTTGGCATCACCAATTTGCAGACAGTACGTGACTTCTGGTCGTCGGCTGAAAGGACGCGCGAAGGCAGCGGTTCCGGAGTCATCTATAAGAAGGAAGGCGACAAAGCCTATATTGTTACAAACCATCACGTCGTGGAAAACGCGGAAGAGTTGGAAATTACGTTCGATGATGGAACGAAGGCTGATGGAAAACTTGTCGGCAGCGATATGTGGACTGACTTGGCCGTCGTGGAAATCGATGCGTCCCATGTTAAAACAGTTATCGAGTTCGGCGACTCGGATGCATTGAAGCGTGGAGAAACGGTCATAGCCATTGGTAACCCGCTCGGCCTTGGCTTTGCAGGTTCTGTAACGATGGGGATCGTCTCCGGGAAGGACCGATCGATTCCGATGGATTTCGATCAGAATGGGACGGTCGACTGGCAGGCGGACGTCCTGCAAACAGACGCCGCCATCAACCCAGGCAATTCAGGCGGTGCGCTCATCAATATGGCGGGCCAACTCGTCGGTATCAACTCAATGAAAATTTCGGAGTCGACCGTGGAAGGGATCGGTCTAGCAATTCCAATCAATATTGCAGTGCCGATCATTAAAGACCTTGAAACGACCGGCACGGTTCAGCGGCCGACAATGGGCGTCAGCCTCTTTAATTTGGAAGATGTGCCTTCCTCGGAACGAAGAGGAGTATTGAAACTGCCGGAGGATATAGCTGGGGGAGTCATCGTCACCCAAGTATTCCGCAACACACCAGCGGAAGCGGCAGGCGTAAAGCAGTATGATGTCATTGTGGAAATGGACGGGAAGAAGATCATTGACATGGTCGGCTTGCGAAAACACCTCTACAATGATAAAAGAGTCGGTGACACGATGAAGATGAAAGTGTACCGTGACGGTAAGCTGATTGAAATCGAGATGGAATTACGCGACGGCAATACATTCTAACGGATTTTGCACGAAAGCAAGCGAAAAACCGAATACAATGTTACACTCTTTACAAGGCTGTAATATAGTTTATCCACAACAGTCAGCATAGCAGAACATCGGCTATACTGCCTGTTTTTTCTGTAGTAGTTATCGACATGTGGATAAGAAGTTGAAATTGTGAATAACATTGTGTAAAAAATAAATGATGAAGGAAGTGTGGATAATGAAATTATTTAGCTGTGAAACCCATATCAATCATGCACTTGACGTGTTTGTCGCAAAAGAGGAAACGTTTCCGATCATGGAAAAAATCGAGGAAGAGAAAAACTTATCCACAAAATGCGAGTACTGTGACACACCCGCATCGTATATTGTGGCGAACGGATAATCGGGCACAATATATAGTTTTTCCTGTGGATATGTGAATAAGTTCTGTGTATAACATTTCAGCAAAGGTGGACAACCCTGTGAATATTACAATTGTGTCAGTTGGCAAACTAAAAGAAAAATATTTGAAAATGGGCATCGATGAATACGCCAAACGACTCGGCGCCTATGCAAAAATTGATCTTGTTGAAGTGGCGGACGAGAAGGCACCCGAGTCATTGAGTGAAGCCGATATGGATATCGTCAAGAAAAAGGAAGCCGATCGGATTCTTGCAAAAATTAATCCGGATGCGTACGTCATTGCTCTTGCAATTGAGGGGAAGATGAAAACGAGCGAGGAATTGGCGGCGGGGATGGAGTCGTTGATGACGTACGGGCGAAGCAAAGTCGCCTTTGTCATCGGTGGGTCTCTCGGATTACATAATGATGTATTGAAACGGGCGGATGAGTTATTGTCGTTCTCAAAGATGACGTTCCCGCATCAGTTGATGAAATTGGTGTTGTTGGAGCAGGTGTATCGGGGATTTCGGATTATTAAAGGGGAACCATACCATAAATAGAGGCAAAAAAAGTTGTAAATAAGGGGATAATTCTTTGTCGAAAGCGGGTATTGAGAATCCCCTTCTTCGCTTCGTACCCTCCGTGTATTCCTCTGCTATTTCCCATCCATATAGTTGTGCATATTGACGTAAAGTTTGTAGTAGTGCAGTTATGCTGTAACCCTCACTTGCTTGTTCCTCGGTGCTTATCCTTACATAGACGGCCACCCTTTTAATGCTTGCAGCTGAAAGGGCCTCATTCAATTTCTTATAAAATGATAGTTTTCCTTTGTTCAAAGTGAACAAAGGTCTTGTTAGAAAGTAATGTAATGTTAAAATTGTTATGCATGTTAAATAGTTTGTGCTCGTTTCTTTTGTTCATTGAGTATATAGAACTTGTTGAAAGGGCTAGATATAATAAAAGGAGAGAAGTTTGAAAGCGGTTTCGCTTTTTCTTGCTAATACTGTGTTGATGTTTTGTTAGGATAGTTTTGTGATTTAATTAAAAAATTACAACAACCTATTTTTATTTTAAAAATAGGAAGTAAGGGTATAAATTTAGGAGGGTTATTATGTTGTTACAAGAGAAAGTTGCATTAATTACAGGCGCTGCATCAGGACTAGGTAGAGCACAGGCAATTGAGTATGCAAAAGAAGGTGCCAAGGTAATCCTTAACGATGTGAATGCAGAAGGTTTAGCTGAAACAGAGAAACTAATTAAAGACCAGAATGGCACTGTACTTAGTATTATTGCTGACATTTCTAAAAGAGTAGATGTTCAGATTATGATTAATAAAGCGCTTGAAGAGTTTGGAACAGTTGATATTTGTGTGAATAACGCCGCTATTTTGGCGGATTTTAAAGCATCTCTAGATATTACTGAAGATGAATGGGATAGAATCATGGCTGTGAACGTTAAAGCAGTCTATTTACTAACAAATGCGCTTTTGCCACATATGCTTGAAAAAGGGAAGGGAACATTCATTAATGTCGCTTCAATTGGAGGAACAATTGCTGGTGTTGGAGACGCAGCATACATTACTTCTAAGCACGCACTTGTTGGATACACGAAACAGCTTGCTTTCAATTATGCGAAAGATGGAATTCGTGCTGTTTCACTTTGTCCAGGATTAACCGATACTCCAATGGTCCGCTATGCAATCGATCAAGAACATCCTGCAGTTGTTCGACAAATAGCTAGTATTCCATCTGAACGTATTGGCCGCTCTGAAGATGTTGCCTATTTTTCAGCCTATTTAGCAAGTGACAGAGCTACGCATATCAATGGTGTTGAAATGAAAATTGATGGTGGACAATCAATTGGATAATTTTTTTTAAAAAAATTATAGGGCAATTCCCCAGTTCGGTAAAGTTTTATCGAGCTGGGGGACAGGCCCTTTTTTTAGGAAGTTTTTTTAGTTTATATCACAATATAATCTTTATTTTTGTGTAAGATACATGAATTTAATTAATTATAGGGGGTATTTTTCCATGGGTAATTTAATTATACGAAATGCGCATATCAAAGATGGTGAAGCTCAAAAAGATATCAAAATCATTGACGGAAAAATTGTAGAAATAGCCGCTCACATTCAAAATGACAATAACTTAGAAGAAATTGATGCAAAAGGCAATGCTGTATTACCAACTCTAATTGAAAGTCATATCCATCCTGATAAAGCATTTCTTGAAGATCGCAAACCTAATATATCAGGTACTTTAGAGGAAGCACTGAAGAATACGGCTGAATTAAAGAAATTATATACATATGATGATGTGAAAAAACGAGCTGAAAAGGTATTAAGATGGTCGGTGTTAAACGGGACCACAATAATGAGAGCGCATCCTGATGTGGATCCTTTTGAGAAAACACTTGGAGTAGAAGTACTTCTAGATTTAAAAGAAAAGTATAAAGAAGTACTAGATTTGCAAATCGTTGCATTTCCTCAAGAAGGCATTATTCAATCTCCAGGCGTACTGGAGATGATGGAGGAATCCATCAAAATGGGTGCTGATGTAGTTGGCGGCTGTCCTTATAGTGAAAAAACAATGGAAGATACTAAAAAACAACTAGAAATCGTTTTTGATTTGGCGGAAAAATACAACTTGCCGATTGATATGCATGCCGATTTTGGTACGGATGCGAATGATCCACAAAATACATGCATCGAGTTAATTTGCGATATGACAATCGAACGAGGATATCAAGGTAGAGTTGCAATCGGACATGTTACAACATTAGGGTCACTTGATCCCGAAGTGGCAGCACCTATTTTTGACAAAATTGCTAAAGCAGATGTTTCAATCGTTCCATTACCAGTAACGGATATGTTTATGACGGGACGCACTGAGAGAAAAAATATTCCTCGTGGTATGGCACCTGTATTGTCAATGATGGAGCGTGGAGTAAATCTTGCTTATTCTTCCAATAATATTCGCAATGCATTTACACCATTCGGTAATGCGGACTTAATCGCTGTTGGCTACTTATTGCAGGTTTCACAACAAATGGGTTCTGCGGATCAACGTCGTGCAGTATTAGATATGGTCACATATAACGCAGCGAAGGCAATAGGGGTCAGGGATACTTACGGCATAGAAGTTGGTAAGAATGCTGATATCGTTATCTACGATTGTGATGATTTGAGCAATTTAATCAATGATCAACCTTTAGTCCGCTATGTTATTAAAAATGGTAAGGTCATTGTCCAAAATGAATTATCACGTAAGATGGCATCTGTTTTAATGGGAGATTAATAAGACGATTTGTTTCTATCTACTACTAATTCAGGAAAGGTGATAAATATGGTTCCTACTAACATGTTAAATAATGCTCGCTTAACTGTCTCTGATCAGCCACCTTATGATGCGCTACAGTCGTTTGTTCGTGAAAACCACATCGCTTTGAAAGGGTCTGGTAAAGGGAATCTCGAGGGACTTGTATTTGGAGTTAAAGATGTTTTTAAAATCTTAGGAAGCACTTATAGTAATGGCCACCCAGAATGGTTACAGACTAATGGTCCAGATGATTTTACTTCTAGTATTGTCACTAAAACGTTATCTGCAGGAGCAGATTTAGTTGGGAAAACGATTTGTGATGAGCTTTGTTACAGTATAAGTGGTGAAAATTGGAATTACGGTTCTCCAATCAACCCTCACGACCCAAGACGCTTTACAGGAGGGTCTTCGAGCGGGACGGGCGCAGCTACAGCTGGAGGTTTAGTAGATTTTGCTTACGGAAGCGACTGCCTAGGGTCTGTTCGGGTCCCTGCAAGTTACAATGGAGTATTAGGTATTCGTCCTACTTATGGACGTGTTGCCAATGATGGAGAGGCTCCGTATTGTGAGAGCATGGACGTTCTCGGATATGTTGCTAGAAATTCCGATGTTTTTAGACGGGTTTCCAAAGAAGTATTAGGTAATGACAGTAAAAAAGTGACGTTTAATAGGTTGCTCATTGCTGACGATTGTTTTGATTCGATCAACAAAGATGTTGTAGAGGCATTACAGCCTGCTGTCAACCATCTTAAACAACATTTTGAAGTAGTTGAAAATATAAAAGTGAGTCCGAATGGTTTGGAAGAATGGACGGAAATTTTTAGGATTATTCAAGGATATGAAGTTTGGGAAAGTTACGGTGGTTGGGTAAGGAAATACCGTCCGAATCTCTCATCAGGTCCAAAAGAACGATTAGAGTGGGCATCTACAATTACTATGAGCGAATATAAAGAAGCATTGAATAAAAGACAAGCTGTTATTGAAAGAGTTAAAGACATTTTACCAGAAGGAACACTACTATGCTTACCTACAGCTGCCTCTGTAGCACCTTTAAGAAGTAGCTCTTTAGAAGAAATAAATGCAACACGTGCACAATCGACTAAATTATTATGTATTTCACCTTTATCCGGTACACCACAAGTAACACTGCCATTAGTTAAACAGCACGAAGTGCCACTTGGTATTTCTTTAATCGGAGCTCATGATTGTGATTTACAGTTAGCCGAATTTGCTGCGGATTTAGTCGATAGTTATAGTAATGCCAATCATAAAATTTTAGGTAGATAATACTTCCAAAATGCATACCCCCGTCCTACTTTAGATGGGGGTAAAAAATTTAATCTAGCTTTTATTGACAAACAAAAAAATAAAAAGCCTCTAGGAGGTTTATTTCAATATGGGTAAGGGACATATTAGTGTAACTCAAGAAGAAGTTAAGTTATTCAAGTCAAGAGGTTACGATAACGAGGATTTATTACCGAAAACTAAAGATAAACGCAATATGAAGGTTGGTAACTATTTCACGCTGTGGATGGGTAATTTGCATAACATTCCAAACTATGCTGCAGCTGGTGGTTTCTTAGTTTTAGGTTTAGCTCCTATTAATATCATGCTTGCTTTAGTTTTAGGTGCCATACTTACGGCGGTATTTATGGCCTTTAATGGAAAAGCTGGTTCAAAATACGGTATTCCATTTTCGATGCATTTACGGGCAACTTACGGAGAGGCTGGAGCTAAGATACCCGGTTTCTTAAGAGGTATCGTAGTCGCTATAGGTTGGTTTGGTTTACAAACTTTCGTAGGATCCCAAGCCCTGCTAATTATTTTCGGTAAGCTTTGGCCTGGATTTCTAGAAATTGGTGGAAGCTATACTTTCTTTGGTATTGGTATGCCAGGACTAATATCATTTATCATCTTTTGGTCAGCGAACCTTGCATTAAGTATTAGTGGAAGCAGTTTCCTAAACAAATTCAATACTTTGTTAACGGTCTTGATTTATGTTTTGTTCTTCTCCATGGGAATTTGGGGAGTCATTGTTGGTGGTGGCTTTGGTAATATCTTGAGCTATTCTGTTGAAGGAACAAACCAAGATATAAGCCCTCTATTTGCTTACATGATGATCATTAATGCTGTGTTGGCATTTTGGGCGGCACCAGGGGTTAGCGCTGCTGATTTTACACAAAACGCAACTTCAACTAAAGATCAAATGGTAGGACAAGGATTAAGCTTGATTGTTGGTTACGTTATTTTTGCTTTTACCAGTATGTCTATTCTTATTGGTAGTTCTATTCATTATGGCGTGGAACAATGGGATGTGCTAAATGTAATTAATCATTGGGATAGTTTACCGGCCATTCTTTTTGCAATGCTAATCTTATTGTTGATAACTGTAAACTCGAATGCTACGGCTAACATCACTCCAGCCGCATTTCAGCTAACAGCACTCTTCCCTAAATGGATAAATTATCGAAGAGGTGTAATAATCGCTTGCTTGTTGGGATTCGCGATTATGCCGTGGAAGTTGATGGAAAATCCAGATAGTATTTATACGTTCTTAAACGGAATAGGTGCTATTTTAGGTCCTGTATCTGGTGTAATGATTTATCAATATTTCTTTGTTTTTAAACAAGAGATCAATCTTAACGAGCTATATTATGATATGAAAGATATGAAAACTATCAATAAATTTCGCGGAATTAACAAGAATGCATATATCGCAACCATTCTTGGGGTGCTAGTATCTCTAAGTGGTAATCTTATCCCGACCCTTTCGATTTTTACTGATCTTTCTTGGATAAGTGGTTTTATCACAGCATTAGTATCGTACGGGGTTCTTGTTAAGTTTTTCGCAAAAAAATAAGTAGCTAGTGGTGGGGGGAGAAATGCTGGGCATTTACTCCCTCTTTCTATCTTCCTCTTTATAAAAACGTTCTCCGGATTCCGGGTTGAAATAAACTACTAATTTTTTGTTTGTAATTGGATCAATTGAAATCTCATTTGTCCGTATGAATCCTTTTGGTACTTGCCTGCCGTGTTTCGTTTTGAAACGGCGATCCCAAATGAACCATGATCCGATAATCAAAGTAATCAAAATAAGGAATTGGATACTGTAAAATCCTATAATCCATTTCATTAGTTATCTCTTTTCTACAATGACTGCTGTTCCATAGGCTACGATTTCACTCATATTTTGACCGATTTCACCTGAGTCAAAACGCATCATGATAATAGCGTTTGCACCCATTGCAGTGGCATTTTTCACCATACGATCCATTGCTTGTTTTCTGGCATCTTCAAGCATTTCCGTATATTGATTTATTTCTCCACCTACTAGCCCCTTAAAGGCAGCAGCAATATCTTTACCAATTCCTCTTGCTCTTACGGTTAAACCAAATACGGGACCTAACACTTCTGTAATTTGGTGATTAGCAATATTTTCAGTTGTTACGATCATCATCTGAATCCGCTCCTTAACAATAATAATAATTATATAAGAAAATGGCGTTATTTACCAGATTATTTTTAGATATAGTACGGTGAACCGTACCATACTAAATGTTAGAAAAACTACTGAATGTCCCCCAATTCTCTTGCCTAGCAAATTGAGGATAAGTGGATTTAAAGTTAACGATGATAGTAGCGTTATCGAGGTTAGGGCATTTATTAAATAGTAATTTATCGCCATATCGAATAGCTGTTAGTGCAAGTGGTAACTCACGTCTAAATACTTCATTGCGTTTTGCGGAAGCATTTTGACTGTATTCTCCCTGGTCTATGTATAAATATACATAGAAATATAAGCATTCCCCATTACTCATCCATTCACCTAAGGCCTCATCTCTCATCTTCGTATTAACTTTATCCCAAGCAAACTCATTTCCAATCGTTAGAAATAGATCTCCCGTATCATCTGAGTGAGTAAGTGTGTAACGCCTTGGAATGACAGGTTGCATTGTATTAATACCATGCCTATATTGAACGAATAGTTTTTCTGGGTTGAACTTGACCAATCAATCAACTCCATCCGTTTTATTATCATTATGCAGATTAAATAGTTAAAAGTCGTATGTATGAAGTTTTTTATAGGGTGCAGTTCCTGGTATAGCGGTAGCTATATTAATTACCCCGTCAGATGATTGAACTTTTTCCTGTAGTCATTTTGTAGGGGAGCTACAGAAGTTTTTATGAACAGAGGTTTTAATGCAAAGACAATCCAACATATAATCAACTATTCCGGCGTTAGTCGAGGAGGTAATTATACGTATTTTTTAAGAATGGTTTATTTGCATCTCAACCAATAAATGGGGGGTTCTATGAGAAAAACAAGATTAGGTGCAATTTCTGCTATTCTTGTAGGTCTATGTTATTTTTTCACCGTCATTTTAGTATTACTAGCACCACCAGGAGAAAATGCCGTCGTTGACCATATCACCCATATGGAAAAACTCATGGCGGTTCATTATATATTAGGGTTTTTAGGAGTCTTAGGCATTATGGTCGTGTTGACAATCTCCAGAACGTTAGAAAAACAAACCGCTGGCAGCGAATGGTATCCTTATTCCAAAGTAATGGCCATTATTGGGTTTGCTTTACTTGCGATTAATAATTTCCGCCAGACAGGCTTGGATCATGAACTAAGCCATGAGGCGATACACGCAAGTGGAGCTGTTTTGGATGCAGTAGTGATTGGGTGGGTAGGTTTAGTAGAATTCAGTCCACAAGGCTGGATAGATTTTGGGTTTGTCGGTATTTGGATTTTAACGGTGAGTGTCTTCTCTCTTAAATTGCACAATCGAAAGCTATTGTCCTATTTAGGGTATTTGGGAGGAAGCTGTTTTATTGTAACTGTACTAGGTAATGTAACAGGACTTTCATTCCTCGTTATGATCGGAATGGGCTTAGGTGGATTAGTGGTTGTTCCTGCCTGGTTTATTTATTATGGTGTCTTATTATTGAAGAAACCACTTTTGCCAACAGATCTATCAACCAATACTGAAATATAATGAAGGTTGGGGGTATGGGATGGCTTTGGAGAAGTTAAGAAAGTTTGTGATTGTATGTGGGGGTTCTATTGTTGTATTAATAGTTCTACTACTAGCAATTCGGTCAGTAAACCAGTTGTTTGTTAAGGACAAAGGGGAAGACTTAGTAAGGAATGGCGGAATTAGCGAGGTTGTTGAGTTACAGGTCAATGACACCAAACAGTTCTTGTTAATAGAGGGAAAGGACTTAAATAAACCGGTGCTACTAATTTTACATGGAGGTCCTGGTCAGCCTTTTCCATTTGGTGTAAGTGCTAGGGCCGCTTTTCCTGAGCTTACCGAAAACTTCGTTGCAGTTTACTATGACCAAAGGGGTTCTGGTAAGAGTTACAGCAAGGACATTCCCATAGAAACAATGAACATTAATCAGTTTGTTGAAGATACGAATGTAATTGTAGATTATTTAACGGAGCGATTTCATACCGAAAAAGTCTTGGTAGTAGGTACTTCCTGGGGAACAATTGTAGGAACAAAATATAGTATTCAACACCCCGAGAAGGTGACTGCTTATATTGGTATTTCACAGTTTGTTAATTTTAAGGAAAACCAAATTCGAGCAAGAGACTGGTTATTGAATATTGCGATCAGTAATGGTGACGAAAAAATGCGTAAAGATCTGGAATCCTTTGGGGAACCGTTGTATATAGGAAAACCAGAAGAAAGGTTAATGAAGTATATAGGGGAATATGGAGGAGAAAATTACGGTGACGATGAGGTTCATAAAGCGGATATAGCGGGTTGGTTAGGAACATCACTAGTTTCCCCTGATTACACTTTAGGGGACCTTTATAAAGCATTGGTGTCGGGAGCAACCTTCAGCCTAAAAGAGGCAAAGGATTTACAAGCAGAGATGAATGAAATAAATTTTATTTCAGAGGTAGAGGAACTGAAAATGCCTGTTTATATTTTTCAAGGTGTACACGACAAAATAACAAATTATGAGCTTGCAAAAGAGTATACTGAAAAAATTGAAGCACCTGCCGGAAAAGAGTTTATCATACTCGAGCAGTCCGCACATTATCCTAATGGGAATGATTTAAAAATGATCTTTGAAAAGTTAAAGGAAATTGCATCTAATTAATTGGAGTAAGAACGGGGACAGGTAACTTGACTATTTAAGTCGAGTTACCTGTCCCTGTTGTCATAGTTAAGATAATGACTAGCCTCTGGAGCTAAAGTTTACTTCTACTAACGATGTTCTTCTTAATGATTAAGTAGTTCTTAATTTCGAAGTTTAAATAATATAGATTTGCTCTAATTTCAAATTCTTCCCTAGTCTTCGGTAGTTCTGTTTCACGTATGGACTCTTCATATTCCTCTAATAGCTTTAATGCAACGGTTGTATCTCCTGAATCAACATGTTGACTAATATTGAGAAAGATATTAGCAAGCATGCCTTTTTGTTTCACATCTAACTTTGATGAAGAAACAATGTCTAGGATGCCTGCCATATGTTTTAGGATTTTGAATTGATCCTCTCGCATTTCGAGATAATAATAATCTCTATTCTCTTTTCGTAACAGATGATTTTCTACATCTTGTATAACAATGTTTTTAGCCTGATTAAGTATATTTTCTACTTCGACTAATTCTTTTCCGTTCCAGCTTCGCTCACTGTTCTTTAAAAGTGCTGAAAACTCGTAAAGAATAACGCTGAATTTAGTTTCGATTTCCGTTTTATATTTTTCAATTTCTTCCTTAAAGCTTGGCATAATGCTGTTTACAAGTAAGGCGATTCCTATCCCAATAAAAATGATATAGAGTTCATTCAATAAGTTTTGCAGGCTAGCTTCTTTCACTGTGTAAATATGTAAAATAACAACTATGCTTGTGACAAAACCTTCCTGAATACGTGCCTTTATAAGAATCGGGACAAACAATAAGATAAATAAAGCTAAAACAATCGGATGATATCCTAATAGTTCAAAGCATATAGAACCAAGAATTAAGGATAAAAGTGAAGCGAAGAACTTCTTCCGAATAGAATGCAATGTTCTTTTCTTTGTCTTCTCAATACACATAATAACGATAATCGCTGCAAATGAGGCAAATTCCAAGTCGAGTAAACTCGCAATCCAAATTGCTAACCCTGCCCCTATTGCAGTCTTAATTGTTCGATATCCCATAAGTACCATCCTATTTTCTTTATATTTTATGAAACCAGTAGATATTAATTCTAACAGAAAATCTTGAGAACGCGTTTATCGGTCCAATAGGTAAGAGTAGTTTTCCCCATAAAAGTATATCTTTAACGTTTAGTATGTCCCTCCTCCATCAAAATCTCCCTCAGTTCTTAACTAGGCAAATGCACATTTCTCCATCATATTGCATATATTGCTATGGATTCGAGAAAAGGAGAGTGTTGAGTAATGAATGGTTGGAATCTTCGTGATCCATATGTTTATGAGGCTCTAACTCAATTGCAAAATCAATCCATTTCAGTCCAAACGACACGTGGCTCTGTACGAGGTGTATTACGAATGGTAATGCCAGATCATATCGTTGTTCATATGGGGGGGACACCATTTTATATTCGTACAGAACAGATAATTTGGGTTCATCCAGCGGCGATGTAGGAATAGGCCAAGCTTTATCCAACATATAATGCCAATGGTTAACATTTATGGATGGAGGCATAAAGCTCATGATTAAACGTGTCAATCGAATGGCCATTGATCTTCCTATTCCCGCCCATGGCGATATGAATGCCGCAGCAGCTGTTCAAGAATTAATGGGTGGTAAATTTGGTGAAATGTCCACCTTAAACAATTACATGTTTCAGTCCTTTAACTTTCGTGCGAAAAAAAAGTTTAAACCGTTTTATGATTTAGTTGCGAGTATTACGGCTGAAGAATTTGGTCATGTTGAGTTAGTAGCGAATACAATTAATCTGCTATCCGTAGGCAATACGGGTCCTGGTGATCCTGACATTGCACCGTTGCAAAATGGAAAGGACGCTCGTTATTCATTACATTTCACGACTACTGCTCAAACAGCTTATCCAGGAGATGGGATGGGGAGACCGTGGAATGGCACATACGTCAATAATTCTGGTGTGCTAGTTGAAGATCTCCTTGCCAATTATTTATTGGAAATTGGAGCAAGAACCCATAAGATGAGGGTTTACGAAATGACTACCCATCCAACTGCTTTAACAATGATTGGGTACTTGCTTGTTAGAGGCGGTACTCACATCCTTGCTTATGCAAAAGCAATTGAAATGGCTACAGGAGTAGATGTAGGTAAGATGCTTCCTGTGCCGAGTTTGGATAATACTAAATTTGACTACGCAAAAGGATTTATAAATCAAGGATTAAATAATGTGTTGTATACATGGGGAGAGCCGGAGTATCGGGACATCAATCAAATTTGGAAAGGACCAAATCCTGAAACGGGTGAACAGCTGAGAGTCATTGATGGAATGCCTAAAGGTGCACCTATACCTGATCTCCCAGAGCTTCCAGAACAATTTGCTCCAGGGATTGATCTTGATGATTACCATCGCATTTTAAAACGATTAAAAAGTAATATGTAATAAACAAGAAAAACATTATGTAAGGAAACATTATTATGATGAATTCTAATGTTTATCTATGTGAAAAATTAATTGGATAACAGTGAGGGAAATGGACATATCCATTTCCCTTTACTGTTGTCCGCAGAAGACAATCGCCAGATGAAAAGTAAAATTATTCCATACCTGTAAACTAAGTTTGATATAATTTCAGAAGTAGCTTACAATTAAAAATGTAAACGCTTCACTTTTTATGAGTAATAGAATAACAATCATGTGTTTGAATTTAGAAGGGTTATTAATTTTGGCCGAGCTTCTTGGTTGGTCTGTCAAAACCATGACTGGAAGCAATGCATGATATAATAATTAAGTTGAAAATATGGATAAACAGTTAACGAAAGGTTGAGTTTGTATGAAAATTGGTATCATCGGTGCAGGAGCCATAGGCGGACTTTATGGTGCAGTCTTATCCGAAACGGGACATGACGTTTACTTAATCGATATATATAAAGAACATATAGACGCAATCAATTCTAAAGGGCTTACGATCATGCATGGTGACGAGAAAAAGGTATATACGAATCTTAAGGCGTTCACTGATGGGAAAGAGATCGGTGAAGAACTTGATTTAGTCATTGTTTTAGTCAAAACATATGTTACTGAAATTGCTATGGAGCAAAATAAAAATCTCTTTGGCGACAACACAATCGTGTTAACTCTACAGAACGGCATCGGCAATATTGAGAACATCGCTAAATTCATTGATGAGAGTAAAATTATTGCGGGGACTACGAGTACTGCCGGCTACATTGAAGAGCCTGGTGTCGTACTCCACACAGGCAGTGGGGGAACTGTGATCGGTGAGGTTGATGGTCAAGTCACTGATCGGATCAAAGAAATCCAACGTATGTTTGAACATGAAAAACTCGGGCCATCAAAGGTTTCCGAAAATGTCATGTCATTAATTTGGGAGAAGTTAATTGGCAATTGTGGCATAAATCCACTAGGCGCTCTCACTGGTCTGAGAAACGGTGAGTTGGTAGAAAACGAGGAAACATCTAAATTACAGGATAAGATTGCAGAAGAGTGTCTCATGGTTGCTAAAAAAGCAGGCATTCCTTTACATTTTAATGATTCCTCTATTATTAAAAATTTGGCTAGGAAAACGGCGCCAAACCAGACATCGATGTTGGTCGACGTCTTGAATAAAAGAAAAACAGAAATTATGGCCATCAATGGTGGAGTTGTTCAAAAAGCCAAAGAGCTTGGCCTGGAAGTTCCGATTAATGAAATGCTCGTCAATTTAGTATTGGCAAAAGAGAAAAGTTATTTAAATAAATAACAAAAGTTGATACAGCTGTTCAATTTGGTCTTGGAATAGTAATGCAAACGAGGAGGATTCATTTATGATTAGTAATTCAGATTTGAAACACCTACGACGTTGTATTGAATTAGCAAAAACTGCGCTGGAGAAAGGTGACGAGCCATTTGGTTCTGTCCTTGTCTCAGCCAACGGAGACGTGCTTGCAGAAGACCATAATCACGTTGCAGGTGGAGACCATACACAACACCCGGAATTTGCTTTGGCACGATGGGCGGCCTCGAATATGACCGCTGAAGAAAGAAGCAAGGCGACGGTATATACTTCTGGCGAGCATTGCCCTATGTGCGCTGCAGCCCACGGGTGGGTTGGATTAGGTCGGATCGTTTATGCGAGTTCATCCGAACAGCTAGTACAATGGCTGAGTGAAATGGGAGTTGCCCCATCGCGCGTTCGGAATCTTCCTATCCAAGATGTTATTCGTGATACGACAATCGATGGCCCTGTCCCTGAACTGGCTGAGGAAGTTCGTGAACTCCATCGCCATTTCCATGCAAGCAGACAATAAACACAGCATATCTCTCTACCACATAATAAAGTCCAATTTCCAAAAAAGAGATTGGACTTTTCGGACTGTAGACAAAAGGGATGGAAATCGAATTGTTTTCCATCCTTTTGTCTTATTAAACGCATTGATGCAAAAACGTTAGACTGACGCGACGTTGATTTCCGTTCCGGGCGGACGCTTTCCGGGGGGCTTGCCCTCAGCCTCCTCGTCGCTTTGCTCCTGCGGGGTCTTCACGCTGCGCTGATCCCCCAGGAGTCGCCGCCCTGCACTCCAATCAACTGGATTACCCTTAGGTCAACGGCATCATTCAAGTAACGCTTTCAGCCGGCGTTTTCCATGTCCAGCTGGCCAGCTTCTTAAGATTTAGAGCAGCAAAAGTCAGCATCGCCTGCCATGCTTTTCTATGGCGACGGCTAAGACACGCTCGATCGTCTCTGTACGCTTCCTGTATATTTCCTTGACTTGGTAGTTATGTCGCAAGTCCTCAGCTACATCCAAATAGTCTTGCCAGATATGACGTTGAATCAACTTTTGGTGATTCTTGCTCTGCGTGCATTGGCCAATCACTGGACACGTAGCACAAATAGAAGGAATTGAGGCATACTGTTCTTCATCATATCCATCGCCTAATTCAGTTAATAGGAAACACCGTTGATTGGAGCGGAGAGCGGCGACTCCTGCGGGAACAGTACGAGCTGAAGACCCTGGACTGAGCGAAAGCCGTAACGAAGAACGGCTTTTGCGAGTAAAAGCGTAGCGTTACGAGCATAGGGGTGCTGTCTAATTTCTGCACAACCCGCAGAAATTAGACAAATCGAACCCTTCGCTGTTCGATTGGCTGAAGCCGTGCCCGCGGAAAGCGTCCGCTCGCAGCGGAAATCAATATTGTAGCTTTATCTCTTTTTTAAAAGAAAAAAGACTGCAGGCAAACACCAAAATCCATGGTATTTGTCTACAGTCTGCAAAGTCCAATCTCCAAAAAAGGAGAATTGGACTTTTCTTATTGGCTTCTTAAATGTGAAATACCCACACAACAATCGGACCAAGAACAGAGCCGATGATTGCACATAACGCCATTGTGACAGAACTCATCGAAAAGGTGAGTTCGCCGTATTCCGCTGCTTTCGCAGTCCCTATCGCATGCGATGCACTGCCAAGAGCGATGCCTCTTCCCATGGGGCTACGCACCCGCAACCATTTAAAAATAGAAGGTGCAGCGATTGCGCCAAAGATTCCTGCAATCATAACACCGACAACTGCCAGAGAGGCATTTCCGCCTAATCCTTTAGCTACTTCTATTGCAATGGGAGTGGTAAGAGATTTTGGGATAAGGGAAAGAGTTAATGAATGATTCACCCCGAAGATTTTAGCGAGGAGAGCAACACTGACCATTCCGGAAGTGGCACCAACAAATACTCCCCCTATTATAGGAGCTAAGTGATCTAGTAAAAATTGACGCTGTTTATACAAAGGGTAAGCGAGTGCGACGACGGAAGGACCTAAAAGGGAACTGATCCATTGCCCTCCAGACATATAGCTTTCATATGGAATATGAAACAAAGACAGGATGATGATAATAATAGTAGTCGCAGTTAAAACAGGTATTAAAAATGAGTAAGAATACTTCTTATATATTTTCGACATCGCGAGATAAGCAATGACAGTTAATAAAATCATGCAGATTGCGAGTGGGCCTTGTTGCATTCTTTATCATCCTTTCTCTTTTGTGCCTTATTCTCAAAAAATTGACCTGCCGTTCCTGTAATTGCAATGGAAATGACTGTACTTAACAGAACAGCGAGGATGAACAACGCACCTTGAAAAGAAAGTAACGAAGAATAGTTCATGACACCAACTGTCGTTGGAATGAAAAATAACATTAATAAACTCAGTAAAAATCCGGCTCCGTTTTCAATCCATTTAACGGGGACGATTTTGAAACATAAACAAGTAAAGAGTAATAAGAGTCCTATAATACTCCCTGGGATCACTAAGTGGAAAAAGTTCTGAATAACGTTTCCAATATACGAGAACATATATAAAATACAAACTTGCAAAATAATGGTGAGAGCTTTCTTGACGTGTTGCTCCAAAACAATTTCCCTTCTTTCTAATGAAAATTAATCCTTTCCTTCAACCCTGAAAATTTACCATTAATGTGGCGTATGCCTTATCAATATGGTTCAAAACAGCGTCCGTTGTTTGGCGTACATTCCTTGCTTTCAGTCCCTCGATGATTAATGTATGTTCATAGTGAATCTCATCCAAGCTTTTCCCGGCCTTCAATGAAGCGAATCGATACCAATTAAAATGGTCGGTGAGATTTTCAATCAATTGATACAGACGGAGATTTTGACTTAACTCTGCTAAAAACAAGTGAAAGGAAGAATCGCAGTACACAAACTGTACAGGGTCTTCCTTATTGCCAGATAGTTGTTCATCCAGCTCCTCGATTTTAGCAATTGCTTCGTCGTCAAGAAGAGGAATGAGCAGTTCGATAACCAATACTTCATTAGCCTTCCGCAGTTGGAAAATGTCATCAACGTCGCTTTTATTAATGGTTTTAATGAAAATTCCTTTTCGAGGTACAGATGTAATCCAACCTTCCAATTCCAGCTGTTGCAAAGCTAATTTTAAAGGGGTACGGCTAATTCCAAGACTTTCACTAAGCGAACGTTCATTTAACATGGAGCCAGGTTCGATTTCGTGCTGAATAATGGCCTTCTTAATTTCGTTATATGCGTGGTCCTTAAATAATTGGGGTTGTTCTGCCTTTAGAAAGTTCATCAATTTCATCCTTTAACATAATAGTCTTTAGTAGATCTTCAGTGAGTAGCACCACTGCTATTAAACAAGAAATGAGGGAAACAACTACTGGCATCTGGTATACCAGATGCCAGTAAGAAAAGTATATCATTTGTATTTCCCCTAAACAACCTTTGAAAAGGTTAGCCACTATTAATCCCCAACTCATTAGATTTATAGGAGCATTCGTTGATTGGAGCGGAGGGTGGCGACTCCTGCGGGAAGAGCGCGAGCTGAAGACCCTGGACTGAGCGCAGCGTTGGGAGCACATGCTGTCTAATTTCTGCACAAAACACAGAAATTAGACAAATCGAACCCTTCGCTGTTCGATTGGCTGAAGCCGTGCCCGCGGAAAGCGTCCACTCGTAGAGGAGATCAATATAATCTTCTATTGTTTAACCTCCAAAACCATTTCTAATCATTTATTAATCTATCTCTCAAAATATATTAGCTTTTGATAGGTACATTACAAGTAATCAATGATTTCAAGGAGGAAATTCACATGAAGATTGTAATTGTACCGTCGGGGTTTAAGGAATGTTTAGACGCGGAAGATGTCGCCATTGCGATGGCTAAAGGGGTAAGGCGATTTGATAAGGAAATTGATGTTGAAGTTGTGCCGATGATTGATGGAGGGGAAGGGTTTGCAAAAACAATTGTGAGCTTAAAAGCGGGCGAACTAATCTATAAAGAAGTGACAGGCCCTGTTGGAAAGAAGATTGTAAGCCATTTTGGAATCTTTACTGAGAACAATAAACGGACAGCCGTCATAGAGATGGCGGCTGTTGCTGGGTTGAAGCATGTTCCTCGAGACCAACGAAACCCGTTGAAAACGACTACATATGGGGTAGGCGAACTGATACTTGCAGCCCTTGACCTTGGTGTCGACCATATACTTGTCGGCTGTGGGGATTCCGGCACATCCGATGGCGGCTCGGGGATGGCACAGGCTCTCGGTGTGAAGTTTTTCGATCATCATCATAAGCAGCTGATCATTCAAGGTGGCGAAGATTTGCTAAAGGTTGCCCATATTGATTCGACTCATGTAGACAAACGACTCGCGGATGTTTCCATTGACGTTGCTTGCAATTGGACGAACGTACTTTGCGGAGAGAAAGGGGTCGCCCGAGTCTTTGGTCCGCAAAAAGGAGCGACTCCACAACAAGTAGAAAAATTGTCAGCTGCACTGGAGCACTATGCCGCTTTAATCCAAAAAAACTGTTCACTCGATGTCAGGACTCTGCCAGGCAGCGGCGCATCCGGCGGGCTTGGAGCAGGGTTAATTGCCTTTACAGGCGCAACCCTTCACCCTAGGTTCGATCTTATTAAAAATTATATTAATATAGAGGAAAAAATTGCGGGTGCGGATATCGTCCTCACGGCAGAAGGCAGTATCGATTTCCAAACGCCGAACGGAAAAATCCCAGCTGAAGTAGCTAGGATTGCGAAAAAGAATCAAATTCCGGTTATTGCAATCACAGGAACAATCGGTAAAGGTGCAGATCTAAACTACCAGGCAGGTATCGATGCATACGCAAGCATCATTCAAAAACCAGCAACATTAGAAAAGGCGATCAGCAAAGCACCCCAATGGATTGAAGACAGCATTGTAGCAGTTCTCCGTCAAGTGAGCGTAGGACTACGGATTGCTAGAAGAAAAATGGCATAGATGAGGTGGTGGACCGATGATTACGAGAATGAATAAAAGAAGGACAAAAGAAAGCTTCGCAGTTGCTCTAGTCGACAGAATTTCAACGGCAACCTTGGGGATTATTAGTGTCCATGTCTTCTACTTGATGATCATTGCTTCAGCCTCCCAACTTGGCTATGCTGCCAAGGTATCTCTTTTTGCATTCTTGTCTGCTATGACTTTATGGGTTGCGACCAAAATTCCTGCAGGGTTCGTAGCAGTCTCGCTACTCCTATTTATTGTATTATGTAAAGCGGGCAAACCAGATCTCCTCTACAATTCCCTTTCGGAGGAAATTGTATGGCTGATGGTCGGATCATTTATTATAGGAGAAGCGGTCAAACAATCAGGGCTTGCAACACGTTTTGTTGAGTCGATCGTAAGATACTCCAGTAACAAAAATAGAGTGCTAGGAGGTGTTTCATCGGCATTGTTCGCCTCCGCGTTTTTTATCCCATCCACTTCTGGAAGGGCCGCTCTTTCCATGCCGATGTTACAACAGTTGCGCAGCAAGTTTTCCGCCAAGGAACAAAGTGTGTTGGCGATCATGGCGCCAGTCGTTATTTTAATGAGTACTTCCGCAACATTAATAGGAGCTGGCTCCCATCTGATTGGAATAGGGTTATTGGAAACGACGGTAGGACAATCCATTTCATTTGTCCAATGGCTTATTTGGGGTGTACCGTTTGCCCTCATTATTACCATTATTTCAGTCGTTGTTATTAAGCTCATGTTATGGCCGAAAGAAGTATCGAACGAATTTGAAGCGACGGAGAGCGGAAAAGATAAACTGCCGAATAAACCATTTGGGAAAAACGAAAAAAAGACATTGGTCATCATTTTCATTTTGATGGCCGGTTGGCTGTCAGAGAGCATCCACGGTTATGACATTGCTTTTATTACGATGCTTGGCGCGGTACTAGTCATGCTACCAAACTATGGAGTGATTACTTGGAAACAAGGAATTAAGTCGGTATCATGGAATCTAATTCTATTTGTGGCTGCAGCAACGGCACTTGGGCAAGTTTTAGTAGACTCTGGCGTTGTCTCTTGGATTGAGAAAGGGATGTTCAGCGCTATTCACCTATTTAGCGAAGCGCCTGAGTGGATGCTTGTAAGTATTATTTTACTTGTAACTGTCACGAGCCATTTATATATTACATCTCATACGACAAGGGCGATTGTTTTCATCCCAAGTTTTATAGTGTTCAGCCAAAGTATAGGAATGGACCCGGCTGCAGTAGTTTTTCTAAGTTTAATAGGGATGAATTACTGCATAACGGTACCTGTCAGCTCGAAAGCTTTACTGCTTTTCTACGAAGAAGGAGAAGTATCCTACGATGCAAAGCAGTTAGCCAAAGTCAGCTCCGTTTTAATGCCGATTTATTTACTTGTCATGCTCTTATTTTATTTCACGTACTGGCAGTGGACAGGACTGCATTTATAAATGAGGTGATAAAATGTCTGACCATATATTAATTATCGAAGATGATTATAAAATAGCTCGAATCATTCAGCTCGAACTGGAATATGAAGGCTATGAAGTAAGCATCGCCCACACAGGCCGGGAAGGCATGGCCTTAATTGAAAACAAAAAGATAGATTTGGTGATTCTGGATGTCATGATTCCCGAATTAAATGGGATGGAAGTATTGAGACGTATCCGTCAGGCGAATAACGAAATTATTGTCATTATGCTAACAGCCCGGAGCTCAGTGTTTGATAAAGTGAATGGCCTTGACTTGGGTGCTAATGATTATATGACAAAACCGTTCGAAATTGAGGAACTGCTAGCCAGGATCCGCACGAATCTCCGTTTTAAGCCAAAGAGCATTGCGGTGAAAAAAACAGTCCATAAAATTGGCTCTGTTGAAATCAATACCAATACAAGAGAAGTGTACAAATGCGGCAATTTAGTGGAGTTGACTCCGAAGGAATATAACTTGCTTCTCTACTTGGTGACAAATAAAAATCAGGCGATCGAGCGGGAACAGATTTTAACGGAAGTATGGGGCTATGATTATTACGGTGATACAAATATAGTAGATGTTTATATCCGCTATTTACGAAAAAAATTAATAGACTCAAAGGAAGAATCATTCATTCAAACTGTCCGTAGTGTCGGTTACATGATAAAGGACTAACCTCATGAAATTGCAAACGAGGATACAGTTATTTACGACGGTTGTATTAATCGTGCTGTTGCTAGCTGCCAATACGAGCATTTATTTCATCTTCAAAAATACTAGTATTTCATCAGAACTAAATCGACTGTCGAACATCTCTAATCATATCCTTATAGAGATGAATGAGAAGCCCGATATTTCAATGGAATCCATGCTGCAAGCATATTTGCTTAGTGACGGATTGATCCGAACTGTAATAAAAAAGGAAAGGAATCCGTCCATTCAAGTTTTTACTGACAATGCCTATCGGACAATTCCATCCAGCTATTATGAAAAACAGTTTGAGGGAGTCATTGAATTTGAAAATTCGATGTTTGCGATTGTTTCCATTCCCGCTATAAGTGAAAGCGGCGAAATTATTAACCTGCAGTTAATCGAGAATATTGATCTGTTGTATGAAAATATACAGGAATTAAAATGGGTGTTAGTGATGACTACCATAGTCGTCATCATCATTTTATATGTCACAAGCGGTTTTGTAGGGAGGTTGATTTTATTACCGATTCAACGGTTGACGAATACGATGAACATGATCGAAAAAAGAGGGTCGTTTGAAAAGATTGCTGTTGCTTGTGAATCGAAGGATGAAATAAATAAAATGGCCATGACGTTTAATCGAATGATGACAAAGCTAGAAGCGAGCTATTTAAAGCAAGAACAATTTGTTTCAGATGCTTCTCATGAATTGAAGACGCCTTTGACGGTCATAGATAGTTACATAAAAATGTTGAAACGCTGGGGGAAAGAGAGACCGGATATGCTTGAGGAAGCTATCCATTCGATTGAATCGGAATCGCACCATATGAAATATTTAACCGAGCAGCTTTTGCAATTGGCAAAAGTGGAAGAGGGTATTGAATATGAGAAAGAAGTGGTGGACATTGCCGCTATTGTTGGGAGCACGATTCAGCGGTTGCAGCCGTCCTTTAAACATACGATTCACTTTCTGAATGCTTCCGGTTATAGTTACGTCAAAATACATGAACAAAGCTTTGTTCAATTGCTTGTCATTTTGCTCGATAATGCCAATAAGTACAGTGACGATAGTATAACAGTGGAAATGACGGAAAGTAAGGGCTATGTAAGTATTTCGGTGAAGGACAAGGGAGTCGGCATACCGAAAGATGCACAAGCCTATGTCTTTGATAGAATGTTCAGGGTTGATAAGACGCGAAGCCGCAAAACGGGCGGAACAGGGCTTGGCTTGGCAATTGCAAAAAAGGTCGTAGAGCAGCATGACGGCAAGATCATTCTTGAAAGTGTAGAAGGGATGGGTTCGAATTTTATAGTGACCCTTCCGAAGCTGGAGGTATAAAAAATGAAGGTGAAGCTCCTTCTGATAGGTTTTATCATTCTTGGCCTATTGTTTTCGCTGTTTCAGATTTTTAGTGATTCTTCAGCGGAATTCACTGAAAAAGAAGCCCAAGATGTAGCTGTAAAGCTCTACGGTGGAAAAGTGCTCGACTATGCCGAGCAAAATGGAAACTACCAAATGACGCTTGAAAACGATAGAGGAGTTTATTATTTGGTTGTCGATGGAAAAACCAAAAAGGTGAATACAATAAAACTTATTGAGAAAAAAGAAGAACTTGACTTGGCTGGCGATAAAGTCGTCGGTACGAGCGAAATCTCTGGCGATGGAGATGATGGAGACGGCGGGATGAGTATAAGAGAAGAGAAGCGTGAAGCGATATACGAAAAGAAGGCAAAAGAAATTGCTTTGCAGCAAGCTCGTGGAATCATTACGAATGTTGTAAAGGTCACGACACAAAAAGGTGATCATTACAAAGTGACGATTGATAGCATGCAAGAAGTTGCACATGTGTATGTTCAGTCTGACACAGGCAAAGTATCCTCAGTGTCATCCATTCCAAAAAAGCAGACGGATGATGAAGACGACGACGATGATGACCATGACGACGATGATTAAAGTGCCAATCGACCTTCATTGAAGCGCGAAATTATTTGCCACTCATTGAGCTGAACTATATAACTTATATAGTTCAGCTTTAAGAATTTATGGAAAACTAAATAAATCTGAAAGAATGCCGATAGCCTTTATGTAGGCTATTTTTTGTTTTATGCGGAAAAGCCATTTCGATATTCACCTTGTAATTTCTTCCTATTAACTTTATAATTATCTAATATATTTAAAAATACATCACAAGCCGTAATAACAATTTTTTGCATCAATGTTTATTGCTCTCAAACCCATAGAATTACAGATTTGGAGAGAAAAGTATGAGTATTCATGATAATTTATATATAACAGAGTCGAATCGGTTTTGCAAAGAGGCCGGGATGGATCCGAATGTCGTATCGAGACCGAAACATTTTCTGACAGATAAGGAACTGACAGCAAAGAGAACATCGTATACTGAAATTTTATCCGTAGTCAGTTTCTTTTCAAATAAGCTATTGGACTCCTTAAAAGGTACGCCGATTCTCGTTGTCGTCTCGGATGCGAAAGGCTACCTTCTTGACATAGAGGGCGATGAAACGATCAAAGAGACGATCAAGCAATTTGGAATTCAAATAGGCAGCTTGTTCACTTTGGAAGATACGGGAACGAATGTAATCAGTCTTGCTTTACAGCAAAAACACCCAATCAGTATTATCGGCACACAGCATTTCCATTCTTTCCTCCATGAAATCGCCTGCTACGGCACGGCATTCCGTTATACAGATGAAAACAGCCTGCTTGGCAGCGTATCCATTATGATGCCTATCCAGTTTCAGAATCCACTGTTCCTTACGATGCTAACACAAGCCGTCGATTCGATTGAACGCGAACTTTTATTACGGAAGCAGAATAAGAAGCTCGACATTATGAACCAAATTATGCTGAGCAGGACTAGAAATGGAATTGTCATTACGGACGAGAATGGAATCACCACCGAATTCAACGATTTTGCACAACAACTTTCAAGCAATAAAAGAGAGGTTGTCATCGGAAGAAACATTTGCGAATCCCCTATAACTGGTACTTATTTTAAGGAAGTACTAGAAAGAGGGAAAATATTTAAGGATGAAGAGATTCAGTTTTTCGATCAAGAAGGGAAACTGGTGGTCTGCCTCTTCGATGCTCAGCCAATCTATGAAGACGACAATATGATAGGTGCTTTCGGTCAGTTCCGGGACATTTCGGATCGCTACTTCCTTCAAAAAAAATACAATTACTTAGCCTATCATGATGACCTGACAAATCTCCCTAATCGAAGATTCATCAATGAAGAAATTGATAATATCATTAAGGAAATAAACGCAGGACACAAGAGGTCGTTAGCCCTTCTATATATCGATTTGGACCGCTTCAAAGTAATAAACGACACATTCGGCCATGCATCAGGAGATAATTTTCTAAAGAAAGTAAGCGAACGTTTAGCCAGCTGCCTCGAGAGAAACGATGTGCTCGCCCGTATGGGGGGAGACGAATTCATCTTCGTGCTGAAAGATTTCGAGGACTCCAACTATGTTATGAAAAAAGCCGAAAAAATTCTGAAACTATTTGAGGAATCATTTTATATAGGCAATGATGAATTGCATACTTCAGCGAGTATTGGAATTGCAATTTATCCGGATTACCCCATTTCAATGGAGAAGCTAATGGTCTACGCGGACAACGCGATGTACAAAGCAAAGGAAAAGGGGAAAAATCGTTACAGTGTGTATACTACTGGACTATTAGCGGGGTTGGAGGATGAATACAGACTCGAAGCCGACTTACGGAGGGCCGTGGAGAATGATGAATTCGTACTCCATTACCAGCCACAAATTCATCCTAAGACCGGTACATTAGTTGGGTTGGAAGCGTTGATCCGCTGGCAACACCCATCGCTGGGACTACTGTCACCGGATAAATTCATCAGGTTGGCTGAAGATAACGGACTGATCAATCAAATCGGCAAGTGGGTCATCAATGAGGCGTCTTCCCAAAATAAAAAATGGCAGGATGCCGGATTCAATCCGCTCAAGGTATCTGTCAATCTATCCACACAGCAATTCCTTACGAAGGACCTCATTACATTTATGGAGGATACGCTTGCACAGACCGGACTTGATCCACAATATCTCGTTGTCGAGATCACTGAGTATATGGCGATGGAATACGAGTACTCCTTGAAAGTGTTGCAAAAATTGAAAGAGATCGGTATCGGTATTAGTATTGATGATTTCGGCACTGGTTATAGCTCGCTGACGTATCTAAACAATTTTCCGATTGATTTCATTAAGATCGATAAATCATTTGTCTTTGAAATAATAGATGACCATCCGAATGCCTATATTGTGAAAGCAATCATCAAACTGGCCCATAACCTTCAAATGGAAGTCATTGCAGAAGGGGTGGAGACAAAGGAGCAGCTGGATTTCCTAATTGATCAACAATGCGACTTTGTACAAGGCTTTTATTTTAGCAAACCCCTTCCGGCAGATGAAATTGAAAGAATCTACTTAGATAAGAACAATAGAGAGTGAGATACCTAAAATGAAAACAGTCGCTTCTATATTAGCATCAAATTTTAAACATTGGGGACTAGGACATATTTTCGGCATTCCGGGAAAAGCGGTTTCACCGATCCTCTTCGAGCTATTAAATGAGAACATTGAGTTTGTATTAACCAAACATGAAGCAGCCGCAGGATTTGAAGCTGCAGGCTATGCCTTAATGAATGAGAAAATTGGAGTCGCCGTCGGTACGTCTGGACCTGGCGGGACAAACTTGATTACGGCTGCCGGCCAGGCGTCAGCCTCGCACTTGCCTTTATTAATCATTACCGGGCACCCTTCCATGAAGGAGACGGGTAAGGCGTTAGGACAAGACTCCAGTCAATTTGGCACCGATTTGGTGAATATGTTTAAACACGTAACCAAGTTCAGTGAACGTGTCGAGCGTGGCGATATGCTGGAGCCATACTTGCAGCATGCTCTTGAGAAAGCGTTATCCGGCGTAAAAGGACCGGTACATTTGTCCATCCCGTTCGATGTATTATTGGAAGAAATCGAGCCATTTGAACTGGACCTGCCGACAACGTACGAAATGATCTCACCAAAAACGAGAGACGTTGTCGAAAAATTAAACCATGCATCCCGTCCGCTTCTATTCATCGGTAAGGGCGTCCATTCCAGCCGAGCATATGAAGAAGTGCAACAACTTGCCGAGAATTGGAACATTCCGGTCATCACGACGCCGGGAGGAAAAGGGGCTTTCCCGTCCAATCACTCACTTTCATTAGGAGCTTTCGGATTGGGGGGCACTCCAGAAGCGGCTCAATATTTCCAAGAAAAGATAGACCTGTTAATCGTTATCGGGTCCAAGTTAAGTGATATGTCAACAGCAGGCTTATCCGAAGCGATGTATCCCGAGCATATCATTCATTTCGATTACGACCCGACATTCATTGGGAAATCGATCAAAGTCCCAACGACACCTGTACTGGGCGATATCAAAACGAACTTACAAACGATTCTCCTGGACATACCCGAATCAAATAGTGAGGGTTATTTATCCAAGCCTGAGACGATGCCGCTTCAAGATAATGTAGCTGGTGAGCGAATGTCTGCAGTACAAGTAATACGAGCTATGCGCAATTCACTTCCGGAGGACGCAATCGTATTCGGAGATGACGGCAGTCACTCCTTCTATGGCATCAAGCATTTTGACATTTACAAGCCAGGCACCTACTTTTTCGATGATATTTTCGGCGCGATGGGCAACGGAATCGGCTATTCCATCGGAGCGCAGCTGGCTGCCCCTGAAAAGACCGTCATCTGCTTAGTAGGAGATGGTTGTATGTTCATGCATGGTACGGAAATCTCGACTGCATATAACTATGACGCGCCTGTCCTCTTTATTGTCGTCAATAACGGACGGCTGGACATGGTGGAAAAAGGCATGCGAAAAATGATCGGTACATCCATCGGGGGTATTTATGAGACACCGATGGATGCTGCAAAATTTGCACAGTCTATGGGACTGTCAGCATATACTTGTCACAATCCGTTCGAATTAAGTGACCGCATTGTGGAAGCCCTGAGGCTCACAAAAGAAACGAACAAGCCAATCGTTATCGAAGCATTAGTCGATGAAAATGAAATTCCACCGACGATGGGAAGACAGTGACCAGGGAAAAATAGCATACGATATGGCACCGAGACAATGGTAAATTGTTTTGGTGCCTTTTAAGTGGTGACTATGGTAGATAGCCTTTCGGTTATTTATGATACAATAATTAGGTTATCTTTAAGCTTCAGGGAGGATTATCATGAAAGTAAATAAGGGGATATTATTTGTATTACTAGGTGCTGCATGTTTTGGTTTTACACCGATATTTGCCAAGTTGGGGTTTGGCTTCGGCTATACACTTGGGCAGATTAATATCGTTCAAATGACTATTTCCTTTATTTTATTATGGGCTCTCACACTAATTAAACGGCCAAGTTTCAAAGGTCTTACGAAGAAGAACGTTATGCAAATCATGATGACCGGTTGTTTTATCGGCTTGACGACTATATTTTATTATGCCTCTATGCAATATTTACCGGCTTCATTGGCAATTATTTTAATGTTCCAGTTCATATGGATCGGCATTATTATAGAATGGGTTTTCAGTAAAGCAACACCTTCGCCTGTAACAATTTTATCCATAGTATTAATTTTAGTAGGGGTCTTTTTCGCTTCGAATATTATTAATGGAGACGTACAGGGGTTGCCTATAAAAGGTTTAGTATTTGGGATTCTCTCTGCATTTACGTATGCAGGCTTTATTTTTTTCAGTGGAAAGGTCGCTGTCAACGTGAATGCATTGACGCGGAGTTCTTTAATGGTGACGGGATCAACCGTCTTAGTGTTTGTCCTATTTGCGCGTGACATTCCAGCTGTACTCCCATTGGAAGGAAACTTAATCATGATTGCTATTGGGGTGTCATTATTTGGTGCCGTCCTTCCACCACTGTTTTATGCGGTAGGAGCACCGTTAGTTTCGGGAGGAATCGCAAATATACTAACTTCGATTGAGTTACCTATTACAATCCTATTGGCAAGCGCCATTCTGTCAGAAATGGTAACGCCGCTTCAATGGCTAGGTACCGCTATCATACTAGTGGCGATCGCATTGAATGAGCTTGGCACTAATCTCTTCCGCATGAAGAAGCTCCAGTAAAATATAAAAACACCAGCCTCTCACCTGGCTGGTGTTTTTAGCTGTCATCATTTTGAAGCTCTCTGTAAAGAGCTTGAGCCTTTTGCTCGGCCATTTGCTTATCCTTGTCATAGATTGTGATCAGTTTATTTCCGATAATAAAGTTGTATTGTTTCGTCATGTTATTCACCTCCTTGTTCAATTACTTTCTATGTATACCACTCCTCAAATGTTTTAAACATATGCTTTCAAAAGGCGCATAGTTCCCGACGAATTCACAATACTATGCTCGCAGTAACTAATCCTATTTGCAGGAGGGGAAATCATAAAATGGCGAACGACTCAAAACCGAGTTGGAAAAAGGATCATCCGAGCACCTTTTTAAGCAATTCTGTCCAGAAGGCGGATCGTTCGGTGAAGCAGGCGATGTCGCATCCGGAGGAGATGGCAGTTGAGCATGCATTCAATTCAATCTTGCGTGCTGAAAATGCATTCGCGAACGCTGTGGAACGCAATGAGCATATGGATACGGTTCAACAGAACAAGGAACAGTTGGAATTGATGAAAGAGCAATGGAATGAAGTGTCAGAGCAAGTCGAAGACCAGTAATGTAAGAAGGCAACCCCCGTAGATTTATGGGGGTTTATTTATTTCCTGACTGCGGCAATCAAAAATGCCTCTTCTCTTCTCTCACCGATAAAATCTCCACCCCGGCTCCATACTTTCCTCTAATCACTTTTCTCGCACCAATAGGATTTCGCGCGATGACTTGCTTGATTTGTTTTGTCCCGTTATTTTCCATCTTCACAAGGAAGCATTTTGATCCACACATCATGGGAAATCCCTCGTTTCATTAGGAGTGAGCTCATTTGCTTCATTGTAGGATAACTCCGCCCAAATAGGAAATACTCTGCAATAGCGGCCTGATTGACACACGTATTATTCAAAATTAAATGTGTTCCTGCTATCCTCACAAACATTGATATAATAAAGGAGTGTCAAAAGCTGAACGATAGCTATGGACGCTCTTTTTTACGTACTTGAAATAATAGATTAGCCAGGGAGTTGAAATATAAATGAACAAGAAAGCCATTGCAGATTTCCGTAAACGTTTCAAGTTAGATACGGATTTATTGAAAATTATCGATATTTATAATGTATATGTTCGGCAGGAGAACAATGAAATCTATCACGAGGTGAGCCAACCATTTGCTCTTTTGGACCGCGAGCAACAGGAATTGTTCCTTGCCAATTTCAAAAAAGTGTTGGGCGGCAAACTCGATGCAAAGCTTTTTGAAGTGAAGTTCCGAAGCCAATCGGAAGAGGAAACAGATCATACGCAGCAGATTTTATATGATGGTCTCCAGTCGGACAACGTAGAAGATTGGAAGGCGGAAATGCAAAAAATTGCTCAAAAGATGGTGCAGGACACTCAATATGAAAAAGACATCGTCGTCACGTTCATCCGCGGGAATTATTACAAACCGACGAAACGGCATAGCGAAGAGGCGGAAGTGGCGGACCGGGATGAAGTGTACAAGAACCCGTTCATTCTTTGCAGCATGAATCAGACCGATATGCCAAAACAATCCCTTATATTTGATTTCAATGAGAAGAAATTCAAGTCGCGCATAACGCTAGACCCGATCATCAATCTAACTTCTCCGATCGGTGGCTTTTTATTCCCATGCTTTACGGATAACGCGGCAGACGTTAACCATGTCTTATATGCGGCGGGCAAAGCGAATAAGCCGAACTTCCACTTTATCGAAAATGTGTTGGATGGCGAGGAGATTATGACTGCCGAGGAAGATAAAGTCGTTTTTGAAGAGATCGTCAAATCGGTTGTCGGCGAAGAAATGAATACACGAACGATTGCGAGCGTGTATGACGAGATCCAACGCATGATGGAGGTGGACGACGAGGAAGAGGAAGATGAAAGCACACCTACATTGGATACGAAAGAGTTGACTCGTGTACTGAAAGCGAGCGGCTTGGAAGACGTCGATACCGAGAAAGTGGAAAGAGCATTCCGAAAAGTGATCGATGATGATACGTATGAAATGAAAGCAAGCCATATCGTCCCAAGTTATACTTCGAAATCGATCAAAATCGAAACGAAAGTGGCGAATATCTCCATCAGCCCACAAGACTTGCGGTTTGTAAGGCAAGTTGAAGTGAACGGTAAAACGTGCATTTTGATTGAGGTGGAAGAGGACACGATGATCGAAGGATTTACACTCCTTTCGGAAGAGCTGTTGGATTAGGAGAAAGTACTTTTTCATAATTTCTTGTCCTTAAGACAAGCTAAGGAAAAAGAGAAAGGTGATCACATGGATAACCAACATGGATCAGGTCGTGCAAAGCATGAATAAACCCTTCACACCACAGCTTGTCTATTTTGAACCAAATGCATTGGATTATCCGCTTGGAAAAGAATTGAAAGAGAAGTTCGAGAAGATGGGAATCGAAATTCGGTTCACGACTTCGCACAATCAGATCCGGGATTTGCCCGGTGAGACAGATGCACAGAAGTATCGGATTGCAAAATCGACGTTAGTCGTCGGAATTCGAAAAACGTTGAAGTTCGATACATCAAAACCGTCAGCGGAGTATGCAATTCCCTTGGCGACAGGGTGCATGGGACATTGCCATTATTGTTATCTCCAGACGACAATGGGAACTAAACCGTATATCCGCACGTACGTGAACGTGGAAGAGATCCTCGAAGCCGCTGACAACTATATTGAAGAACGGGCGCCTGAAATTACGAGGTTCGAGGCAGCCTGTACATCGGATATTGTAGGGATTGATCATCTGACCCATTCATTGAAAAGAGCTATTGAACATTTCGGTCAAACGGAACTGGGCAGGCTCCGGTTTGTGACCAAGTTCCATTACGTGGACCATTTGCTTGACGCGAAGCATAATGGTCACACGCGATTCCGTTTCAGTGTCAATGCCGATTACGTCATAAAAAACTTCGAGCCGGGAACCTCTCCTTTGGCGAAGCGTATCGAGGCGGCGGGGAAGGTGGCAAGAGCAGGCTACCCACTCGGCTTTATCGTCGCGCCAATTTACATTCACGAAGGCTGGGAGGAAGGGTATCGGCATCTGTTTGAGCGTCTCGATGAAGAGTTGCCACAGGATGCCCGCGAAGATATCACCTTTGAATTCATTCAGCATCGATTTACGAAGCCGGCGAAAAGAGTCATCGAGAAGAACTACCCGAAGACAAAACTCGAGTTGGATGAAGAGAAGAGACGCTATAAATGGGGGAAGTACGGCATCGGCAAATATATTTATCAGAAAGACGAAGAGGATGAATTGAAGGATCGTTTATACAGCTATATGGAAAAGTACTTTCCAAACGCCAAAATAGAATATTTCACGTGAAACAAATTGAGTAGCACAAAAGAACAAAAAAGTATCAGCACACTCCGAAAGTTTCGGGAGAGGCTGATACTTTTTTTAAAATTAAATTACAATTACGCCCAGTAATACTGCAATGACTAAAAGGACAATGCTCAGCCCCCACATCATCATGAAGGAATAACGGATATGTTTCCCCATTTCCAATCCAGCGAGCCCTAGCGCCAACCATAGAGCAGGAGATAACGGACTGACAAATGTACCGATAATGTTTCCGATGATCATGGCGTATGCAGTGGAAAGCGATGGAACACCAAATGTGAGAGCAACCTGGTCAATAACCGGCAACAGTGCAAAATAGTATGCGTCCGTGCTTAATAGCAAGTCGAAAGGTACGCCGAATACCCCGATGATGATATGCAAATATGGAGCAACGAATGCCGGTAAAACTGTCACGAGATCGGTAGCAATCGAAGTCAGCATATTTGTGCCGTTCAAAATTCCTAAGAAAGATCCAGCCGCCAATATAATTGTGGCCATCATAATTCCGCCTGGCGCATGCTCTTTAATGCGCGCCATTTGGTCTTGAACTTTCGGGAAGTTGAGTGGTAATGCAATACTGACACCGATCATAAAGGCAAAACCTGCGGGAATAATGCCCCACACGAGAACGCCGATAACTGCAATAGCGAGGAGGGCGTTGATCCAAAGAAGTTTTGGGCGCTTTAGATCATTCTCTTCTGCAACGGTAGCCGCCAATTGTGCTTCAGCATATGCATCATCAGAAATTCCTTCTTCCAACGCCTCTTCGCCCAGTGAAGCCTTTTTCGCAATCAAACGTTTCTCGCGATAGCCTAAAGTGACGGCAATAATAATTAATAAAACAATACCGATAATTTGAATCTGAATGAGCGGCCTCCAAAGCTCTGAAACATCCACATCCAATACAGAAGCCGTTCGTCCAAGCGGACCAGCCCACGGCACCATATTCATAATGGCGGCAGCTGTTCCGACAAGCATCAGGAGCAAATATGGATTCATTCTCAACCGTTTGTACAAAGGCAGCAATGCCGGTATTGTAATGAGGAATGTCGATGCGCCTGAACCGTCCAAATGTGCGATTGCGGCAATGATAACAGTTGCAACGGCAACTGCAATGACATTTCCACGGGAAATTGCAATCATTTTATTAATGAGTGGGTCGAATAGACCGACGTCTTGCATGATTCCGAAAAATAAAATTGCAAAGATGAACATGATGGCAACGCTTGCAACTTTAGTTGTACCTTCCGTGAAAAACACGCCAATTTCATCGAAACTGAAGCCTGCAGCAAATGCCCCTGCAACTGGCACTAACACGAGTCCGACAATGGGAGAAACTTTCCCGCTAATGAGTAGAGCTACAATAATGACAATTGTTATCAAACCTATAATACTTAGCATATTGTCTCCTTTCCGTTGAGCCGAATTGCACTCATGCAAGAGAGGGCTAATATTTATGTAAGCGGATACATATTTAATAGTACAAGTACCGCTATACAAAAAACAACCTCTCTATTTCAAAATATTCTATAGTTAGAAATCTATCATAGAGAGGTTATAAGTATAAGGTTATTCAATTAAAAACACTATTGGGTGTTCTGGTCGTTTTGTTCATTTTGTCCACGGTATGTATTTTCGTTCGGGACGGCCGATATCTCCGTACTTCAACTGGGCATCTGCTTCTTTTATGGACACTAAATATTCTAGATACCGCCTGGCGGTCGATCTGCTCACACCTACTTTGCTTCCGGCATCTAAAGCCGTAATACCGGACTCATCACTCTCATGTAGAATCATTTTTATTTTTTCCAATGTGAGTTGATCGATTCCCTTCGGCAACCTTTCATCATTGTCTTGTAATGGAGGTGCGGTTATTTGCAAACCTGTCAGGAGATCGATTTCCTCTTGCATGAGCTCTGTTTTTGTCGTCAAAAGATGCTTTTGCTTCCGATAGCCCACAAAGGTCCGTTCGAATCGGTCGAAGTCCACCGGTTTCACGATGTAATCGAAGATTCCTCCACGCAACGTTTCCGCAATCGTCTCCACTTCCTTTGCAGCCGTCATCATAATGACATCGATTTCCGTAAACTCGGTTCTTAACGTCCAAAACAGCTCCAATCCTTGGACATCCGGAATATAAACATCTAACAATATAAGCTGCGGCAAATTTTCGGTGCTGCGTAAGTAAGTGAGTGCTTCCTCGCCCGTCTTTGCAACGTAAGTCACAACAAATCCTTCCACGCGATTGACAAATTGACGATTAATGTCTGCAATCCGAAAGTCATCCTCAATAATCAATACTTGAATCGACTCAAGCATTCGATGTCCCCCTCTCATCCGCATCTTTAGGTATGGATAGCACAAAGCTTGCACCGCCGAGATCCCCTTCTTCCAAATAGAGGTTTCCGTTCACTTCCTCGATAAGTTGCTTTGTTAGCGCCAACCCAAAACCTCTATGTTCGCCTTCCTTTAATGTAAATCCTTGTTCGAAGATCTTATTCACATACTCGTCGGGAACCCCTTCGCCTGTATCGTCTATTTCAAATATGATCTCCTTTCCGATATCGGTAAAGAAGATCGCTATTTTCCGATCATCTGAGGAATTTTTTTTCACGGCGTCCATCGCATTATCAATCAAATTCCCGATGGCAGTTAACAAGGCCTCACTTTGCTTATCTCTTAAATGCGTTCCCAGTATGCTATCTTCTTGGATTGTAATAGCTATCCCTAATTCACTTCCTTGATTGATCTTGCCGAGCAACAGGCCGCTCACCTTCGGGTCGGACACCTTCTGAATGAGCAGACGAATCCAGTTTTTTTGCAGTGAACTTTCCCGCTGGATATAGCGAAGCGCTTCTTCTTTTTTATCGAGTTGCAATAAACCAAGGATCGTATAGAGCTTGTTCGAAAACTCATGTGTTTGGGCTCGCAACGCATTTGTATATTGCTTAATCGATGTCAATTCCTTTGTTAATAAATCAATTTCCGTTTTATTCCGGAATGTAAATACCGTTCCGACTAACGAGTCATTGTAGTAGATAGGAGATTTATTAGCAAAAACAATCGTTTTGCCGATCATCATCTCTTGATCGATGCGCTCATTTTCGTCTTGAAGAAAAGGGAGCAATTGTTGTGCAGGCACGAGGTCTCGGAGCGGCGTTCCTATATATTGTTCAGGATGAATGACCTGATTGAACAATAAATGTTGTGCCGCAGAATTGATCATCGTAATCATGCCACTTTGATTTACAGCGATAATGCCTTCATGGGTTGATTGTAGAATCGTCTCTTTTTGGTAAAATAAATGTGCAATTTCCTCCGGTTCCAAGCCGAATAATACTTTTTTTATATACGATGCAATTAGAATGGCGCCAATTACAGCTACTGAAGCGATAGGTACTAAGACTAGCCATAAGTGATTATTATAAGATTTTATTATCGATTGGATATCTGTCGCTAAAAATCCGACCGATACGACTCCGACAATGTTTCCGTCCAAATACACGGGGACTTTGGCGCGAACTGAGCTGCCCAATGATCCGACTGCTTGGGAGACATACGACTCGCCATATACTAAAGCCCTTCCATTGTCTTCCCCGACCATTTTCTTTCCGATTTTAGTAGTATCAGGATGTGCATACCGAATTTCTTCCGTATTGCCGATGACAATAAATTCAGCTTTAGTGGCCTTTTGAATCGGCGCAACAAGTGGATTGATAATGGAAGCGGGGTCTTCATGTCCAAATGCTTCGGCCAGTTCAGGAATGTTCGCCACACTTTCCGCGACACTAAGCGCGCGATTCCCGACTTCTTCTTTCAGCGTGACAGAGATGAAATGATCTATGTATAGTCCAATCACCGAAATAATTGCAATAATAAGGGCGCCTATTAATAAAATCATTTTCATTCTGAAACTGATGATGATGTTTGGCTTCAGATGTGGATTTTTAGCACGCCTAGTATGTTTTTGAAACATGTTCGCAACTCCTCGCTATGCAATTCCTTCCAATCATAATCGTAATCCCGTTAATATGTTAGTATTTGTTTAGGTTTGCCACACTTAATTGCAAAGTGAGGCAAATCATTCAGACAACGCTATTCCATTGCATATAGTAGATTTCACAGGCACTTAAAAAACATGAAGTAGAGGTAATGTAGTATGAATGACAAGTTACAAAAAGATGCCGATGCAAGTTATCGGCTTGCTGAGAACGAAGCTGTCGAATATTTTACATCGCTAACCGGACAGCTCGCAAACAAGATTTATGCTACTACCTTAACGAAAGATATTCAAAATTGGAAACAGAATCATATTCATCATAATACATTTCTAACATTGTTTTCGTCGCGAAAGGGCAAATCCGATTTGCAGGGGTACGCCAATTATATACAATGGCTTGATTACACTGGAAAACTCGATAATTACTTAGAGCGGAGCATCTCCTATATATTCTTGCGGGACTTGGGCAAATCCTTGGATTCATCTCAAACACAGAACAGGATTCGCCTTGTAGTTGACGATATAAAAGAACTTCTTCCACTTTCCACGGCAACCGGCAATGGAGGCAAAACGGAGATGTTCAGCATGGCCGGATTGTATCGTTGGGCTCAAAAAGAAGGCGTTGAGTCGACGATGATTTGGTTGATGAACAAACTGAAGATTGTTTCCTCCAATATTCCTAAAGGGATGAATTCTGAAGAGGCGAAACGTAAACTGATTAAAATCATTGCTGGCGTCATCTTGCACCAGATTGAAGAGATGGGCGGTGAGGAAACGGCCGAAGAACGTACCCGGAAGTTGGATGAAGCGATAAGACTCGGCTACTCGTATGGTCTGACCTATCCATTTATTGATGATCTTTTGGATTCAAATGTCTTATCCGATGAAGAGAAAAGACAATATTCCGACTTGATACGAACGACGCTTGTTACGGGAGTCGTGCCTGAACTTGGGGCATGGAGTGGAAATAATAAAGGTTTAATTAATTATATCCATTCAGAGCTGCGTGAAGCTTTTTCGTATATTCAGGCGTGTCGGCGGCAGGAGACAGGAGATAACTTCTTTGAGCAATCGTATGTGTTCTTTCATTCCCAAGAAGTGGACCGTGAAAAAGATTTGTTAAACGATAAATATACGAATGAAGAGCTTTACATTCCGATTATCTTAAAATCAGCTTCTTCCCGCTTAATTGTCCGCTCGGTGCTGAGTGCCGAAGAGGATAACGGGTTTGACAACCGAACATTTTTTTACGGCATTTACAACCAGCTGGCCGATGATTTCGCAGATATGTTTGATGACTTGGAAGCTGGCGCGGTTACTCCATACACCTACTACATGAAATACCACCACATGCGTCCAGATCTTATTAACCCATTTGAATTGTACTGGACGGTCATCTCCAATTTGATTCATAACGTGTATCATTCGGACACGAAGACGCGAGACGTCATTCTGAACCGTGCAATCAATGGTTTGAAACGATATAAAGAGCGAATGGGAGACAAAAAATATAATGAAGTGATGGAGCTGTTCGCGACCGGAAATCCATCATTCGATAGACTCATACAAAGGATGGTTCGAAAAGCGGACGACGTGGATTTCTTTGATAAACTGCTCCGGGATCATATTATCGCCAATTTCAAAGATGAACGGGAAGAACGGGAAGTCTTTAAAGATATGGTTGAAACGATGCGAAATGAGATCAACGATTTCTTACATATTCGCGAGAATGATAATGTTTCTATCATGGAAGAGCCGATCATGGATGCTGCAAATTACAGTCTTCAAGGTGACGGAAAGCGGCTTAGGCCAATTATGACTTGGGTTATGGGCGTTCACGAATATGGATTGGATCAGTCTGCAATCGTACCCTTACTGAAGTCATTGGAATATATGCACACGGCTTCCCTGATCTTCGATGACTTGCCGTCCCAAGACAATTCGTCCATCCGCAGGGGACGTCCAACGTTGCATCATATGTATAATACCGCTACTGCTGAATTAGCTGGTCTTTATCTGACACAAAAAGCGGTTGAGGAACAAGCGTCACTCAAACATTTTGACCCCGAAGCAGTGCTCCGACTGATTCAATATTCGGCTGGAAAGACGACGGATATGTGTTTAGGCCAGGCGATGGATTTAAATTCCAAAGGCAAGCAATTGACGTTGGAACAGCTAAACACGATGTGCTTTTACAAAACGGGCATCGCCTTCGAGGCCTCCCTCGTCATGCCTGCAATTCTTGCGGGGAAACAGGAAGACGAACTGGAAGCATTAAAACGGTTTGCCTATCATGCCGGCATCGCTTTTCAAATCAAGGATGACTTGCTTGACGTCGAAGGCGACTTGGCATCACTCGGAAAGCCAACCGGAAAAGACGCCGAAAACAACAATTCAACCTTCGTATCGATCCTCGGTGCTGAAGGCGCCCGAAAAGCAATGTGGGACCACTACTGCACCGCAATGGAAACCTTGCTAGAAATGCAACACAAAACGCCCTACCTAAAACACTTCCTGAACTACATCGTGAACCGGGACAGCTGAGTTGTCAGAATCTTTTCGGTGCCTGTGCAGCAAACTATTCAGACTATGCACTACAATTGTATAAATAAAAAATAAAACCCACTCATCTCAGAGTTGGGTTTTATTGTCGTTGTATTTTAATGCAAAGCCTTGAATAGTCATAAATGTGCCTTGCACAGGCACCCATACAATTTGCACAGGCACCATACAATTAATTATGATAGGATTCAGCAAGGGTTCGGCCGTTTCGTTCTTGGACTTGGTCAACGACGTGCTGAATCGCTTCTATTACGTACTCGGGCCGTGGCATTTGGAGACTATGTCCCTTTCGATCACTCGTCTTATGGATATGGTTCGTTGACCGGGAGGCAAGTTCTCTTTGCATCTCCGTCCAGTGGGCACCGAACCCGGGATTATTGACGACAGCGATTGGAAGGTCACCGAATTGAGGCTTTTCCATACTGTTTTGTAATTGATTCGCAGCTGCCTCCAAATGCGCCCATGCACCCTTAAATTCCAATCCAGCTGTCTTTTCGGCAAAGATACTGTAGACATTCCCTTTCCATAGCCTATATTCTTCTGCGTCCAGCTGGCGTTTGTAATAGGAAAGTTCATTGCCGAACATCGGAATGACACCCAAAACGTCACCGAGGAACCGTGGAATCCCGAACGGGGAGACCAGCCTCATTGTCTTCAGCATAACACCGATAATTGCAAAGCCTTGCTTGAACTTTACGTCTTCCTTCAGTGACTCATGCGTTGAATCTAATAACACGAGACCAGCCACCTGGTTCGGATACTTCAAAGCGTACAGTCGGGCAATAAGCCCCCCTAATGAATGACCGACAAGTACATAAGGTCCCTGGCCTCCAGCCGTCTCCAGCAGGTTCTGAAGTTCTATGACGGTATGGTCGGGGGTCGGCACGGGACCGAGGTCACTTGAACCCATGCCTGCACGGTCATAGGTAATGACCCTCGTAAACTTGGATATTTCTTTGCGAACATGCATCCATGAATAAGAGCAATCGCCCGCACCATGAAGGATGACGATTGTAGGCGCACCTTTACCGTCATCCGTTGTATGGAGACGATAGCCGCCGACATCAATCAATTCACCCGGATATGGTCTTTCCGCATCCCTGCGCCGTGATAATTTTTCGTATATGAATCCGATTAATAGTAAACCCGCCAATACAATTATTCCGATTAACAACTTCCTCCCTGCTTTCTCAATAAATTCAATTCATCGTGAGGAATAATATGAAGAATGATCTTGTTGTATGAGAATTCTCCTGAATGTTTGAATGGGAAGGAATCAAAAGTTGGAGAGGGTTTCGTATTTCTTGGCAATAAATCATGAATTCTAGCGACGGTGGCAACGCGTCGAGTAAATTGCCTTAAGCCGGCACTCTATGAAGAAAGAAAATAAAAAACGATCGCATCCTTTAACTGGACGCGATCGTTTGAGTGCCAATGAACTGGAAATCTTTCCAATCATGAATTTCATACGTAGGCTGAGCCAAGCCGTTATTCTCTTTCCGCTTCGGATTGTACCAGCACGTATCAATGCCGAAGTTGTTGCCTCCTCGAATATCCGAAGAAAGCGAGTCCCCGATCATCAAGACACGGGATTTGTCCTTGATTTGCAACTGTTTAAATACATGCTCGAAGATTTCTCGTTGTGGCTTTTGGAAACCAATCTCTTCAGACGTGAAGATTGCTTCGAATACGCCGGATAAACCGGAAGCGGCGATACGGGCCAATTGAACGTCTTTGAAACCATTTGTCAAAACTGCGAGCCTCGCGCCCTTAAGGGAATGAAGCATTGATGCCACTCCCTCGATCAAGTGGACCTCTTTCCCTAAGTGATCCAAGTACAATTGGCCGAACTGCTCTGCATCCATTTCAAGACCATGTTCAAGGAACAATCGTCTGAACCGCTCCGTCTTCAGCTCCGCAAGCGTTATTCTACCTTGCTCCAAGTCTTCCCAAAGCACCGTGCTGACTGCCCGGTACGTATCCCTAAAATCCGCTAATGCATTCGGGAAACCGTGCGTAGTGAACACATTCGTAAACGCATTTTTTTCTGTCTCACCGAAGTCCATCAACGTATCATCCAAGTCGAATAAAAACACATCGTAGTTCATTCTCACATCTCCTGACTGACGTAAAGCTGTATAGCTAGTATAACACTATTACTTACATTCAAAAACGGTGCCTGTGCAGCAAACAATTCTGACTATGCACTACAATTGCATAAAGAAAATAGAGAGTCCAATCATCTCGGAGTTAGATTTTCTTTGGGTAGTATTTTCATTCAACGTATTGAATAGTCATAAATGTGCCTTACACAGGCACCCAAACAATTCAAAAAACGATTCACCTAAACAATTAAACAATTTTGCATATAGAGGGATGTAGACAAATAATTATGATATAATATATGAGGTTATTATTAACAGAAAAGGTGTGTTCCTAGCTCGCGTCTTGTCTTGTTGTGACGCCTAAGAAGGAGCGTCTACATCCTTTCTGCAAATTTAGGGTATAAGGATGATAAAAATGAGCAACGGAGAAACAAAAACAGACGTCATCTTAATTGGCGCCGGAATCATGAGTGCAACTTTGGGAACAATGTTGAAGGAATTGGCACCGGACTGGAATATTACAGTGTTTGAGAAGCTCCCGGGCGCAGGTGAAGAAAGTTCCAATGAATGGAATAATGCAGGGACAGGACATGCTGCACTGTGCGAGCTCAATTACACCAATGAAAAACCAGACGGAACTTTAGATATTAGCAAAGCGATAAAAGTTAACGAACAGTTTCAGCTTTCTATGCAATTTTGGTCTTATCTTGTGAACAATCAACTCATCAGTAATCCAGAAGATTTTATCATGCCATTGCCGCATATGAGCTACGTGCATGGGGAAGACAACGTGAAGTTTTTGAAAAAGCGTTTTGAAGCACTTTCCAATAATCCGCTGTTCGAGGGGATGGAATTCTCCGATGATCCGGAGAAATTGAAGGAATGGCTTCCTCTCATGATGAAAGACCGGACTGTGAATGAACCGATTGCAGCGACAAAGATCGATACTGGAACGGACGTCAATTTTGGCGCTTTGACACGCATGCTATTTGATCATTTGAAGAATAATAATGTAAATATAAACTACAACCATAGTGTAAATCATTTGAAACGTACAGCTGATGGTTCATGGGAATTGAAAGTGAAAAACCTCGAGAGCGGAGTTGTTGAGCGACATACCGCGAAATTCGTCTTTATCGGTGCTGGTGGGGGAAGTTTGCATCTTCTGCAAAAGTCCGGCATTCCTGAAGGAAAGCATATCGGGGGCTTTCCGGTGAGCGGACTCTTCCTAGTGTGTAAAAATCCGGAAGTTGTCGAGCAGCATCACGCGAAAGTATACGGAAAAGCTTCGGTAGGTGCTCCACCGATGTCCGTTCCGCATCTCGATACAAGATACATTGATAATGAAAAATCATTGCTCTTCGGACCGTTCGCCGGCTTCTCGCCGAAGTTCCTGAAAACGGGTTCCAATTTGGACCTCATCACTTCTGTGAAACCTAGCAACGTCTTTACGATGTTGGCAGCAGGTGCGAAAGAAATGGCGTTGACGAAATACTTGATACAGCAACTGATGTTATCGAAGGAACAGCGGATTGAAGAGCTGCGCAGCTTCATCCCAAGCGCGAAAAGCGAGGATTGGGATATTGTCGTAGCCGGGCAACGTGTCCAAGTTATCAAAGACACGGAAGCGGGCGGCAAAGGGACGCTTCAATTCGGCACGGAAGTCGTCAGTGCTTCTGACGGCTCGATCGCCGCATTGCTCGGTGCATCACCAGGTGCTTCGACAGCTGTTCACGTCATGCTGGAAATCATTAATAGATGCTTCCCGCAACATGTACAAGAGTGGGAACCAAAACTAAAAGAAATGATTCCTTCTTACGGCTTGTCGCTCGTCAACAACCCTGAACTCTTAAAGGAAATCCATGCGACAACTGCACAGTCGCTTGGTCTGGAATTGCCTGGCGAAGCGGAATCATCGGATGTAGAAACAGAAGCATTGGAAGAAGAGGTTTCTGTTGTTGTTGAAACCGGGGAGACGGAGCAAGATGCCGCCTTGGGAGTAGACCGGGAAGTACCAAACGTAGACGATACGTTAGTTGTAGAATCAGAGCCACAGACAAAAGAATAACATAAGAAAGCTGACTCGGTAGAATTGTGCCGTAGTCAGCTTTTTGCATGTTCAGAATGTATAGCGGGCCACTTGTTCTCCGCTAATCATGAGCCCATCGATTTCCTTGAATCCCATTTTTTCATAAATGCGTTTTGCATGTTCATTCGACGGTTCATAAGAAAGCGTAATCGTTTGATGGCGATCTTCTTTTATCGCTTTAATATCGTCTATTACAAGTTGGATCGCTTCTTTTCCATACCCTTGCCCCTGATGTTTTTGATCGATCATCATCCGGTACATCCAGTATTCATGATCGTCTTCATCAATTCCGTAAAGCGCAAAACCGATCATTTCCTCGCCGAGATAGATTCCTTTGGAATGGAAGTTTTCAAGGAAATTCAACTGGGCTAGCGACACCGCGTTTGACGCGACAAAATTGACTTGATCCTCCCGTACACGAAGCGAAATGGCCTTCACCCAATTGTCTTTCGTAATCGTCTCCAAATGCAACATGATCATCTCCCCTTTACCTAAATTATAATCGATGATCATGCAATCTTAGAAGCCTCATAATTAATAAATACGCGACTTTTTCGATAGCTAAGGTCCTGTCTGAAATTAACAATAATATTATGCTAATGATAATATGACAACCTAGGCAGAATAGGCTATAATATTAAATGTCGCAATCACCCTTCAAATCTAAAAAAGGGGATTTTTTTATGATTAAATTACATAATGTGAACAAAAGTTTTATGCGTTTTCAGGCTATTCAATCAGTCTCCTTGTCGATAGGGAAAGGCGAAATCCATGGGATTATCGGGGCGAGCGGCGCAGGCAAATCGACCCTTCTGCGTCTGATGAATTTGCTGGAAGTCCCTGATGATGGGGAAGTGGCGGTCAATGGGCAGACGCTGACAAATTTGAACGGCAAACAGCTCCGGCAATCAAGAAAATTAATCGGAATGATATTCCAACATTTTAATCTAGTGGCGAATAAAACGGTGTATGACAATGTGGTGGTTTCATTGGAGCTGGCAAAGTTTCCGAAGAAAGACCGACGTGCCCGAGTGGAGGAATGTCTTCAGTTTGTGGGGTTGGATAGTTTCAAGGATAAGTACCCATCCCAATTGAGTGGCGGGCAAAAGCAACGTGTCGCAATCGCAAGGGCATTGGCGAACAATCCGCAAGTTCTGTTATGCGACGAGCCTACATCATCTCTCGACCCGAACACTACCGCTGAAATTTTAGCTGTGCTGGAAAATGTGAATCGGAGCTTCGGAGTGACGATCGTCATTGTTAGTCACGAGATGGAAGTGATCAAAAGCATTTGCAACCGAGTCTCTGTCCTGAATGAAGGAAAGGTCTACGATACGGTTTCCATTGAGCCGAAAGGGATTGGAATGAAGGAGAATAGCCCGAGGTTCTTTGTGGAACAGCTAACAAAGGACGGTGAAATGAACGATGCCTGATATTTTGCTTCAATATGAAGCCGAGATTTGGCGTTCGATCGGGGAGACCTTCATAATGGTCGGCGTATCAATTGCTGCAGCCGTATTAGTCGGACTTCCTATTGGAACATTGCTCTTTTTGTGCAGGAAAGGGCAGGTGTATGAGAACCCGATTGTCTTTTCCGTATTGAATTTACTAGTAAATATCATCCGGTCCTTCCCGTTCCTCTTATTAGTTGTCTTCCTCATCCCTTTCACGAGGATGCTCATCGGGACAGCCATCGGGACAACGGCCGCAACGGTACCCTTGTCGATCATAGCCATTGCGCACTATTCACGGCTCGTTGAACAGTCGTTAGTTGATGTGCCGAGAGGCGTAATGGAAGCGGCAATTGCAATGGGGGCATCGGTCAGGCAAGTCATTTTTAAATTCCTTTTTGTCGAAGCTCGTTCAGGACTCGTGTTAGGATTAACGACGTCGATCATCAGCTTCATTTCATATTCGACGATAATGGGCGTAGTCGGTGGCGGCGGCATCGGTGACTTTGCAATCCGGTACGGTTATCAGCAATTCAAAACGGATTTGATGATGTACATGATAATCATAATGGTCATACTGGTACAGCTCATCCAATTTACGGGAACGACTGTATCAAGAATGATAGATAAACGATAATAGGAGGAACAACATGAGAAAACTACTTATGCTAACGGCATTGCTAATGGTTTTATTAGCGGGCTGCGGCAAGGATAAAGCAGCGGACACCCCTGCTGAGGAACAAAAGAAAGATGAAACAGTGACATTGAAAGTCGCTTCATTGATTCCACCTATGACAGAAATTCTTGAGCTTGTGAAACCGAAGCTCGCTGAGGAAGGAATTGACTTGGAAGTTGTCGTATTAGGCGACAATGTCCAGCCGAACAGTGCACTTGCAGCGAAAGAAGTGGACGCGAATTTCTTCCAGCACGTTCCGTACATGGAGGAATTCAACCGCAACAATAATGCAAACCTAGTTCCGGTTACACCGATCTATTTTGCGAATTACGGAGTGTACTCGAAAGACTTCGATTCAATGGATGAACTTCCTGAAGGTGCAGTCATCGCAATGGCGAACGATGTTTCTAACATCGACCGTTCCCTGTCATTGCTCGCCCAGCACGAAGTCATTACATTAGGTGAAAAGAAAGACACGTATTATACGCAAGCGGATATTATCGACAACCCGAAAAATTATAAGTTCGAAGAAGTCGATTTGCTAATGCTTGCACGTATGTATGATGACGCGGACGCGGTCGTCATGACTCCGGCATATGCAGCGCCTCTCGGATTGACGCCGAAGAGCGACGCGTTGCTTACGGAAGGAGTCGAAAATGACTTTGCGATCACATTGGTGGCACGCGAAGACAATAAGGATTGGGAGCCGATTCAAAAATTGGCTGAAGCAATGACAAGCCCGGACGTACGCAAGTTTCTAGAAGAGAACTATGACGAAACCGCAATACCTGCGTTTGAATAAAGGATAAAAGAAGCCATGCCCACTCAAGCGGGCATGGCTTCTGTCGTTCATCGTTTCAGTTTGTCCTCTTCGACAATATGAGGTGGTTCGCTTACCAAATAATACTGGCCTTTCGTTATGATCGCAACGATGACCGTCAAAATAGCGGCAAGCACTGCGGCGAAAAACGCAGCTGTCGATTGGAGGAACAATCCCATATAACCAAGTGCGGCAACTGTGCCGAGTACACTGGAAATAAGAAGGGAAACAACGCCGACAGGATTCCACTTATATAAATATTCTTGTGTCGCAACATAATAATTCGGTCCGATTTTCAACCATTTTTTTACGACTAGCGCATCCGTCACCAAGATGGACGCCCATGCAAATAGGAAGACACCTTGGAATGTCATGACCGTTGCGAGGTGGTCTACAATACCGCCGAGCATTAAAGCAATCGCCGTCAATGCGGAGACAACGACCCAAAATCGTCGGCCGGGGGTGAAACGGAAGATATTTTCAAAGAAGTTTGACAAGGAGAGTGAACTACTATAAATATTTGTGACATTAATACGTAATTGCGTCAACATGGTAAATAACGCACCACCGATTCCTAGCAGCAGTACAATATAAACGCCTGGATCTGACTCTAAATAACGGACGCCGAACCAGATGCCTAATCCTCCCATAACGCCATAACAAAAGATTTGAGGAATGAACCCGATTGCTAAAGATCCGATTTTAATATCTTTAGGGCGTAAAAAGCGGGCATAATCAGAAGCGAGAAGAGCGGTTAAGCCCATAATCCCATTATGCATGCCGATACAGAACAGCAGCGCGGTTCCGCCGAGCTGGACTCCTTCTGGCATGTAAGAGAAAACAGGACCTGTGTAAATAGCAGGTTTGATAAAAGAAACGACAATTGCAGTGATCAAAAAGAGGATAAAAATAGGCAATGACCATTTTTGCAGCTTGTCCAGTTGTTGAATTCCAAACCAGTTAAGAGGAATAACAATGAGTCCAAATACGAGGATTAAAATCCATTTCGGAAAGGAAGGTAAAAAATGATGTACAGCCGATATGAGAATCAGGCCTTCGAAGGCACAATACATAATAAAATTCGATGCGTAAATGAGTGATGTCAACGATGCTCCAATATAGCCAAAGCCGCCGCCCCTAGATAGGAGGTTCACATTCATGCCGGTTTTCGCCGATAAATACACAATGACTGTACCGAGTATTCCTGCCACGATAATCGCGTATCCTGCGGATAGAAGAGCATTGGGAGCTCCGAATTGCAGAGCCATCACACTTCCCATCTGAAAGTAAAAAATCGCTGTAGCGATACCAAACGTTATGTTCGTAATGCTAAGCCAGCCAGCCTTTCGTTCCTCACGAGGGACCCGGTCCAAGGAATAATCCCGGACGACCTCTTCCTTCGTTTCATCTTGCAAATTAGTTTGTTCTATTGACAATACATTTCAGCTCCTTAGTTGTAAAGCACCTACTCCTTCTGCCTTAAGGCAAATTATAGTCAAACTTCTTTTATTAATGCGCACCCCTTCATTTTATCAAAAAGTAATAGAAAAACCAAGCGTTTCGCTGATTGAAAGTCATTGTTAATGTGAAAATTTCAGTTGGGAAATGACATGGGCTTTGCTAAAAAACTATAAAAACAAAACAATTATTTAAATGAACGAATGATGAAGAAAACCATCGACCCGAAAATGATGATAAGAAAAATAGGCAAAAAAGCGACGCTTAGAGAGTCGATTTTTCCTATAGCGACTTGCTCAGTTTTATATGTCAGAAACGTAAAAAGCAGGACACATTCATTTTTCAGGACATTCATGAGCATCCGCGAATTTTTATATTGGAACTCGATATTGCTGTCATTCAACTTCCGGTAATTATGCAATTCGGGATGCTTCTCCAAAAATGTCATGAAAACAGCTAAAAAGGCAGCAATGACCGGCAACAGGATGAGCTCCCATTTCGATCCCCAACGATTCACCTCGCCCGATGCGTTATAATGGGCAGGCACTTGGTCGGGAAGTTGGCTCCAAATGACAATCGTGTAGATGATGCCAGCTAAATAGACGGCTGCCGTTACAATGTCCAGCGATTTTTCAAACAAAGTTTTCGGGATGTCCAATACAGGCTTATTGTTCATTTTTCACACTCCTTTATACTTTCATTTACGGTTATTCCGGCCGAAAGTTTCAACGTTTGAATAGAGCATAAAGGCAATTGGTTATTTTTGGAGTCGTTTCTCGTGTATGAAAATCCTCATTTAGCAAAAGATAATCATAATTGTTTATATGAGGAGGAATATGAAATGGGAGCGCTTCGACGCATTGCATTAGCATTAGTTATTATTGGAGCATTGAATTGGGGACTAATCGCTTTTTTCCAATTTGACTTGGTCGCATCAATATTTGGCGGACAGGACGCATTTTTGGCGAGGGTAGTATATGCACTTGTAGCAATTAGCGGTTTGATTTGCTTAGGACTTTTATTCAAACCGGATGAGGATAGTGAAGTGGTAACAAACCGGCGTCGTAATTCCAGCCCGGCTTTGAATACTGAGTTCGGTGAAGAACCGGACTTCACGAAAGAACGAAAGTTAGCTGACAAAGACGAACAATAAAATGAAGTGACAGTCAACCTACGAACGTGGGGGACTGTCACTCTTTTTTTCCTCCTCAATAATTTCTTCAATTTTTTCCATTTGCTCCTGAACTTCTTCTTCAACGTCTGTCGTGGCGGGAATGAAAGGTTCATCATTATAATCGATCCGTTTTCCATAGCGAAGCATTTCGTATAAGATCATCCCATTGTTCGGTTTTCCATTCACAGTGAACATCGGGACGGAATCCAGCAGTACAAAGTAAAATACATAAAAGATAAATCGTTCAAAAAAGGTTCTGTAGTTTTCCAAAAATCCATTTGCCAGCAATACGTTTATCGCAAGTGCTAAGACAAGATTTATAAGGATTGGGCCTGCATAAATACATATATATGCAAACCTGTTGTCTCTTTTTAATGAATCAAAAGAAAACCAACTATACATGTGATAATATTTCCGGATGTCAAATATGCCGATTTTTTTTAATCTCGGACCTGATCCAATTGTCAGCCTTGGATTTTTGACCCCGAACATGGCACTTATGATGAGGTAGCCGGATTCCCTCAGGAATGAGACAACTGGCAAAATGATAAAGGCGGAAATAATCAGCGAAACTAAATCAGCAAGTCCAAACATAGTAGTCCTTTCTTATAACATTAAATTTGCTCCTCTACTCCACGTACCCGAAGGATGGGGAGTTGAATCTTTGAAAAGCAGAAGGAATCTATGTATGTCTTGGCGAAACTTCATAAAGTTGGAAACGGGATAAAAGGAGAATGAAAGAGTGGAATTATTTAATCGAATTGAGAAGGATAATGAATATTGGCTTGTTGATCAAGTGAAGGTCGAGGGGATTACCGGCCAGGAATACTTAGGGGCGTTCAGTCGTTTGCTTGAGAGATGGAAGGGGAATCGGGTCGGTTATTTGTCGTTATTAATGGATGCGTCCTATGAGAAGTGGCTGTTCGAAGAGGGCTTCCGGAAAGTATCGACGATTGTGGAATATACGCGAGCGCTGAATGAGAAGTTTCCGGTTGAGCCTGGAATTTCAATGGAAGCTTTGGCAGCTGGGAGGATCGGTGATTCCGATTTCGCGAAACTGTATGAACGTTGCCGCAGCGGATCCGCGAATAAAAATAAGCTGTTCACAATTGAGCAGGTGATGGAATCCTTGGAAAATGAGCTCGGTCAGGAATGGAGGGCGCGCTGTTTCATCTTTTGGAAATCCGACGAGCCTATCGGTTTGAGCATCCCAATGATCGAGCAAGGAACTGTCGATGAAGGTCGGTTGTTTTATTTCGGCGTCGTTCCTGAATGGCGAGGGAAAGGGTACGGGGCTATGTTTCACCGGATTTCGCTCAACTTGCTGCAGGAGTTTGGCGCGAAGACTTACGTCGGCAGTACCGACGAGGCGAATCAGCATATGATCCGTATTTTTGAACAGAACGATTGCCGAATGCGGGACCGGAAAGGGATTTACCGGATTGATAGGTGAAAAGTTCACGTTTTCTCCTGAAGAGTTCTCGTTAGAGGATTAAATGACAGTCCGTCTCGCCTAATGTACGATAGAAAAAAGGGGGAATTTTCATGATACATATTGGAATTATCGGCTTGGGAGCCATTGGTCAACGGTTGATCAAACAATTCACGGAGCACGAAGGAGCCGCCGTCGTTGCTGTTTGTGATCAGCTGGAAACACTTGCAAAGGGAACAGCTGAAAAACTTGGCGGCTTAAAAGCCTACACAGACTATAAGCAGTTGCTTGCCAACGACGAAGTGGATCTCGTTTACGTGGCGGTGCCGCCGAAATTCCATCATTCGATTGTTATGGATGCCATCTGGGCAAAAAAGCATGTCTTATGCGAGAAGCCTTTAGCGAATTCATTGGAAGAGGCGAAAGAGATGGCTGATGCCGCAATGGATGCGGGCATTGTTCACGCCATGAACTTCCCGCTGAATTACAGCCAGGCAGCAACGAAGTTCGCTGAGCTGATTGATGGAAATTACGTAGGAAAGCTGCGTCGCCTCCAGCTCTCCATGCATTTTCCGGAATGGCCGCGTGCTTGGCAAAAAAATGACTGGGTCGGCGGGCGAGAGCAAGGTGGCTTTGTCCTCGAAGTCGGTGTCCATTTCATCCAACAGACGTTGAAGCTATTTGGCGATATCCATAATATCCAAACCCGGTTGGAATTTCCTGATGATTCGGTGCTATGCGAGACCGGCATTGTCGCCACGGCAGAGCTGGCAGATGGCACGCCAGTTTTGATTGAAGGAATAAGCGGGCTTGCTGGCAAAGAGCATATCGGATTTACCGCATACGGATCGGAAGGCGTCCTAACGCTAGAAAACTGGGGAGAATTAAGAGGAGGGAAAACAGGCGACGATCTGAAACCGATTTCCCTTGAAGAGGTGGCTCCACCGAGACTTATTGATGAACTGCTAAAAGCAGCGAATGGAGGAGAAGCCGAGCTCTATGATTTTGAGGTTGGTTATCAAGCCCAGAAGGTGTTGGAGGAATTAAGAAAAGAAAGGTAGAGGGGTTGCTCCCTCCTCCACCTTTTGTCACTTCTCTATTCGAAACCCTCGACATTCACTAAGGAATTTATTTTAGGTTAAGGGGTCCCTATCAATGGTATTTATCCGCCGGGGCAGCGATCACTTTAATAATGGAGCCTATTTTTTGGACATGTATGGTTAATTCTTCAATAGCACCTTTGCTGGCAGAGAATTTGACGTTGACCGTGCCTTCCGAGACACCTTTAATATGGAACTTGTTGGAGTCCTTGTCTCGTGTTACAACGGCAATCTTTTCGCTGCCTTCAGGAAGGACGTGTTTGCCGAGTTCAGCTGCCGATCCGCCGAGGTCGATTGTCAATTCCGGTTGTTCTTCAATCGTTTGAACGTCTAAATAGAAAGAAGTTTTATTAACCGAAGCTGAAATGCCATAGCGAACAACTTTTCCGTTTTCAAAATGTACAGTAGCAATGTATTCACCTGGCTCATCAATGAATAAGCAGGAGGAAACGGGTTGCGTAACGGTGTAGTTACAAGGCTTGAGCTTCACTTCTTCCTCGAGTATTACCCCTTCCATTGTGGCGAGTGAAATTTTCTTTATCTGCCCTGTAAGAAGTGATACTTCAGCCGGAAGAATGTCCTCCGATTGTTCTAATGTTAGTTTCAACTGTTCGTCCTCTTTCGTTACATGGACATAATACTTGCGATAGTTGTTAGATGAACCCTGGTCTCTCGGCCTCTCAATCAGAGAGAGTGTAGCAGTTCCTTCTTGCATTGGGACGAGTTGAATTTGCTTCCAAGTAAATTGCGTACTTCGAACAGCATGAATGATGTCGTCCGGTTCTTCATATGGAGTAAAGGTAAAGGTGTCCCAACCGAAGTCAGCTGCTTTAATAGTAATAATCGTCGCTTTTACTTTCTCAGTCTTGCTAATGAGCACAGCAGCCTGCGCTCTTGAAATCGGGGCATTCGGGCTGAATGTACTCGAAGAAGTCCCCGATGTGATCCCCAGTTTGTATAGAATGTTGATGTTTGTTTGGTGACTGCCAAGCCGTTGCGTATCCGTAAATGGATTTTCACTGCTGGTGTAAGTGTAGTGCGGAAGTTCAAAAGCCTTTACGAGAATAGAAGCCATCTGTGCCCGCGTTATTGAGTCGTTCGGTCCGAACCGACCATCTCCATATCCATTGATGACACCTGCATTGGCGAGTGCGGCAATCGCACCATAACTCCACTGGGAATGCGGCACATCCTTGAATCCAGGGTCCTTCACATTCTTCGTATCAAGGTTCCGCAACTTTGCAATAATGGCAGCAGCTTGTCCACGTGTGATGGAAGCAGCTGGCTTGAACGTCCCGTCTTCATACCCGCTAATAATATTCCGCTCTGCAAGCTCATAAACGGCATTCGCATAAGGCTTTGTCGTCGGTACATCCGTAAAGCTTCGCATACTCGCCGCATTGACCTGCTGGGAAACTAGCAAACTTCCCGCGATGGCAAACGCGCCTATGGACAATTTCAATTTTCGAATGAACATGAGATGCCTCCTTAGAATAGTTATAGAATTGCAAATATAATAACATAGAATGGTAGAAGATTACCAAGTTAACGGTGAAAAGACTGTCGCCCATATGGAGGGGCGACAGCCTATGCTTTTTACAAATCAATTTCAATATCTTCGAAGTAAATTATTTTTGCCCCGTCAATTGTGCTCACTGTCGCAAATGGATGGAAAATGAGTTTTGTCGCCAGCGGATCAATGTTATGGATGGTCGCACTCCATTGCAGATCCTCCCGAGTCCTGGCACCGCCCTCAGTAAACCCGCCGTTATAAGGAACTTCGTATTCATTCCCTAGGTCATCCGTCGCTTTCAGCTCTGCTTCGACGGCCGTCCAGTCATCTAGCAATGCAGGGTCGACCAATTGCTGATAATAAATATTGAAGGTTAACGGTGTCTTTCTCACTTCCTTGAATTGGATAGCAACACCTTCTTTTTCAACTTGCTTATTCAAAGTCAGCACTTCGGGTTCGATTAAAGGCAGGGAGAAGTTTAACTTCCAGTCGCCTTTCACCTCTTTTTTATCGCCAAGCAACTTTTTCGGCTCCCAGATGACATCCACCTTGTCGGGAGTGTCCGAAAACCGGGGAGTGATCGTCATAATGCCTACGTAGCCCAATCCTTTCACTTTCTCAAAGGAGGCGCCGGCATTTCCAGCGGACTCGCCCTCAACGGAAGGCCAGCCTTCAAAAAATATGGTTGAGCCATAATTTTTAGTTGTTTGTATCGTCACTGCCAAAGTGATGGTCGTCCCATCGAACACTCCTTGGTCGATATTGATTAATACGCCTTTATCTTCAGCAGTCCGGCCGACGTCGGTTGCAAGCTGTCCAAACTCTTTATAGGCCGGTTTACTCGTTGAACCGAAATAGTCGAATACATTCCCGATGACCGGCAGTTGGCTTATCATATTCGCCATCGCTGGATTCAACATTACCGTCCCGCCTAAAATACTAATTGCCAGTGTGGCGGCAAGTACATATCCGGCTCGCCTTTTGCCAGTCCTCTTACGGGGCGGTGCATCCCCTTTGAATGAATTCTCAATGATTGAATCCAGCTTCTCACTTGGTACAGGTATGGCTTCCATCGTGTCTTCAATAATTTTCGTTTCGTCTTTCATCCATATAAACTCCCTTCATTTTTGTTTTCAACAGGGCGAGACCCCTATGTAAGTTCGTTTTGACAGTTCCCTCAGGACATTCAAGTACATCTGCAATCTGCTTGATTGTGAAATCATAATAAAAACGTAAAACGATAACTGATTTGTACTTCTCATCCAATTCATAGAGGACACTGGTCAAATCCAGTTTTTCTTCGATCGAACTACTGACCTCTTCAATGACGTCGGGAATTGAATAATCCTCAAGTGTAACGACCTTTTTATTTTTGCGAATTTCCTTCAACGAAACATTAATGCAAATCCGTGTCACCCACGTGCTGAAATATGCCGGATTCCTTAATTGGTGTATGGATTCAATGACCTCCAATACGGTTTGCTGAAATACTTCCACTGCATCATGTTCATTTTTCATGTAAATGAATGCCATTTTATAGAGTTTGTCTTTCTCTTCTTTCAGAAGCAGTTGCAATGCGTTCTGATCGCCTTTGATTGCTTGCTTTACAAGTCTTTCCTTTTTCGGCATGGAATCACCACCTTCTATACATTAGGTGAATGGGATGGATAAAACGTTTCAAGTTTTGCGAGGAATGATTTATGGAGTAAGTGAAAGAAGGTCAAAATAACAAAAAAGACCCACCCAGGAGCCCGCAGAAGGATAGTGGAAACACGATATATTAGATTCCTCTTCGACTCTATGAATTTCTACTGTCTGCTCCTCTACGGTACAAAAGATTGCGTGGTATTTGACGGGAAATAGTCTTTATATTCCTAACTTCACATCTTATCATAATTATGATAAGTAGTTCCGTACAGATTTTTCGGCTGTAAAAGACTGGATGATAGTGGGAGGACTACCTTGCTCAAAGTGACTGGCTAAACAATAAAAGGGTTATTCACACGCAATGTCGAACTCGTTTAATAGGGAAGAATAGGGAAAGGAGTGTTACATTTGAAAGCAATTATTTTTGATTTTGACGGAACATTAGCGAATACATTACCGATTTGTGATTATGCTTTTCAAAGTGTTTTTAAGGAGTTTGACAACAAAGACCTGTCGTCAGGGGAAATCAGAGCCATGTTCGGTCCATGTGAAGTAGGAATTATCAATGGAAATCTTCTGCATGAAGATAAGGAACAGGCAATTGAGTTGTATTACGAAAAATATTTGGAAAAGCATCATGATCTAGTTGCAGCAAATCAGGAGATTCATGATTTGTTGATGAAGTTGAAAAAGAAGGGCCTAAAATTAGCGATTGTAACAGGTAAGGCTAAGAGAAGTTTGGAAATTTCGATGAAAGCCCTCCAAATGTACAACTACTTTGATGTAATCATAACCGGCGATGATGTAGTTCAGCCAAAGCCACACCCAGAAGGATTATTCAAGGCGTTATCACAGTTACATGTGAATAATCATGAGGCAATGTTTGTAGGTGATAGCGATGCGGACATTCAAGCAGGTATGGGAGCCGACATACATACTGTGGGCGTCCATTGGCTTCCCGATATCCAAACGATGGAGTTTTCAGTAACACCTCATGCACATTATAAGGAAGTGCATGAGTTTATAAATGCATTGCCGGCAAGTAGGACGCAGTAAAGGAAAAAGGTTCCGCCTCTATGTTCCTCCGCAATTAAGGGGGTGACACTGAATATGAAATAAAAAATCAGCCCTTAATCAAATGACTAAGGGCCGCATATTATTTCGTAAAGTTATCAAAGTATCCTTGAATGAACACAATTGGAGTTCCTTTATCGCCGCTGCCTGACGTCAAATCGGACAAGGAGCCGATGAGGTCTGTCAGTTTCCGTGGTGTCGTTCCTTGGGATTCCATGGAGCCGACGAGATCTTCCTCTTTGTTTTCGATGAATTCATTGATCGCTTTTTTTAACTCTTCGCCGCGTAGATCAGCGAAGTTGTTGTCTGCAAGGTATTTCAACTTGATTTCATTCGGTGTGCCGTCGAGTCCTGCTGTGTAGGCAGGTGAAACGACCGGATCCGCGAGCTCCCAAATCTTTCCGACTGGGTCTTTGAAAGCTCCGTCGCCATATACCATGACTTCAACCGTTTTCCCGGTCTTTTCTTTCAGCGAAGCTTGAATCGAGTCGACGACCGGCTGGCAATTACGAGGGAAAAGTTTTACGCTGTCTTCCGTCGCCTTGTTGGAGCCGAGCAATCCGTATGCCTCGTTAAAACCGCTGCCATCGATAGATTCGGCAAGGATGTTATCAAGGCTATAGATTTTTTCGCCGCCGTTAGCTTCCAAAATCCGTTTCGTTCTAGCGCGAGAATGGATATCGCAAGTGAGCACGTCTTTTGTGTAATCAAGAATCGTCTTTGCGTTGTTCGAGAAGATGACTTCACATTCAACACCGTATTCCTCAACGATTGATTTATAATAATCGATATAATCGATACCAGTAAATGTATGTTTTTTGTATCCGAAATGGTTGCGGAATTCTTGTTCGTTCAATACGTCCGTCCATGGGTTGACGCCTTTTTCGTCGAGCGTGTCAATATCGACGAGATGGTTGCCGACTTCATCGGATGGATAGCTGAGCATCAGTACGATTTTCTTCGCAGCACCTTTCGCGATTCCGCGGAGACAGATGGCAAATCGGTTGCGGCTCAAAATCGGGAAAATGACTCCGATTGTGCTGTCGCCGAATTTCGATTGAACATCTTTCGCAATATGGTCGACTGTCGCGTAATTGTCTTGTGCGCGAGCTACGATGGATTCCGTGATGGTGACGATATCTCTGTCATTAATGGTGAACCCTTCGACTTCCGCCGCTTTTAACACGCTATCTACGACGATCTCTTCGATATTATCCCCTTTATTAATAATCGGGCCACGAAGACCTCTGACAACCGTTCCTACTACTCTTTCCAATGTTATCGCTCCTTATCGCTATAACTTACCTGATGATCTACTTGTACTATACTACCGATTAGTGATATAAGTAAAATTAATATATCTAATGATGGGTATAAGGGGTGGTTATATGGTTAGCAAGTTGGATTTGTATCGAATTTTTTGTGTTGTCGGCAAGAATGAAAGCTTTTCCGGAGCCGCGAAGGAACTTTTCATGACCCAGCCTGCAGTCAGCCAATCCATCATGCAATTGGAACGGGAGCTGGATACACGTCTCTTCAATCGGACCCCTAAAGGAGTCACGCTGACGAATGAAGGAAGCCTTCTTTTGGAGTATGTTAATTCGGCCATCAATTTAATCGAAATCGGGGAAGAAAAGATTGCCGAGTTCAAAAACCTGACGACTGGCGAACTGCGGATCGGCGTTGGAGATACGATTTCCAAGTATTTTCTCCTCCCCCAATTGGAGGCCTTCCGTGCTCGATACCCTAATATAAAATTAAAGATTGAGAATGGGACGACTGACGAGCTTATTTCATTCCTGAAATCAGGCGAAGTGGATATCGTCGTCTGCAATTTGCCTGTCACGGATCCTTCACTGAATGTGACGCCTTGCATGGATATCCGTGACACATTCGTCTATGGCGATAAATATCGGAAACTTCTTGCGAGACCGGTCAGCTTTCGGGAGCTTGCTAAGCTGCCTCTCATCTTCCTTGAGCCGAGTTCGAACTCGAGGAAATACGTCGAGGATCACTTCTTATCAAAAGGCGTAAAAATCTCCCCCGAATTCGAATTGGGCTCACATGATCTCGTCGTTGAGTTTGCGAGGATGAACATGGGAATCGCCTGCGTGACAAGGGAGTTCACGGAAGACTATTTGGAGAGAGGCGTCCTGCACGAAGTCCAACTTACCGAGCAGATTCCGCATAGAAGCATAGGTGTTTGTTCATTAAAAAGTGTACCTCTTTCACCGGCATCGACGAGGTTTTGGGAGCTCTTGGTAGGGGAGTGATATGGAAGTATTGAGTTTGCCACTGACTTATGCGCAATTATTTTCGTTTATGCGTGTTTCGCGAGATTTATGAGCTTTTATTTTCATTTATGCGTTTTTGGAAAGAATTATGCGTACATCATTGGGTTTATGCGTGAATGTTAGGATTTATGCGTTTCTGGCACGGGTGAATCAAATAAAAGGGGGAGTCTGTAGAATGTTCGCTTATAAAATTGATGATGACACAGAGTTGCGTTTATTGGAAACAAGACATGCTGAGCAGCTATTTCAGTTGACCGACCAATCAAGGGAAAGCCTTCGCGAATGGCTGCCATGGCTCGATTTCACAAAGACGGTCGCCGATTCGAGAAATTTCATCGGTGGGACGTTGCAGCAATTCAGCCGGAATGACGGTTTCCAGGCAGGCATTTGGTACAAAGGGGAGCTTGCCGGTGTAATCGGCTTGCATGGCATTAATTGGTCAAACAAATCGACATCAATCGGCTATTGGCTAGGTACCGGCTTCGAAGGCAAAGGCTTGATGACAAAGGCTTGCAAGGCAGTTGTCGACTATTGCTTCGGAGATTTAAAACTGAACCGAATTGAAGTTCGTACAGCAACTGGAAATGTGAAAAGCGCGGCGATTCCACAACGACTCGGCTTCAAACAGGAAGGTCGTTTGGAACAAGCTGAGTGGCTATACAACAATTTTGTTGATCATTACGTGTTTGGGTTGGTAAAAGAGGGCTGGGAAGGGCAATGAAAATAAAAAGCGGAGGACGAGCGATGTCCTCCGCCAACTTGCTCATTATTATATTTCAATAATAAAAGGAATGATCATTGGCCTTCTTTTCGTTCTAGTATAAAGAAGCTTTTCAACTGCCTTCCGGATGGCGTGTTTCAAGTCGTTCTGCCGGTACCGGGTAGATGGTTTTGCTTCCTTGATCGTTGAAATGACCAACTGATTCACTTCTTTATAAAGTTCCTCCGCATCGCGTTCGTAGACGAAGCCTCGTGAAATCGTGTCAGGATCCGAAATAATTCGCCCCTCCGCTTTGCTCATGGAAACGACGATGATCAACATCCCTTCTTCGGAAAGCAGTTTCCGGTCGCGTAAGACGACCCTGCCGACATCCCCGATGCCCAATCCATCCACAAAGACATTCCCTGCGTCGACATGTCTCGTTTGGCGCGCAACTCCATTTTTAATGTCCACAACATCGCCATTATTCAAAATGAAAATATTTTCACTTTCCACACCAACTGATTCCGCCATTGATCGATGCAACTGCAGCATGCGATATTCCCCGTGGATTGGAATAAAATAGGTCGGTTTCATTAACGTGAGCATCAGCTTCAACTCATCCCGGTATGCGTGTCCGGAAACATGCATGCCGGTTGCGCCGCCCGTTCCATAAATGACTTTAGCTCCTAGTCGATATAGGTTATCAATGATGCGCGACACGCTTTTTTCATTCCCGGGTATAGGGCTGGAAGCGAAGATGACCGTATCTCCGGGATAGACGGATACTTGGCGATAGTTATTGCTGGATAATCGTGATAATGCCGCCATCGGTTCGCCTTGGCTGCCTGTACAAATGATGACGACATTTTCAGGATTCATCCGATCGATTTCCTGAGGCTCAATCAACATGCCCTCAGGTACCGTCAAATAGCCAAGGTCTGCAGCGACCGATACGACATTCAACATGCTTCTGCCGAGCAAGGCGATTTTCCGATTCGTCATCTGCGCAGCTTCAATGATTTGCTGTACACGATGGACATTCGAAGCAAATGTCGAGATGAAGATCTTTTGGTCCGCTTCGCGGAATGCATCCACGATATGCTTGCCAACAACCCGCTCAGATTGCGAAAAGCCAGGACGTTCCGCATTCGTGCTTTCGGACAATAAAAGCAAAACACCCTTTTTCCCGATTTCGGCCATCTTATGAAGGTCTGCGTATTCTTCATTCACAGGCGTCAGGTCAAACTTAAAATCACCTGTGTGGACGACCGTTCCTTCAGGCGTTTCGAAGGCGATTCCTAAACAATCCGGAATGCTGTGATTCGTTTTGAAGAAGGTGGCGGATATCGTACCGAGGTCGACAGTCGAATCTCCGTCGATTAAAATACGTTCAGTTTCCCGAAGAAGTCCATGCTCTTTTAATCTCAATTCGATGAGCCCGAGTGTCAGCCGCGTCGCATAGATAGGGACATTTAGTTGTTTCAGGAAGTACGGAATGCCACCGATATGGTCCTCATGCCCGTGTGTGACAATAAGTGCCCGCACTTTTTCCCGATTTTCCCGCAAATAGGAAATGTCCTGGATGATCAAATCAACGCCCAATAAATTCTCGTCTGGAAATTTAGAGCCGCAATCGATTACAACAATATCGTCCGCGTATTGAATGACGTACATATTTTTCCCGATTTCATTGATGCCACCTAAAGCAAAAACCGCTAAATTTGTTTCCACGTCGTTGTCCTCCCACATTGGTAATGAAAAAAGGGCTGTCTCGTCAGTCGTTAGACAGAGACAGCCTTGACTCCGAAAGTAGGATTCGAACCTACGGCCTATCGGTTAACAGCCGATTGCTCCACCGCTGAGCTATTTCGGAAGGATAATATCAAGTAATTCTATAATGTGCAGAATGCGGGGGATTATTCATGTTACCTTCAAAAAAATTTGAATGAGGAAATTTAACGATCTCCATGCAAAAAAACCTCCGATTGTCTTGCATACCGACAATGGAGGTGCACACTTCACATCCGCCCGGACCGGATGATCGTGTAGATCATGAACAGGAACATGAGCGTGGCAATGATGGAACCGGCCTCAATAATCGGGAACTGCCATAGCACATTCCTCTGCCCGGCGATTGCCGAGCCGATGATCAAGCCGACCATGAGGATGCTGAAAGACAGCAGGATGATACTGAATGATAGACGGTTGCTGATCCGGTCAAGCCTGCTAAGAAAGACTTGCACTTGCTGGACGTTGATGTCGAGCTGCAGTTTCCCTTTTCGGATTGTCGTTGCAATGGCTTTCAAATCTTTCGGTAAATTCGTCAGGATTTCGATGTTCTCAACGAGATCCTTCCACGAATTCTCCAGTAGATTCTTCGGGTGGTACCGTTCCCGCATCATTTTCCTTCCGAAAGGTTCGACGGCTTCCATGATACTTAACTTGGGATCCAGCTTTGCAATGAGCCCTTCCAGCGTAAGGATCGTTTTGCCTAGGATTGAAATTTCCGAAGGGACGATAATATGGTGGCGGTAGGCAACTTGGAACAGCTCGACAAATATGGCACCAAGGCTCACCTCATTCAATGAAACATCGTAATACTTCGTTTGCAGGTCATCCACGTCTCTCGTAAATGCCCGCATGTCCGTGTCTTCCGATAGAATGCCCATATCGGAAAATACTTCAATCATCCCTTCTGTGTCGCCTTCACGCAAATTGAGAATAAGCGAGGCGAAATGGTATTTCAGTTCATTATCAAGACGCCCGACCATCCCGAAATCCAAATAGGAGATGACGTTATCGGGCAGAATATAAATATTGCCCGGATGCGGGTCGCCGTGGAAAAAGCCTTCATCGAGAATTTGATGGAACATCGAATCGACAATCCGTCGGGCAATCAGCTTTCGGTCATATCCGCTGGCGTCCAATTTCTTCAAATCATTTGCTTTGACGCCGTGAAACATTTCCATCGTCAATATTTTATCGGTAGACGAATCCCAATAAATCTTCGGAATATGGACGAACGGAATCTCTTCAAATTGTTTCGCGATGCGCTCACCATTTCGCCCCTCTACACGGTAATCGAGCTCATCGAGCAAAGACCTTGAGAATTCAGCAATCATATCACGAAGATGATAAGTCTTCGCCCAATCCGTATTCTCTTCGAGGAAACGCGCCAAGTCGCTTAAAATTGAAAGGTCTGTTTCCACATTTGGCCGGATGTCGGGCCTCTGCACTTTGACAGCCACTTCTTCTCCATTTGGCAAGTGGGCGATATGGACTTGACCAATTGAAGCGGTAGCTAAAGGCTTTTCATCGAATGTACTGAATAAGCGTTCAAGCGGCTCCTCGAGTTCAAACTCTACGATTTCACGAATCTGATCGAAGGGAACAGGCGTAACGTGATCCTGTAGTTTTTCAAGCTCCAATGCGATTTCCAGCGGAACAAGATCCCGACGCGAACTCGCAATCTGCCCAAGTTTAATGAACGTCGGTCCCAACTCCTGCAGAGCATGACGTAGTTTGACCCCGACATCTTGCATATTCAATTCATTTCCATTGTCGTTTGAAGAACCTCGATCGGTTAAGCCTAACCGGAATAGAAAATGGCTGAATCCGTTACGTAAAAAAGCATTTGTAATCTCTTGAAATCGTTTTGTATGCCGGATGCGTATTTTCAACAATTTAATTCCTCCGAATCTATCGCAGCAGTTTACCTTTCCATATACCCTTTTAAGGTCATAGTTAGCCATGGAAGCTCTGCTGTAGATAAATAGGTAAAAAGTGCCAAGATGAGCATAACTGCGATGAACTAGAGCATAACTTCGCCCAATTGCGAGCGTAAATCGCGCAAAACGAGCACCCCAACGTACGCGGCCACGCAAGCAATGGGCAGACCAGAACAAACTTAGCGATTTAATCCGTGTTACACTTAACAAAAAGCAAAAGCGGGTCATTCAATTGGACATTCTTTTATTCATCGCAATCATACTACTCGCCTCCATCCTCCAGACGGGGACCGGGTTCGGTTTCTCCATCGTCGCGACGCCCTTTCTCCTGCTATTATTCGAAGCGCGGGACGCCATCCAAATCAATCTGCTCTTGTCGTTGGTCATTTCATTGGCGATGTACCGTAAAGTGAGGACGGATATTGATAGGGGAGTGATGAAGCGGTTCATCATAGGTAGCTTCATCGGGTTGCCGCTTGGCATCATCGTATTTTTGCTCGTCGATATTCCGAAATTGAAGCTGGGCATTGGTATTGTCATCCTTCTCTTGACTGCCCTCTTGTTTCTCAAGCTGAGAATTACGCAAACACCGAACAGAGACGTTGCCATCGGTGGACTTTCCGGCTCGTTGACGACGAGCATCGGCATGCCGGGTCCGCCATTGCTGCTCTATTTTTCGGGCACGGACACGGCGAAGGAGACGTTGCGAGGCACGACGCTCGTCTATTATTTATTCATTTATTCAATTAGCTTGCTCATCCAGATCGTCTTCGCAGGCACAAGCACGCTAGTATGGAAATCGAGTCTGTTCGCGCTGCCGATTGTTTGGCTCGGTCTCTATTTGGGCCAATATTTATTCCTGAAAGTCAATCAAACCGGTTTCCGCATCTTCATGTACATAATTTTAATCTTCACCGGGCTCTATCTATTGGTCGATAGCATAAATTAAAAAGCCGCCGAATCAGGTTAAATCCCGATTTGGCGGCTCATTTTTTATTAATAAACCTTATCCCCATTGAAAATGGAGTTTTTCACGATGACATAATCGACTGTACGGATGGCATCCAGCTTCGTTCCGCCTGCATAGGAGATGGACGACTGGAGATCCTGTTGCATTTCATTCAACGTATCTTGCAATTTGCCTTTGTATTCCACATGCATTTTTTTGCCTTCGACATTTTTCTTTTCGCCTTTTTGGTATTCCGAAGCGGATCCGAAATACTCTTTGTACAGCTTGCCGTCAATATCGATTGTCTTGCCTGGCGATTCTTCGTGCCCTGCGAAAAGCGAACCGATCATGACCATGGACGCGCCAAATCGAACCGATTTCGCGATGTCTCCGTGTGTACGGATGCCGCCGTCTGCGATGATCGGCTTCGATGCGGCTTTTGCACACCAGCGAAGTGCGGCTAGCTGCCAACCGCCAGTTCCGAAACCTGTTTTAATCTTCGTGATGCAAACTTTCCCTGGTCCGATGCCTACTTTCGTTGCGTCCGCACCGGCATTTTCAAGTTCGCGCACCGCTTCCGGCGTACCGACATTGCCTGCGATGACGAATGTTTCCGGAAGGTGCTTTTTTAGATGCTTGATCATACTGATGACTGCATTGGAATGGCCATGTGCGATATCGATCGTCACGTAGTCAGGAATGAGCTGGTCCGCAGCCAATTGCTCGACAAAACCGTACTCATCCTCTTTGACACCGACGCTGATTGACGCAATCAAGCCACGGGTATGCATATCTTTAATGAATGCAGCACGCGTCTCTGGATTGAAACGGTGCATGACGTAGAAATAACCGGCTTCTGCCAATTGAATGGCAACCTTTTCATCAATGATTGTCTGCATATTGGCAGGGACGACCGGCAATTTGAATTTATGTTTACCTAACGTGACGGAAGTGTCGCACTCTGAGCGACTATTTACAATACATTTAGCGGGAATCAATTGAATATCTTCGTAATCAAATACTGTATCCATATATTACACTCCTAAAGGCGAATGATATTTTTTATTTCAATGAAAATGTTCGTACTTTTGTAATTTACATTATTTTTCCCTATTCGTCAATTACTATTCATTCTTATACGCAAAGTATATTCCAAAATAAGGGTGTTCAAAGGAAATCTAGATGATATGATGTGAAGGTGCGAAAATCTACAGAGGAGAATGGTCGCTATGAGACTATCTTTAAAGTATTTAATAGGGCTGGTTGTCTTCTTATCAATTATGCTGACATTGGCGGCCAGCATCATTTCGGGTTATCGGGTGGAGCAGCAATCGTTAATTGTGAGCACCTTGGAAACAAACCGTGCATATGCAGTGAAAATGGCGCAGTCGACAGAGTCGTATTTGTCGATGACGCTACAATCCCTGGAAGCAAGTGCTCATTATATTGCACCATATATCGGTCAAAAAAACGCTGAACAAACATTACTTTCCGAAGCAAATCGGATGAGAAAACAGACGAACACATTCAATTCATTTTCAATTGTCGATAAAAACGGAGAAATATTAGCCATCTCCCCAGAGACATTGGGTTTAAAAGGGAAAAAACTGAACTCGGAAGGCGGTCGCGAAGCGCTAAAGAAGCGTGAAGCCTTCATTTCACAACCTTATGTCGGATTAACAGGGCGCTTGATCATTTTCCTGTCCTACCCGATTTTCGACAGTGAAGGCGATTATCTCGGCCTTGTCGGGGGAACGGTTTATTTGAAGGAGGAAAACATTCTTCAGGAAGTATTGGGTGAGCATTTTTACGAAGACGGCTCCTATGTCTTCGTTGTCGATAATAGCGGACGGGTCATCTACCATCAAAACCCATGGCGAGTGAATGATATTGTGCTGGAAAACCCAGTTGTCCAAAAATTGATAGCTGGGAAGAGCGGTGCAATGGAAGTTGTAAATACGGAGGGAGTCGAAATGTTGGCGGGCTATGCGACGATTCCGACCGCAGACTGGGGAGTCGTGACCCAAAGGCCGAAGGATGTCGCCTTGGCACCATCCGTCACGATGATAAAAGAAATGATTTTGAAAACGGCTCCAATCCTACTCATTTCCTTCCTCGTCATTTTATTATTGTCCAATAAAATCGCTCAGCCTTTGACAACGCTCGCTACTTATGCCGAATCCAGTACTGAAAACAATCAAGGCGGAAAAATAAATGATGTGCATGCTTGGTATTACGAAGCGATTCAATTGAAAAAGGCATTGAATTACAGCTTGAATTTCTTTATTCACCAATCCACTGTCGATCCGTTGACGAAGCTGATGAATCGTCGAATTATGGATGCCCATTTGGAGCAGTGGACAGAGCAAGAGCGTCCATTTGCTTTGCTCATCTTTGATATCGATAAATTTAAGCGTGTCAATGATACATATGGACATGCTATGGGTGATGAGGTGCTGAAATATTTGGCGGCAGCAATGCTTGAAGTCGCTCGGAAAGATGATGTCTGCTGCCGTTTCGGTGGGGAGGAGTTTGTCATGCTGTTGCCGGAGACGGATCGACATGATGCATTTCAAGTGGCGGAGCGGTTGCGAAAGAAGTTGGAAAGCACAATCAGTCCATGCGGGGAAGTCGTTACGATTTCGATAGGGATTGCAATGCATCCTGAAGATCGCAAGGACTCGACGGAACTGTTGGAGTTGGCGGACCAATGCCTTTACGAAGCGAAGCGGACAGGACGTAACCGGACGATTGATTATGCTACAATGAGAATATGAAAGCACAAGGAGGACACGATCATGCAATATTCGAAATCGAAAATGGAACTGCTTGTGAAAAACAATGCGGAATTGACGCAGCGGTTAAAGCAGATCATGAAGGAACATGAATTGGAAAAGAGTTTTGCATTGAAGGCACTGTATCACTCCGAAGTGAAAGAAAGCGGCAGGTTCATGAAGGATTATCAAGAGCTTTGAATACCCGATTATGCAGCAGGGACACGTATCGACGTGTTCCTGTTTTTTTGTTCGTAGCTCCTGGAAGTGAATAATCAGTTTCATTGATTAATAAGAACGTTTGTTTTATATTGTTGGAAGGAGGTGGTAATCTAAATACCTGTTTAGTGGAAAAAGAAGATATCATATAGTTGAAAGGAGGGAGTCAAATGCAAAATTGGAAAGAGGAATTGGAGGAGGCGCGCTTGATAGGGTTACATCAAGGCATCCGACAAGAGAAGGTTTCCACAGTGCTGACAATGCATGGATTGGCTTTCTCCACTGAAAAAATCGCCTTGGTGACGAGGCTTACTACGGAAGAGATTGAAGCCATTATTTTGGAAAACTGGCGTTAGATATAGAAGGTAAACAGGATTATGCGCATTTGTAGCGATTTATGCGGTTTTGCAGGAGTTTATGCGTGATTACATGAACTTATGCGTAATTACAGGAGTTTATGCGCTTTTCGCAGGGATTATGCGTATTTTCTTCTATAGACAGGAAAAGGCCACTGAAAACGAAATGTTTTCAGTGGCTGGTTGTTTATCTGTTTTGATACAAATGAAGGAGGTTTTGATTCTGTCCTCTGGCGAAAACGTCTGTCCGGTTCGGTCCCCATGAAACTGCTGCTGGCCTCGAGGTAAGCGATCCGCCGAGGTTTTGCCAGTCGGACCAGCGTGAACCGTTCCATTCTCGCATGTACAAGCTATTATCCGTTCCCCTGACGAACACTTGCAGACGGTTCGGTTGCTTCGAAGCGACGGTTGGTCCGCCGACGAGGACTCCGCCGAGGCTTTCCCAATTGCTCCAAGTTGATCCGTTCCACCATTTATGAATCAAATCTTGGTTCTGTCCTCGGGCAAACACATCAATCCGATTCGGCCCCCACGACACAGCGGCCGGTTCGGAAGTCAAGCTGCCGCCGAGGTTCTCCCAATCTTCCCAGCGTGTTCCGTTCCATGTCTTTTTGTATAGTCCATTGTCAGTCCCTCTTACAAATACATCCAACTGATTTGACCGGCGGGAAGATGCGGCCGGGTCGCTCGTCAGCACTCCACCAAGGCTTTCCCAGTCATTCCATTGACGCCCATCCCACCATTTATGGTAAAGGGCATTGTCGGTTCCTCTTACGAACACATCGATGCGGTTCGGTCCCCAAGATACGGCTGCGGGAGCTGAAGTTAACACACCACCGAGGCTTTCCCAATCACTCCATTGCCGTCCATCCCACCATTTATGGTAAAGCGCTTGGTCCGTCCCTCGGACAAAGACGTCCAAACGATTCGGCTGCCAAGAAGATACTCCCGGAGCGGACGTCAAGACACCGCCCAAGTCCTCCCAACCGATCCAGCCTTGACCGGGTCCAGGTCCAGGTTGGCCTCCGCGGATTTCATCCAGAGTAAGTTGAATGACCCGCAACAGGATGCGGTCAGTGACGTTTTGCGGGATATTGAATTGGCGGGAAAATAGATTCATCCACGGGTATTGCTGTTGGAACTGCCGATAGATTTGAGCAGCTGTTTGGTTTGATGTTGAAGCATTGATGGTGGATCCGATGACGAGAGAGAATACATAATTGGTAATGACCTGATTCATGCCGTACCGGTCGAGTTCCCGGTACAGGTCATAATTTTCCCTTCTGATTTTCTGCAAAATCTGCTGAACGCTTGCTTGACGGTCTCTTTCATTAGGGTCCAGTTGTGCAAATTGATTCGTCGGCACTATGGGGGGCGTCATATATCCATAATAAAACACGAAAATACCTCCTCTGAGTGATAAGATAGTATATGCAAAACGCCTGTACAGGTGATTGATCCCCGAAAGGAGACAAGCAGATTGAACATCGATTTAACACAAAATAAGATCATGGATCTGTGCGGCTCCGTTTCATTCAAACGGGGCGAGATGTTTTACCGTGCAGGGAAATTGACGATTGAACAATATAGCGATACGTATTGCAAGGCGATTGTGGAAGGGAAGGAAAACTTCCGCGTCTTGATCGACCTTTCTAATAAGGAGCTACGGACGGAGTGCAGCTGCCCGGACCTGCCTTTTTATAAATATAAATGCCAGCATGTCGCAGCTGTATTGCTTGCGATGATGGAACGAAGGAGGGGCGAGGAGCCGGATTTGACTGAGGGACTGCTTTCCCTTTTCAACGAAAAACCTAGATCGAGCGGGCATCAGCTTCACTTTGAAAACAGGGAAGTACTGGATCTGCAATTTACGTTGAAGCCCGTTGCTACTCGGAAACAGCATATGCTCGGTATGGAATTAGCGGTCTCAGGCATTCATGTTGAGGACATCCGACAGTTTTTGAAGGATGTCAATGAAGGACAGGCGAGTCCACTTACACGTGAATTCACTTTCGATTCCCAACTTCAATGCTTCAAACGGGAAGCCGATGCAGTTCTACAGCAGCTGATCGGTTTCAATAATGAAGATAGGACATTACGCCACCGTTCCGTCAGCCCGGATACATTGCTCATCCCGCCTTCTTCGTGGGAAAGACTTTTGCCGCTTTTGAATGATGCACACACTGTGAAATTGGAATATGGCGACAAGATGACGGACTTTCACATATCGGAAGCGACATTGCCCGTTCGGTTTCATTTCGAAAAAAAGCCGGAAACGGGACAAGTCCTTACAATTGACGGGTTGAATCATGTGCACGTATTGGAGGATTACGAGCTCATCCTTTGCGATGGACAATTATTTCAGCTGAGCAATGAGGATTGTAAGCGGCTTGCTGATCTGCAACGAATGGTTGAAGCATCAGGCACTCGACAGCTGCCGATCTCTAATGAGCAAATCGGCTTTTTCATCGAAAAAGTAGTTCCCGGATTGCGGAGGATCGGCGAAGTCCAACTTGATGAATCGGTAATGGATCAGCTCGTGAAATCTCCGTTGAAGGCAAAGCTATACATCGACCGTGTGAACAATCGATTGCTGGCAAGCCTAGAGTTTCAATATGACCAGACTGTCATGAATCCTGTGACGGAAAGGGACTTGCCTGCAGGTTCCTTACTAGTCCGCGACTTGGAAAAGGAAGAGACCATCCTCCAGTTAATGGAGGAAAGCTCCTTCGCCACAACGGACGAGGGGTATTTATTGCACAATGAAGAACTGGAATACGAATTCCTCCACCATGTCCTCCCGAAGCTTCAAAAACTTGTCCAAGTGTATGCGACGACAGCGATCAGGAATCGGATTTTCAGGGGGCATGCCAAACCTCGAATCCGTGTGAAAGCACATGAGGACCGAACGAATTGGCTTGAATTCAAATTCGAAATGGAAGGCATTCCCGATAAGCAAATACGTGAAATCCTTGAAGCGCTGGAGGAGAAACGGAAGTATTACCGGTTGCGGAGCGGTGCCCTTCTTTCATTGGAAACGAAGGAATTTGAAGAAATCCAACGTTTCTTGAATGAATTACCGGAAGATCTTGAGACCCTCGAAAAGGGATTGAACGTTCCAATGGTGCGGGGGATGCGATATCTAGATGCGGTTGGTGACGATAAAATGTTCTCCGTCGAGGAATCTGCTCGCCAATTTTTTGACCGTCTATTGCATCCTGGCAATTACGCGGAAGTGCCGCCGTCATTGGGAACGGTATTGCGCGATTATCAAAAAACAGGTTTTCAATGGATGAAAACAATCGCTGAATTCGGAGTCGGAGGCGTGCTTGCAGATGATATGGGGCTTGGGAAGACATTGCAGAGCATTGCGTTCATTCAATCCGTGCTTCCCGAAATCCGAGAGAAAAAACGACAAGTGTTAATCGTCTGCCCCTCCTCTTTAACCTATAACTGGCTTAGTGAATTCCGGAAGTTTACACCTGACATTAACGCGGTCGTCATGGACGGGTCGAAAAAGGAGAGGGAGGAGCGGCTAGCAAGCATAGAAGGTCAAGATGTGTTGATCACGTCCTATCCGTTGATCCGCAGAGATATCCAATGGTATGAGAAACAAGACTTCCTGGCAATCTTTTTCGACGAGGCGCAAGCATTCAAAAATCCGTTTACGCAAACGGCACGGGCGGTGAAAAGATTGCAGGCCGACACCCGTTTCGCGCTCACCGGAACGCCAATCGAAAATTCAGAGGAGGAACTTTGGTCAATCTTTCACGTCGTATTTCCTGAACTGTTCATGGGGTTACGGGAATATAGTGAACTTACGCCGAAAGCGATCTCCCGTCGCGTCCGCCCATTTTTGCTGAGGCGGATGAAAGAGGACGTCCTCGAAGAGCTGCCGGAAAAAATCGAAACGATGGAGTCCGCGGAGCTGCTACCCGAACAGAAAAAGCTGTATGCTGCCTATTTGGCAAAGTTGCGCCACGATACGTTAAAGCATCTGGATAAGAACACGATCCGAAAAAATAAAATCAGAATCCTCGCTGGACTGACCCGGCTGCGGCAAATCTGTTGCCACCCGGCATTGTTCGTCGACGGCTACAAAGGAAGTTCAGCAAAATATGAGCAGTTGAAGCAACTGATTGAAGAATCGAAGCTGGCGGGAAGAAGAGTGTTGATCTTTTCGCAGTTTACGAAGATGCTTGGCATCATCGGCAAGGAGCTTGCAATGAACGGGACACCATTCTTCTATTTGGACGGTCAAACGCCTTCCGAAGAGCGGCTGGAATTGTGCAATCGTTTTAATGATGGAGAGCGCGACGTGTTCCTCATTTCCTTGAAAGCGGGCGGAGCTGGCCTCAATTTGACAGGGGCCGACACGGTCATCTTGTATGATCTTTGGTGGAATCCCGCGGTGGAGGAGCAAGCCGCGGATCGCGCCCACCGCATCGGTCAACAGCAAACCGTCCACGTCATCAAACTCGTCGCGCGGGGCACGATTGAGGATAAAATGAATGAATTGCAGGAGAAGAAAAGGAATCTGATCGAAGAGATCATTGATTCAAAGGATGCGACAAACACAACACTCACCGAGGATGATATCCGGGAGCTGTTGGAAATATAGGAGTATAGCTGAAGCGAGGGCAACGGATACTAATGGAAAAGGAGAGGATCAAGTGAGAGCGATAAAAATTTTACTCAGTGTCGCCATCGTCATTGGCATCATCGGCTTCGGAGTGTACCATTTCGGAACAAAATTCATCGCCGACGAAGTGATGGGCCAAGTGGCGGCGGAACTGGAATCGAGCGGTGATTTGGAAGCAATCAAACAGGAAGTCCAAAACGATCCGGAATTGCGTGCGTTCATCGAAGAAGGAAAGAATGTCGACAGCTCGAAGCTCCCTTTCCAAACAAAAGAGGAAGCAACTCGAGTCTTAATGAAAAAATTCGATCTTAATGAGCTCAACGAACTGCAAATCCAAGCCCGCCAAGGCATGTCCACCCAAGAACAGCAAGCGCTTTTCAATAAAATCCAAAGCAGGCTGACAGAAGAAGAGATGCTTGCATTGAAGGCTTTGGCTTATAAAGAGTTATTCAAGTGAAAAACCGCTTCAGTCAGATGTGACTGGAGCGGTTTTTGCGTTGCCGTCGGGCATTATCTATTTATCTCCATACTCCAACTGCTCCTCAATTTTTCCGTCGTCTCCATGAACATAAACCATCGTCCCAGCTTCCTCCGCCATCCGTTTTGCTTCCTCGACAGCGTCATTGCGGGATCCAGCCGTATAAGCAGGTTCATCGTCGCCTTCCTTTTTCACGGCCCAACCCTCATCATCATGGGGAACGACGTGGAATCTCGCATCGTCCGTTCCTGCGCGGTCCTCGAAATATTCATCCTGGTCACGTTTCTTGTCATTTGCCATACAATAACCTCCTTCATTTATAAGCTTTCAATCTTGTATCCTTCCATTACCCGGTTGGGTGGAATCAAAACGGCAGGAAATCATAGAATGGTATGCCTTCTCTAGTTAATAAATGGTAAACTTAAACAAATGGGGGTGTTGATATGGAGTCATCCAATAAAGTGCTATCTTTGCGGAACGTGACGATGACCTACGGAAATCATCGTGTGTTGAACGGCGTAAATTTGGAAGTGGAACGGGGGCAGATTATCGGGTATATCGGTCCGAATGGAGCGGGGAAAAGTACGACTGTAAAAATCATGCTAGGTTTGATTCAAAATTATAAGGGTCAGGTAATAATTTTCGGTGAGGACATTGCTTCAGGAGACCCGTCCTACAAAAAGAGGATCGGTTATGTGCCGGAACAAGCGGAGTTGTACGATAACTTGACGGCAATGGAGTACTTGGCGTTCACGGGGGAATTGTATGGGCTTGACCGTGCATTTGCAGAAGAAAAAGCGCAGAAGCTATTGGAGGAATTTGAACTTGGCGACGTGGTGCACACGCGACTTTCTTCCTTCTCCAAAGGGATGAGGCAAAAAGTTCTCATCATTTCGAGCTTGTTGCATAATCCGGATCTGTTGTTTTTCGATGAACCGCTAAGCGGTTTGGATGCAAATAGCATGATGGTTATTCGTGAAATGCTCGCGCAACTGGCGGCGCAAGGAAAAACGATTTTTTATTCCTCGCATATTATGGATGTCGTTGAGAAAATCAGCAACCGGATTGTGCTGATTGTCAAAGGGACTGTTGTAGCGGATGGCAGTTTTGAAGAATTGCAGGAACTGAGTGAAGAGGGGTCGCTTTCGGGAATCTTCAACCAGTTGACTGGATTCACAGACCATGCAAGTCGGGCGGAGCGGTTCATCTCGATTGTAGAGGACGGAACTGCCAATGCATGAATTCAGGACACTGGCGCTTCTCTCTAAATTCAAGCGGCTTTTTATGAAAGCAGGAATCGATTACGACGCAATGGAAAGCATTTTGCGCATGAAATTGACGATGGATGGCAGACGAACGCCTACCATTTTCAATGCGCAGAAGAAAAAGGAAGGGAATCAGTTCCTCAAGTCATTATGGATCTATGGATTGTATGGGCTCATGGTTATCCCGTTCCTTCTCTTCGGGGATGGCCATTACATCTTTCAAATGAGCATCGTCTTCGGAATTATCATGTTCATTTTGACGACGACGATGGTGTCCGATTTCTCTTCGGTCTTATTGGATGTGAGGGATAAGACGATTTTGCAGACGAAACCGGTGAACAGTAAGACGCTTGGCACTGCGAAAACCATCCACATATTGATCTATATATTTTTCATAGCAGGAGCCTTCATTGCGATACCGCTCGTCGTCGGGCTGTTTGCTAAAGGAATTATGTTCACATTGGTTTTTCTTGTCGCACTGATGCTCAAGATGCTTTTTATCGTTGTTGTCACGTCACTCGTGTATTTTGCTGTCCTGCGGTTCTTTGATGGCGAGAAACTGAAGGACATTATTAATTATGTCCAAATCCTGCTGTCCGTCGGAGTCATTGTCGGTTATCAGATTGTCATCCGCGCCTTCGATTTTGTCGATATCAATTTGACGTACACCTTCAGTTGGTGGCACGTGTTATTGCCGCCGATTTGGTTCGGCTCCGCATTCGAGATATTGTTGAATCAAGACTTTTCAAATGTACTGATCCTGTTGTCCACACTCGCCTTGCTCGTCCCGATCGTATCCATGTATGTTTACGTTCGGCTCATGCCTTCGTTTGAACGCAATATGGATAAGTTGATGAGCGAGTCTAAAAACAAAAGGAAGAAGTCCAGTTGGTGGGTGGATTTATGGGCAAAGCTTTGTTGCAGGAGCAGTGATGAGAAGGCGTTCTTCCGTTTTGGAGCCTTGATGATGCAACAGGAACGAGAATTCAAGCTTAAAGTCTATCCTGCACTTGGCTTTTCACTCGTATTTCCTTTCATTTTCATTTTTACGGATCTGCAAATGAGGACGATGGCGGATATCTCCACAGGAAAAATGTTTCTGCTTATCTATTTCGGTAATATGATGATCCCGAGCATCATTCATACGATGCAGTTTTCTATAAATCATAAAGGGAGTTGGCTTTTCAAGGCAGCGCCGATCCAGCAGCCCGCCGCGGCATACAGTGGGACGCTGAAGGCATTTTTGGTGAAGTTGTATTTGCCGATCTTCGTATTGCTGTCGATTGCGTTCATCGCGATTTTTTCGTGGCGCATTGTGCCCGATCTCTTCGCTGTGTTATTAGGGGCTATCCTTCATACGTTGCTTACGTATAAATGGCTTAATTCAGGCGCCTTTCCGTTCGCCCAATCCTTCGAGTTTGCACAAGCGGAAGGCTCGGCTAAAATGTTTTTGCTCACTTTCTCAGCAGGAATTTTTGTCATAGGCCATTTGATTGCAAATGCGATAACGGGTGGAGTCTACGTAAATATCGCATTGCTGCTCATTGCGATATTCATCGGCTGGCGCAAGGTGTTTCCGATGAAGGGGAACGTGCCGGTTTGGGAATGAATTGGGTTACCTTGCTTTTATTCGTGTTTCGATGAAATAAAGAGTACTCCTTCATGTCTAATAGAGCAGAAGGAGTATTTTATTTGCATACGGCTTCTCATTGACGATTTTCTATGCCTGCCAAGCACCTCTAAAAGAGTTATCGATCATTTCCCGGGAGTTATTGTCATTTCAGGACTTTAGTCTCTACGGAACTTACCCCGGTACTTTACAAATTCCCATTTATATGTCATAATAATATAGTTAATTAACCTAACTAATTTTATTTGCAAGGGGGCGAAACCCATCGAATCGTTACAACAAGACTTTTTCGGGCATTATTACAAACTGTATCGTCCGTTGCTTAATCAAATCAATGCAAAGCTCTCCCAATACGGGCTGTTTAGTTCTCAATGGCAGATCATGAAGCTGCTTATGCAGGAAGGCGCGATGACGCCTGCGGAAATTGCGCAACGGCAACAAGTGGAGAAGCCGAGTATCACAAAGATTCTCCAGCGTCTCGGTGAAATGGAGTATGTGGAATCGACGCCGGGACAAGATAAGAGGGAAAAATGGATTCGGCTCACAAGTTCAGGGGAAGCTGTTTGTCGCGACGTCATGGAGCAACTTGCATCCTTTTACGAAGACCTTCTACAAGGTTCACCGAAAAAAGAAGTGGAAATGGCCATAAGCGTATTGGCGCGCGCCCACCAAAATCTAACATCATGAAAGAGTGAAAATATGCAAGAACAAAAGCTATGGACAAAGGACTTCATTACGATATCAATTATCAATTTCATCCTCATGCTTGCGATGTATTTATTGTTAGTCACCATTGCGCCGTTCGCGGTTGAGCAATATGGGGCTTCGCCGAGCATGGCCGGACTTGTTTCGGGAATATTCATCATCGGAACGCTCATTGCACGGATTTTTTCAGGAAGCTTGATTGGAAAAGTCGGTGGCAAGAAGATGCTGTTCATCGGTCTTCTCGTGTCCACGATTGCGACCGCCTTTTATTTCGGATCAGCGAATATGCCATTGCTTCTCGCAAACCGGCTATTTCATGGAATCGGGTTGGGCATCGCATCCACCGCGACCGGCACGATGATTGCACAAGCGATCCCGGCATCGAGGAGAGGGGAAGGGATCGGATATTTCAGCATGAGCACCGTGATGGCAACAGCAATTGGACCGTTTTTCGGCATCTTCATAAGCCAGCACTATCCATTTCATATGCTGTTCGTCCTCTGCCTAGCATTAAGTGTTGTGACGCTAATCATGTTCTTCTTCGTCAATGAAACGGTGAAGGCAACTATTTTGAACGAGCAGGACGTGGTGAAGAAACGGATTGGATTACCCAATTTCATTGAAGTGAAAGCATTGCCGATCTCCATCATTACGTTATTCGTGGCGCTTGCCTATTCGGGAGTGCTGTCATTCATCTCGTTTTACGCGAAGGAGATCAACCTCGTTCAAACTGCGAGCTTCTTTTTCCTCGTCTATGCCGTCGTCGTATTGCTGTCCCGTCCATTCTCAGGGAAGCTATTGGACGTAAAAGGCGCGAAGTTTGTCGTCGTCCCTTCGCTCGTTCTCTTTGCCCTCGGTATGATTGTATTGAGCCAGGCGAATAGCAGTATCATGCTGCTTGCGGCAGGTGCCATCTTTGGGCTTGGCTACGGAAATTTTCAATCATGCGCCCAAGCGATCGCCCTGAAAGGGATTTCCGTTGAGCGGCTCGGAATCGCAACCTCTACGTTCTATATCTTCTTGGACTCCGGACTCGGTTTTGGTCCTTACTTTTTAGGCGTTGTCGTTCCAAACCTCGGCTATCGGGGCATGTATGAAGTATTGACGATTGTCATTCTGCTATCCCTCGTCGCGTTTGTTTACTTGTTCCGTAAGAGAAACGAGGGATTATTGAATAATGCATAAATGAAAAAGCTTTCGATGCCTTAACGGAATCCAAAGCTATTTTTATCCCACCACAATTTCACTCATCAAAGCATGTGTATTATCTTCCGTATCCTTAAAGAACGCCATCCACGTTTCCGTTTGCCCCATTTTTGCCACTATATGCGGTTCATCGATGAAAACAATCCCTTTTTCTTTATATTCCTCATAGGCCTGTTGAATATTTTCCACGTTAAAATAAAGGACGGAGCTTGGATGGGCGAATTCCTCTGTTTCAGGAAGGCTTATGAAGAGGCGCACACCGTCGCAATCGAAAAATGCCATCGTATCTGTTGTAAATAAAAGCTGCAAACCCAAATGTTCCTTGTAAAATGCAGTTGCGCGCTCAATATCTTTTGCAGGTATTGCAATTTGCCCGATTTTTGTAATTGTCGTCATATAATTTCTCTCCCTTTATTGTGTATTTCTTTCATCATACATATCTGTTAATCGTATTTCTTATCCAAAATCACTTTTTTACGATAATGGAGCGGTGACATTCCCATGTGCTGCTTGAACATTTTACTGAATGAAACAGAATTTAAAAAACCGATTTCAAATGCGATGTCGGTCATATTGAGGTCAAAGTTTGCCAACAGTTTTTTCGCTTTTTCAATCCGCAACGCCGAAATATGCTGGTGCGGCGTCAATCCAAACACTTGCGCATAGGTACGCAATAAATGATTTGGCGATAAATAGGATACTTTTGCTATATCCGCTAATTGTAGTGGCTCCGTAAAAAATGCGCGGATATACTCATGTGCCGTTGTTACCCGTTGGTATAATTCTACACGTGTGGATTTACGCAAAGCCTGAATCGACTCAACTTCCCGTACAGTCGTTAACTGCTCCGAGATCAATATTTGTATAATTCGATGGAATTGCTCCTCATGCCAATTAGCATCCAATTGTTTGTGATGTCTTTTCAACGTATTGATTTGACCAGCTAAGGATGGGCTCATCTCATACGTTCTTTCGAAAAAGTAGAGGGGTTCCGCCTTTTTATATGGATCGGTCAGAAGGTCATTCGTCGAGGTGTCCATTGTCCGAAAGACTTCTTCGGCAAATCCATCACCGAAAAACATGCAAAACGATTCCACATCCTGCTTCTCTTCAATCCCGATTGTATATGGTCCTTCATTCAGAAGAAGGTATCGATTTTCCTCTACAGCAAAGAACCCCCTATCCGTCTTGTATAGGGCTTTGCCATTCGAGAATGTCTTTATGGAAAGCTGGCCATCGCCTTCCCAGTAGAATTCGTTGCTTTTTGCATGCAATATAAAATTGGATGATTCTTTAACATTCATTCCCTCACCCCGAATTATTCTGATTAATCAAAAGTATACCACTTCTATATATTATCTACCTTAGTTGTTTGAGAGATGAAAGAAGAATGAAAAGGCTATCGCAGAAAGATACTACTTTCTCGATAGCCCATAAATCGTTTGGTTCATTCTTGAATTGTCACCGGACGAATATATCGGGCAAGGAATCCGTGATTTGGTGATCCGATGAAGCTGATTAAAAATAAGATACCGGTTGCAAATGCCATGGATCCTGAAATGGATGTATCGATCCAGACGGCAATATAGTAACCACCTATCGCAGACATGGCACCGAATAGGGCACTTAGGCACAACATGACGGACAATCGATCGGTCCAGAGGTACGCTGCTGCGGCTGGCGTGATGAGCATCGCCACAACCATGATGGCGCCGACTGCGTCAAATGAAGCGACGGTCGTTATTGACACAAGTGTCATGAATACATAATGCATGAGCATGACTGGAATGCCGAGGCTTGCAGCTAGAGCAGCATCGAACGTCGTAATTTTCCATTCTTTATAGAAAGCAAGTATCATGATGAGCACGATCGCAAAAACAATGAGCAAGATGAATGTAGCTTGTGGCATTTCGCCGACCAACGGGACATCCATCGTATTCCAAGGAACGAATGTGATTTCTCCCATTAATGCATGTTGCACATCTAAATGGACGTTTCCAGTTTTCGTAGCAATCAAGATAACGCCAATGGCAAACAGCGTCGTGAACACAACCCCGATGGAAGCGTCTTGCTGCACGCCGAATGAATGGAGCAATTGCACCAAAACAGCTGTTAGTAACCCCGCGATGATAGCGCCGATCAGCATATGCATGCCGCTCAATTCACGGGTGATCAAATACGCTGTGACGATGCCTAGCAGGACGGTATGACTGATCGCATCGGCCATCATCGCCATCTTTCTGAGAATGAGGAAGACGCCTATAAGTCCACAGGAAAGTCCGACTAATGAGGCGGTTAGTAAAATCCAACCTTCATAACTCAATTTATTTCCCCTCCTTCACAGTTTGGCTTGGGATGGAATGACTTCCGATTTCGTGGTGTCTACGTTGTAACCTTTGTTGGATTGCACGGATCAACATCCCTCGTTGCGCTCCAAAAACAAGCGAAACCGTGAAAATAGCAGCAGATGCGATGACGATAAACGGACCGGTCGGCCATCCTTTTCCCATTGTGCTTATTAGCGTTCCGAGCATGCCCGATCCGCCTCCGAAAATAGCTGAAAGAATCATCATCTGCTTGAATGAATGCGTCCAGTAATGTGCGCTGACTACCGGGATGATTAGCAATGCCGCCATCAAAATGACACCTACCGCTTGGATGCCGATGACGATGACAAGAACGAGCATGGACAGATAGACACCATTCATGAGCCGGTTTGAAAGACCGAGGCCCTTTGCAAAATTCGCATCGAACAGGAACAGCTTCCATTCCTTGAAAGCGACAATGATGACCATGATGATGATCAAAGCGACAATTAACATTGTATAGACGTCAGTTCGAACCATGGAAGCCGCTTGACCAAAAATGAAATTATCCAGCCCAGCTTGGTTGCCACCGCCTTTCCGGCTGACAACTGTCAGCAGCATGACACCTAAGCCGAAGAAAACGGACAGGATGATACCCATCGCTGCATCTTCCTTCACGCGGCTGGACGAGCGGATCCAGTGGATGAGCCACGCACCGATGAAAGAACTGATTGCCGCGCCTACAATCATGAACGGTAGATTCTTGTAACCCAAAATAGAGAAGGCGATTACGACACCTGGCAATGCAGCGTGTGACAATGCATCACTCATCAGGCTTTGCCGCTTCCAATAGGCAAGGCAGCCAATCATACCGGATGCCGTTCCTAGTATCAAAGTGCTTAAGAGGACCCATTGCGCATTCGGAGATAAAAGAACATCGAACATCTCATTGGGCCTCCTTCATCCATCGTAATGACCCGCCATATGTTTTTTGTACATTCTCCTTCGTAAAGATTTCCTCCGTTTTTCCGTATTCAATAATGGTTTTATTCAATAGCATCACATGGTCGAAATAATCCTCAACCGTCAATAAATCATGATGGACGACCATGACCGTTTTGCCAGCGGACTTTAACCGTTTCAATGTTGTCATGATGGCTGTTTCCGTTGCTGCATCTACGCCGACTAGCGGCTCATCCATGAAATAGAGATCGGCATTTTGGACAAGCGCTCGCGCCAAAAATACCCGCTGTTGCTGGCCTCCTGATAATTGGCTGATCTGCCGGTCGGCATAATCCGCCATACCCATTTGAGCGAGCGATTCCATCGCGAGCTCTTTGTCATGCTTGGCTGGCCATTTGAACCACCCGATTTTACCGTACAGCCCCATTAGAACGACATCCAAGGCGTTTGTCGGAAAATCCCAATCGACGGAGCCTCTTTGGGGAACGTAGCCAATTTTTGATTTTGTCTTCGTGAGAGTGGAGCCGAAAAATGACACGTTTCCAGACAATGCAGGGTGCAGATTCAGCATCACTTTTAGCAAAGTGGATTTCCCCGCGCCATTTGGTCCGACGATGCCAGTTAAGGAACCAGGTTGGACATTAAAATCCACGTCATATAGTACTTTGTTTTTCCGGTAAGATGCGGAAAGATTTTCAACGGTAAGTACAGACATTCAGTTCCCCTCCCTTGAAAGTGCTTTGTAAATTGTATTTACGTTATGTTTATACATTCCGATGTACGTTCCCTCTTCCGAACCGGCGTCTCCCATTGCATCGGAATACAGCTCTCCACCCAACTTCACATCAAGCCCTCTTTTTTCGGCCCCTTCGATCACAGCTTTGATCGAGTTCTGGTTAATGCTACTTTCCACAAAGACAGCGGGAATTTGATATTGCATCAGTATAGTAATCGTATCATCGATATCCGTGATCCCAATTTCATCATCCGTACTCAACCCTTGCAAGCCGACCACTTCAATATTGTAAGCGCGCCCGAAATATCCGAATGCGTCATGAGCCGTAACCAATACACGCTTATCTTCAGGAATTTGGATGAGCTTATCTTTTGATTCCATAAGAAGTGCATCAAGTTGTTTAAAATAGGACTCTTTGTTCGACTCAAACTCATCAGCATGTTCTGGTGCGTATTTCGTTAACTCTTCTGTTGCGGCTTCGAGAGCAATTTTCCATAATTCAATATCAAACCAAACGTGTGGGTCAATTGCTCCAGTCGCATCTTCGAATAGCTTGTCAGTTGGAATGGATTCGGCAATGCCATGCACAGGTTTTTTTCTGCCAATGTTATTAAATGCTTCCGTCAAATTCCCTTCCAGATTGAGACCGCTATAGAAGACAATATCACTGCCCTCCAATTTCTTTATATCTCCTTGCGTTGCTTTGTATAAATGGGGGTCAACACCTGGTCCCATTAAGCTTTCCACTGCAACATGGTCGCCGCCGATGATGGATATCGGTTCAGCTATTTGTGCGATTGTTGTAACGACATGGATTTTCCCATCTGTACCGCCGTCGCCTTTCTTTTCATCAGAACACGCGCCCAATACTAGAAGGGATGATAATAGCCCAACTAGAACAATGCCTATCCTCATTTTTTTCAATTCGTTTTCCTCCCTTTTTTAATGTTTCCCTCGTACAACATTTTGTTTAAAAAAATGTAAAACGACTGGCCGATTCAAAATATCACTCATAGAAAATAGTATTCACAAAGGTCCAACGTGTTGCCATCCATATTTTGCAAATAAGGCAACAGTTTACTTTTTAATACCGTAACGAAAAAAACAGAACCCAAAAGTTCTAATCCTCCTCATTCATGTCAACCTGCAAAATACAAGAGTTCTAATTCGTTAATCCTCTCTCTGTTTACTAAATAAGTTTCCTTAGGGAAACTTATTTCTTTGTTAAAAATAATTCAATAAGCTATGTTTGTCAATACTTTTTTTGAAATGAACTATTCAATGATTCACATTCCAAATTTCGTTAGCAGTTTCCGATGAAGTATATTGCTTGCCTTTACTATCTACATCCAAAGTCCGAGCCGAAATCCGGCTGGAGCACGTTATAGGAAGTGGAAAAACTTGTTAAGCTAATGAACAATGAGGCCGGAAAGGGGAATGGTTGTGAAGGTATTGGAGTTCATTGTTCGAAAGAAGGTATTGGTCGGATTATTGACCGTGTTGATCGTTGCTTTGGGGAGCTTTGCGGTTGTCAAACTGGATAAGGAAATTATGCCGTCGGTCGGGATGGATGGGGCAGTCGTCTACATCGACGCGGGGGATATGGCGGCGATTGATGTGGAGCGGCTCATAACCTCGCCGCTCGAGCAGAAGCTTGCAGGGATCGAAGGCGTTGAGGAAGTACGATCGACGTCAACGGTCGGGAGCAGTTCCCTCGATATAACGATTGCCCGCGGGCAGAGCGAAAAGGTCATGAAAGAAGTCGACAAAGCGGTGAATGAAACAAAAGCGGAGCGCCCCGAAATACGGGAAGCCTTGGCGAGTCAATATGGTGTTCGGCAAGGCTATGAGTTTTTCATGGATCTTTCGGGCGATGATCTTCAAGCGATGACATCGTTCGCCAAGGAAGTGCTTGAACCAAGGCTTGAAAGCTTACAGGAAGTTCAAGAAGTCCATCTGTCTGGAGTGTCGGAGCAGGAAGTGTCGATAGAGTTCAAACGGGATGAAATGAAAAAGTACGGGTTGGATATTTCGCAAGTTGCTGGGTTCATTGCGCAAGCGAACTCGGAAGCGACACTTGGAGAGCTACAGGAAGGGATCATCCGCTGGAATTCGAAGCTTGTGGATATTAACGGTGTGAAGCGTTTTGAAATTCCGACAGCGGAAGGCAGTATCCAACTGAAGGAGATTGCTGATGTAACACTAGTACCTCGTGAAAGTTCATCATTTGTATGGAAGAACGGAACGAAGGAATTGGTGTTCATTCAAGTGGGCCGGGCTGCGAATGTCACGCAGATCGACATGGCAAAAGCGGTTCGTGCAGAAATTCAAAAGATACGTGATGAAGGGCTTGTGAAAGGCTTTACGTTGAATGAAATGGTGGCGCAGGCGGATATCGTACAGGAATCAATCGATGGGGTCGTCGTCAATATTCTGATTGGCAGTATAGTCGCGATTGCGATTTTGCTTTTATTCCTCAGAAATGTCCGTGCGACGCTTATCATCGCGGTTTCGATTCCAACGTCGGTGCTGCTGACCTTCTTGACAGTTTATATGCTCGGATACAGCCTCAATATGCTGACGCTCATCGGTCTAGGGCTTGGGATCGGTATGATGGTGGATTCGTCGATTGTCATTTTGGAATCGATTTATCGGCAGCGGGAGCTCGGCCTCGCAAAGTTGGAGGCGGTTCTTGCGGGGACGAAGGAAGTGGTGGGCGCCGTTTTCGCGTCCATGCTGACGACGATTGTTGTATTCTTGCCAATCGGTTTCATCGGTGGGGGATTGGGCGAGTTCATGATCATCCTTGCGATTGTCGTTGCGATTACATTGATCAGCTCGGTGCTCGTCGCATTCACGCTCATCCCTGCGCTTTCTGAAAGTTTTCTGCGTAACCGGGGCGTCCGTGATTCTCGGAAGGAGAGCCGTTTCGTGAAAGGATACAACGCGATTGTAACTTGGATCGTCGGCGCAAAGCGTAGGTGTGTCCTCGTAATTACCCTCTTTTTCGGACTTTTTGCCGGTTCGCTTTTCCTTGTAAATAAAATACCGATGACCGTCATGCCAGACGTCTTTAATCGATATAGTGAATTCGTCGTTGCACTCGAATCAGGGGTGAAGCCTGCCGAAAAGGAGCGGCTTGCACATCTGATGAACGACAAGATTGCCGGTCTTGACGATGTCGAGTCCAGCTATGTATTGGACGGTAGTGGGAGTGAACTGTTTGTCATCGTTAATATGACAAAAGGTGATGCCGTCATTCACGAGCAGAAAGAAGTGAATGAACAGATTTTACGATCGTTGCGTGAATTCCAAGCCTCGGAACCGATCCGAACTGTGCAATCGGCAATGTCCGAAATTAGCGGAGCGCCTGTCCAAGTGATGATCAAAGGGGAAGACTTTGGTCAGCTGCAGGCAATTGCGAAGGACTTCATGGGACAGCTCGGCAAGGTTGATGGAATCGTCGGCGTGACGCACTCGATGGAACGCACCACAGAGGAAAAGAGGATTATCCTAAACGAAGAGGCGATTGCGGATGCAGGCTTAGCGCAAATGCAGGTGAAGCAGTTCATCGAGCAAGCCTTCATTGAAATGCCTGTAGGCCAATTGGTGCTCGATGGAGAAAATGTGCCTCTCATCGTCAGCTGGGACCAAAAAACAAATTCTCGCCAAACGCTATTTGACTTGGAAATTCCGACAATGGAAGGTGATAAGAAACTATCGAATTTTCTTGGCTTGGAAAGTGTCCGAACGCCCAATGAAATCACTCACATCGGAGGAGAACGATTCATTTCTGTTTCGGCGGATATAGAAGGTAGAGATTTAGGTGCCATCAATCGCGACGTGCAGAAGATTATCAAGGAATTCAATACGCCAATGGGCTATACAATCGATGTGGCCGGTGATATCGAGCAACAACAAAAGTTGATGATGGAAATGCTTTTTGTGTTAGGGATAGCGCTTTTCCTCGTTTACTTTGTGATGGCTGTTCAGTTCAATCATTTAGGGCATCCGCTTATTGTCATGTCCGTCATTCCAATGGCAATTATCGGCGTCATTATTGGATTGTTCGTGACACAGATGGAGCTGAATCTGTTGTCCGGGATGGGCATCATCATGCTAATTGGTATCGTATTGAATAATGCGATCCTCTTGATTGACCGTACGAATCAGCTTCGCAGGGAAGGAATGTCCATGGAGGAGGCTTTGGTTGAAGCGGGAAGGAACCGAATTCGTCCGATCTTCATGACGACGTTGACGACGGTTGGCGGAATGCTGCCCCTTGCGCTCGCTTCAGGTGCATCGGGTAATTATCAGGCGCCGCTCGCAACGGTGTTGATTTCCGGATTGCTGTTTGCGACGTTCATCACATTGCTGTTAATTCCATCGGTGTATCGTTTGTTTACAAAGACTGAGAAAGTGGCGAGAGAGGTGTCCTCCAGACGCAAGAAAGGGGTGTCGACACGATTGGCAGAACCTGTGAAATGAATACTGCAGTGCGAGCACGATCTTCATGGATAATGGAGATCGTGTTTTTCCACTTGTCATTCGACAAGAAAGACGGCTACAATGAGGCGATGAAGAAAGGGAGTGAGTTCGTTGAACGAAAAGGAGTACGACAACCTTCTTCGGATAAAAACGGCTGGAACGCTTGAGCTATTGAGCCAGTCCGCCCATTATAACCGCTATGAAGCGACGCCTTACGAAGCGCTGGATGAACTGTTCGAAACGTATAAACTGCATCAGTCGGACGGCTTTGTCGATTTTGGGTGCGGCAAGGCGCGCGTGTCATTTTACGTCCATCATTATTTCGGTGCATCAGTGACGGGTATTGAAATGAATGGCCAGCTCTATGAGGACGCAATTGAAAACTTGGTCAAGTACCGCCGGAAAGCGAAGTTCCGCGGTGGAGCGATTCGTTTTGAACGGTGTTTCGCGGAAACGTATGAAATCGATCCATCGGAGAATAAATTTTACTTCTTTAATCCGTTTTCTATCCAAATATTTATGACAGTCATCGGAAACATCCTCCTGTCCGCGGAATGGGTTGCCCGCCCAGTCGACGTCATCCTTTATTACCCGACTGCGGAATATGTGCAATTTATGGACAATCAGACGCCTTTTGAGCTTTGGAAAGAAGTTAAAGTCAATCGGCTTTACGATAAGAATGAAAATGAGCGATTCTTGATCTATCGATTGGGTGGGTGAGGGAGATATCGATCATTACCCAAGATATATGGTCGTTTTGTGACCTTGGACCTAATTGGTCAAAGCCATTCGGCGCGACAGATTTGGTCATTTCCGATAAAAATGACCGTGGAAGAAAAAAAGTAGTAGCCCTTGCCCGTCGCGCCCCATGGACTTAACAAATCAATCACAACAAATGCATCGCTGCTTCGGCTTCATACCATGGAACGGGGTAGCCTTTGCCTTTCGCGCAAAAGATCGAAGTGGAAGTGTATTCCGGGTCGGCGTCTTTATTGTAGCCGATTGCCGCGATCACTTCCTCCGGATTATGGCATTCGTCATAGCCGCCAAACTGCAAAGTAAGCGCACCTTTTCCGTTCGTGAACGATGCGAATACGGTGCTGTAGTCCATGAAAGTCGCAACCGGAACTCGGCCGGTTACGACTGGGTTTTCGCCAATCGTTTCAGGCGGCTCGAAGCTGCCCGATGCTTGCTGGATATCGGAAAGGACGCGACCGATATGATTCATACCGACTTTTATCTTAAAATCGTAAACCGGCTCAAGCAGGACATTTTCCGCTTTCTCCAGCCCTTGCCGCAATGCGCGGAATGTCGCTTCCCTGAAATCTCCGCCAGACGTATGCTCATTATGCCCTCTGCCTGTCAGCAAGGTGATTTTCACGTCGGTCAACGCCGATCCTGTCAATAAACCGTGATGAGAACGCTCGAAAATATGGGTTCGCACCAAGTTTTGATTGCCGACCGATAAATCATTTGCATGACATACATTATCAAATGTAATGCCGCTGTTCCGCGCGGCTGGTTCGATTTTTAAGTGGACTTCCGCATAATGTTTCAACGGCTCGAAATGGCCGTAGCCGTTGACTGTGGAACGGATCGTCTCTTTATACAAGATTTTTGGGTTCCCGAACGACACGTCGAAATGGAACCGATCCCGCACGATTTGTTTCAAGACCTCAAGCTGGATGACCCCCATGACGTGGACGTGGACCTCCTGGACATGCTCGTCCCAGACGACGCGCAACGAAGGATCTTCAGCGTCTAACATTTTGAAACATCGCAGCACTTCCTTCACATGGACGGAAGGGTCGAAAATAACTTTCGACTTCAAGGTTGGAATTAAACCGAACTCCGCCTTCTCAACGAGCGCACCGAGCGGATCACCCGCAGCGGCCTCAGAAAGCCCCGTCACCGCGACAATTTCTCCTGCAAATGCAGCTTCTACCGTTTGAAATTTACTTCCGTTATAGCGTCGAATCTGCGTTACCTTCTCAAGTTTGCCGGCATACTGTACTTCATCCCTAACGTACAGACTCCCTTGCAACACTTTCAAGAACGTTACCCGGTTACCGTTTTCATCGTGCCGGACCTTGTAGACGCGTGCCTCGAATTCTCCTTCATCGACAAAATTCGTCTCAGTTAGCAAATCCAACTTCTCTAAGAAATCAAGCACACCAATATCTTTCAAGGCGGAGCCATGCCCATAAGCAAAAACGGAACGTTTCCGGATCATATGCTTCAATGCACCCAACCACATCGCTTCATCATATCCGGCGTCCATATAGTGCTCGAGCAATCCCTCGTCCCGTTCCGCAATGAATTCAACGAGGCTTTCCGACATGACCCCATTTTCCAATTCGAATAAATCAAAGATGTCGTCGGACAGGCTGCTGCGAATTTCATTCACGACGTCCTGTAAATCAACGCCTTCACGATCGGTTTTATTTAAAAAGAAAAAGGTCGGGACTTGATGCTTTTTCAGTAAATGCCAAACCGTTTCGGTATGTCCTTCCACTCCGTCCGCAGCGCTGATGATGACAATGGCTGCATCCATCACTTGGACAGCCCTTTCCATTTCAGGTGAAAAGTCGACGTGTCCTGGCGTATCGATGAGCGTGTAATTCGAGTCGTTGAATGTAAAGGCGCCCTGGTCCGCAAAGACGGTAATGCCGCGGTTCTTCTCGATTTCATGGCTATCGAGGAACGTGTCTTGGTGGTCGACACGGCCCCGTTGGCGAATGCTATTCGTATGAAATAGCAGCTGTTCGGAAAAAGTCGTCTTGCCCGCATCGACGTGCGCGACAATCCCAATTGTTTTATGCATAGGTGCACCTCGATTTCATTTCAAGATTATATGCTTTTTATTTTAGGCGTAAATAGTGGTGAAAGGGAAGGCTTGCTTGGAGTTGAACCGAAAAAACGCACCCCGAAACGGAGTGCGAATCTTAGCGAGTGAACAGCAAGTGCTCGATTTCCTCTCGAGGAAGCGGCCTGGAATAAAAATAGCCTTGCACTTCATTGCAACCGAGCTGCTTCAGGAAATTTCCTTGCTCTTCCGTTTCGACGCCTTCCGCGATGACATTCAGTCCCAAATTCTTCGCAAGGTCAATGATTGCCTTTACGATAGCCGTGTTGTTGTTGCTCAGCTCACTGATGAACGCCTTGTCAATTTTCAAATGGGATAGCGGGAACTTGCTCAAATAGAGGAGGGATGAGTACCCTGTCCCGAAATCATCGACACTTACGGTAATGCCTGCGTCTTGAAGCTCCTGCAAAACAGTTTCGCATCGCTTGACGTCTGACATCATGCTTTCCGTGATTTCTAAATTCAAATACGATGGGTGCAGTTCGGTTTCGTTCAGGATCCTGAGTACATCTTCCACGAAGGAAGGCTGATTGAATTGCCTCATCGATACATTGACGCTCATCCGTAACGGAGGAAGTCCTTGTTCCTGCCAAGCTTTCGCCTGTGTACATGCCGTTTTCAATACCCATTCGCCGAGCGTGAGGATGAACCCGTTCTCCTCCGCAATCGGAATGAATTTAAGTGGCGGGATAAACCCCCGGTAAGGATGGTTCCATCTGGCGAGCGCTTCCATCCCTTTGATCTGCCCTGTTATCAAATTGAATTGGGGTTGATAATGAAGGAGGAATTGTCCTTTTTCCAATGCCTGCCGAAGTTCCATCTCGAAGAATGTCTTCTCCATCAGTTCTTCGTGGAGCTCCTCCGTGAAAAATCGGAATGTGCCTCTGCCTGCCTCCTTTGCCAAATACATGGCCGTGTCTGCACTGCGGATGAGTGTACTATATTCCTCTCCATCGTTTGGATACAATGCGATTCCGATGCTTGGTGCAACAAAAATCTCTTGTTTTTCGAAAAAGTATGGCTGTGAAATGTCGTCAATGATTTTTGAAGCAAGGGCGGTCAATTCTTCTGTATCACCAGAATCAACAAGGACGACAAATTCATCCCCGCTTAGTCTGGCTGCCGAATTTTCGCTTTGAACACAATCACGCAGCCTTTCCGCAACAGCAATGAGCAATTGATCACCGACATGGTGACCTAACGTGTCATTGACATTTTTGAAACGGTCCAAGTCAAGAAACAGGACGGCAAACTGCGTGTTTTCATCGGCGTTAGCAATTTTCTTCATCACTTTCTCTTGAAGATTTCTCCGGTTTGGCAAGCGGGTCAAGGAGTCGAAATAAGCCATATGCTCAATGACTTTTTCGGCTTCAATCCGTTGTGTAATGTCGATGGCGGTACCGACAACCTCTACGATTATCCCATTTTTCGCAATCGGTGAAAGGTAAACGAGGAAGAAGAGGCCATCATGGGCCAACTCGAATTGGACAATCTCTCCCGCCATCCCCGCCAGTAATTGTTTCCTGAATGATTCGAGCTCCTCTTCGGTGAATGAATGGACGACTTCCTGTGCATTTAATTTGTCAGCGGAAATTCCAATCCGTTCTTTTATTTGTCCTTCGAAAAGGGTAAATTCAATTTCCCCGTCCTCTGTAGCCGTGTATTTAAATATGGCATTTTGTAAGTTTTTCACGGTTGTACGGAAATCATTTTGTAAAGCGATTTCCAATGATTCCTCTGCCTGTTTACGAGCTGTAATATCATGGCGGATTGCAATATATTGTTCGGGCTTCCCTTCCGCGTCAAGAAAAGGGACGATTGTCGTGCTGACCCAATAGAGGGAGCCGTCCTTCGCACGATTGCAAACATCGCCTTGCCAAATTTCTCCTCTTTGGATTGTGTTCCACATTTCCATGAAGAAGCTTTTTGGATGGAACTTTGAATTGACGATTCGGTGTGTTTTTCCGATTAATTCATCGCTCGTATATTGGGATAGTGCACAAAATTTTTCATTAACGTACGTAATGACGCCCTTGGCATCGGTAATAACGACAACGGAAGATTGGTCAAGCGCATTTTCGATATTACGCAGATTTTGCAGCGTTTCTTTATATTTTTCCTTCGTCATTTCACGTGCCGTAATATCACTATCTATGGAAAGGAATTGGATATTCTCCCCGGTCTCATCCAAGATTGGGATAATGTTGGCGTTTACCCAATAAAGGGAGCCATCTTTTGCAATGGCCCTGACGTTTTTCTGCCAGGCTTCTCCGCTCGCGAAAAACTGTTCTAATTCCTCCATGAAGAGATTCAGTGCAAAGTCGGGGTTGACAACAGAGTAATTTTTTCCAATCAACTCCTCTTCCGAATAGCCGGATATTGCGCAGAAATTCCTGTTTACATATAGAAATTTGCCATTTATATCAGTAATTGAAACGCAGAACTTTTTATCAAAGAAGGACATAAGGGAAGCGTAGCTTAATTCCGATAACACCTTTTCCAATTCCTTTCTATATACAAAAACAACGCAAGAACGCGAAGAAAAATTTCTGTGTAATCCACCGGTTGAGGGAGCGGGAATAAAATTAGCTTAGTGGCATGAAAAGCAAATAAATTTACTACTATCTATTTTCATGTTAATTATACCATCCACAAGATTGGCAATCCACATGAAGTAGTGCTTTAGTCAGTTTGTCAGTAGTGCGAACTATTAATCTATTTAATCAATTAAGCAAAATTGAATTGACTTTTAATTCGTACCGTCGTACGTTTAGAACAATAGATGAAAACATTACTATTTCATAGGTATGCAGATAGAGGGGGTTACAAAATGGGAGTAGGGAACCTGAAATGGAGTCGGCCGGAGCAACTGGAAGATCTATTATGTGAGCTGGTCAGTTGGGATAGCCGAACGGGAACAATAGGGGAAATCGAGTTTTCAACAAAAATGTTAAAAAAGCTATTGGAATTGCAATATTTCCAGGAAAACAGCTCGCAAATCCATTTCCACGACGCAGGCAAAGGAAGAAATGCGGTGACCGCTCTATATAGCAGTGGGGTGACGAATAAAACAATTGTGCTGATGAGCCACTTTGACACCGTTCATACAGAGGAATTTGGCGGCAGTTTGGAAGATCTCGCTTTCCAACCTAGACTGCTGACGGAAGAATTTAAGAGACGGATCGCTGATTTGCCGGATGACGTGCAAGTGGACGTCGCTTCGAATGAATACTTATTTGGCCGAGGAACGATGGATATGAAGATGGGGATTGTGTTGCATCTTCATTTATTGGAAAGGGCATGTGTAGAACAGTGGCCGATTAATATCCTTTTCTTGACGGTGCCTGACGAAGAAGTGAATTCTTCCGGAATGAGGGCAGCTGTGAAAGGACTTGTGGAATTAAGGGAACTTTATCAGTTGGAATATGAGTTGTTCTTGAACAGCGAGCCGTCATTTTCACAAAAACCGCAAGACGACAACTATTATATATACTCGGGAACAATCGGGAAGATTATGCCTTCCGCGCTGTTTTACGGGAAAGAGACGCATGCAGGTGAGCCTTTAAGCGGCATTACGAGCCATTTCATGGCATCTTATTTGACGAGGGCGATGGAATTCAATTCCGATTTTGTGGAAGAAGTGTATGGGGAAAAAACCCCGTTGCCGGTTTGTTTGCAGCAGGTGGATTTGAAGGAAGATTATTCGACCCAGACATCCCATCATAGTGCGGCTTTGTACAATGTCTTTTTGATGCGGCAAAATGCTGATGACATTATGAAGATATTCAAAGACACGGCCATCCGGGCGATGGTGGATTGCTCAAAGGATTATAAGGCGGTTTGTGAACGGGAAGGCGCTCAGCCGCTCGGGGAAATTAACGTACTGGAGTATAAAGAATTGCTTAGCTATGCTAAGGAAAAAATCGGCGGCGCGGAAGTTCGAGTAATCCTTGAAGATATCATGTCAAATGAGTCGTTGGATGAACGGCAAATGTCCATGCTCATCAGCGATCGACTACTGTTGCGTTGTCAAGATTTGGCGCCTGCTGTTGTCTTGTTTTATGCTCCTCCGTATTACCCGGCCGTCAATTCTTCTGAAAATGAACTCGTTCAAGAAAAGATTGCCCTTGCGCAAAAGGTTTTACGTGAAGAGTTTCATGTGGAAGCGAAGCAAGTGCATTATTTCAATGGGATTTCGGATCTCAGTTACGTGAATTACGATACGGCAGATTCGGGCTGGCAGTCGTATCAAAACAACACTCCCGTCTGGGGAGAGACATATAGCATCCCTTTCAAGGAAATGCAACAACTTCAGGCACCGGTTTTAAACATTGGGCCGTTTGGCAAAGACGCGCATAAGTTAACTGAGCGTTTACACAAAAAGAGCGCATTCCTTTATACTCCTCGTGTTTTGGAGAAAGTCATTGAGAGTATGTTTGCTGTCATAATGTCATGAATTCCTAAAGGTCAACCCATTTCATCGGGGTTGGCTTTTTTTGTTAATAAAAATTCAATCTTCACTACTGTTTGCCGTCCATTAGTTGTAAACTATTTGTATGGATATATTTTTGAAGATTAAGAAAGAGGTGGGGCGGATGGGAAAGGGGAAGTATTCGAAGACAGAGAAAAGTTGGATGTTGTATGATTGGGCGAACTCTGCCTATTCAATTATCATTACGACAGCAGTATTTCCGATTTTTTACAAGTCGGTGGCAACCGACGCGGGCGTCAGTTTGACGCAATCGACGGCGTATTTGGGGTATACGGTGGCGATTGCGACGTTCATCTTAGCGATGATCGGTCCGATTTTGGGAACGATAGCCGATTATAGGGGATTGAAAAAGAAGTTTTTCTTTGCCTTCTTCCTGATCGGTTCCCTATCGACGGTTTCGTTGGCTTTTGTCCCTGAGGGAACATGGCTGCCGCTATTGGTCATTTATACGATCACCGCCATCGGATTCCATGGTGCGAACATTTTCTATGATGCATTTCTCGTTGACGTTACACCAGAGGAGAAGATGGACGAAGTTTCAGCACGGGGCTTCGGATTAGGGTATATCGGCAGCACGATTCCATTCATTATTAGCATCGCCATTATCCTATTGGCATCAAAAGAAGTGATTCCTCTTTCAGCAACCGTCGCAAGTAAGATAGCTTTTGTCATTACGGGAATTTGGTGGTTCACCTTTACGATACCGATGCTGAAAAATGTTGTTCAAGTTCACGCAATTGAACGGGAGCCGAAGATTTTAGCAAGCAGTTTCCGCCGGCTCGGTGAAACGTTCAAGGAAATTAAGAAATATAGAACTGTTTTCATCTTCTTGTTAGCGTACTTCTTTTATATCGATGGGGTCGGTACTATCATTTCGATGTCGACGGCATATGGAACGGATCTGGGCATCCAACCGACAGACCTTCTCATCGTCCTGTTCGTCACCCAAGTCGTTGCAGCACCGTTCTCGATTCTTTATGGAAGACTTGCACAGCGATACTCAGTGAAATCAATGTTGTACGTCGGGATCTTTGTCTATATCATCGTCTGTATTTATGCGTTTTTCCTTTCGACAACGTTGGATTTCTGGATTTTGGCTATGCTAGTCGCCACATCGCAAGGGGGCGTACAGGCGTTAAGCCGTTCCTATTTCGCTCAACTTGTGCCGAAAGAGAAATCCAATGAGTTCTTCGGCTTCTATAATATCTTCGGTAAATTCGCGTCTGTCATGGGACCTTTATTGCTCGCAGTCACTGCGACACTGACAGGCAGTTCCGCGTACGGCGTGTTCAGTCTTGTCATTCTGTTCATCATCGGGGGCATTCTGTTGAGAATGGTGCCGAAGCCGGAAAGCGAGATGGCATAAGAAAAGGCTGTTTCCGATGTCAATTGCGACGTGGAAACAGCCTTTTTGTGTGGCTATCATCTAGCTTCGGCGGCCATCGACTAGCAAACTTCAGCCTCTCTCCCTGCGATAAGTCAACATCGGATCGCTTGCGCTCTCCGTGTTTCCTTTATCTCGTCCGAGGGGCTTCCAGTTTGTACGTCGCTGAACGGCCGCCTCCGCTTTTGGTTATTTCGGTTCAATCCGATGCATTTGCAAAATCCGGAATCCGTGTTTTTCGAGTCTATCACGTAATTTGGCCATTTCTTCGTCGGATTTTCCGTCTTCGAGGGTGAGGACGACTCTCCGTGCGAGGGCGGAGCCGTTGTCGAGTGTGAGCATACCTTCGATGTTTTCGTCCTTCAGCGTTGTCGTCAACTTTCTGATCATGCCCCGCGCTTCGGTCGAGGCAAGTGTGATGTTGATTCCGCCGGTCTTTAATCCGAAGGCGTCTTCCAGGACGCTTTCGACTTTGTTATGCGTCAAAATTCCGAGCAGCTTGCCATTCTTTACGACGCTGATAAAAGGCAATGATTTAATTTTAAGCAAGGCGCTTAAAAATGAAGCGTCCTCATATAAGTAGATGTCTTGGTGTTCTAACAAGAAATCGATCGGTTTATTGCCATCCCCCTTATCTTCATAAAGATAGGACAGTAGATCGACTTTGTAGATCATCCCTTTGTAGGCATCGTCGTTGTCTACGACAGGGATGCAGCGGTATCCTGTCTCGTTGATTTTTGCTAGTGTTTCAGATACGCTTTGGTCTACCTTTACGGTAGCGACACCTAGTCTTTCTACAATCAAATCCCGAATATGCATACTTTCTCCCCCTTATTCTTTAGTTTCAGTTAAGTCTAAATTTTTAGTTTAGATTGCCTTCCATTATAATTGAAATTTTGAATGTTGTACATGAAAACTTATAATAGTAGTATGTGAAGCAAGAAAGGGGCTTGGTAATACTTGTTGAACTTGGACTCACTCCTCGACGTTGTCGGCGAGTTATTTGCGGATGAAATTTCAATTGTCGTCTCAAATACAAAAGAATATATTTACTACCGGCCGAGCAAGCGGATCGATTTGAAAATCCGGCCGGGTGACCCTGTACGGGAAGGGACGATTGCCTATAAGGCACTTACGGAAGGGCAGAAGGTTTCCGAATTCATCAACCGGGATGTGTTCGGGGTGCCGTATCATGGCATGGCGGTTCCGTTCCATGATAATGGCGTTTTGGACGGATGCGTCGTTGCCATCTATCCGGCGTACACGGAAGGGAAATCGGTTGTAACTGTGAAAACGCAGGATGGATGGGTGCCTGTCCCTTTTTCCGAAGTGAAGTATATCGAAGTGCGGGATCGGAAAACAGTCGTTGTCGCCGATCACATTACTGGTACCCACCGGAATTCATTGCAAAACTTCGAATTCGTCCTGCCGCATGAGATGTTCGTCCGTTGCCATCGGTCATTCATCGTCAACGTGACACAAATCAAAGCCATCTACCCGGATACCCATTCGACGTTCATGCTTTCCATGAAAGATGGCTCACAAATTCCGGTCAGTCAATCATATTCCAGCTATTTCCGGAAGCTTTTGGGCTTCTAAGACGGAAAAATGCTGCTTTGGACAAAGGATATGAGCATTTGTTCGTAAATACCGTCTTTCATTCAAGAAACCCCTATCATTCCGTAAGATACGATACGATTATCTAAAAGTTATGAAAAGGGGCGCTAGTTAATGGATAACCATTTGAATCGTATCAGGATTGAAAAATTGAGAGATTTGGTCGTTACGCCTGAAGAGGCTGCTTCTTGGATTAAGGACGGAATGACATTAGGGTTGAGCGGATTTACGCGTGCCGGTGACGCGAAAGCGGTTCCAATGGCATTAGTGAAACGGGCTGAAACGGAAAAGTTTAAAGTGAACGTATTCACGGGGGCCTCCCTTGGTTCGGATATCGATAAATTATTCGCTGAAGCGGGCATCGTGAAAAAGAGACTGCCATTCCAAGCGGAAAAGGCGATGCGCAACGGCATTAATAACGGGGAACTCCTTTTTGTCGACCATCATCTGTCCCATACGGCGGAATGGATTCGCACAAATGTGACCGAGCCGATTGACTTTGCAATTTTGGAAGCGATTTCAGTGACGGAGGATGGGATGATCATCCCGTCGACTTCCGTCGGCAACTCGTTATCGTTTGCGCAGCATGCAAAATCGATCATTATTGAAATAAACATGGCGCAGTCGGCTGAATGGGAAGGCATCCATGATTTGTATGACCCGGGCAAACAAGGTGAACGGAATCCAATTCAGTTGACGAAAGTCGATGACCGAATCGGTACGATCGGCATCCCGATCGATGTTGATCGAGTGAAAGGAATCGTGTTCACACATCAGTTGGATTCGCCGTCAACGATTACTCAGCCTGACCGCGATACGGAGATTATGGCAGAGCATTTGCTGTCATTCCTGCGTTCGGAAGTGGAGGCTGGCAGATTGACGAACAGTCTTGCACCTCTTCAATCAGGAATCGGTTCCCAGGCGAATGCCGTGCTGCATGGTTTACTGAACTCGGAATTCGAAGACCTTGAAGTATATTCCGAAGTGCTCCAAGATGCGGTATTCGATTTGATGGACGCGGGCAAGGTCCGTAAGGCTTCGTGCGCATCGATCACGCTATCGCAGGAGAAAATGGACAAGGTCTTCAACAATTTGGAGCAATATCGGGACAAGCTGATCATGCGTCCACAGGAAATTTCGAATCATCCGGAGATCATCCGCCGCCTCGGTTTGATTTCCATCAACACGGCGCTTGAACTCGACATTTACGGCAACGTCAATTCGACGCATGTGACAGGGACGAAGATGATGAATGGAATCGGCGGTTCAGGTGATTTCGCCCGAAATGCAAGGCTTGCCATCTTCGTTACGAAATCGATTGCCAAAAACGGCGACATTTCGAGCATCGTTCCCTTCGTGTCCCATGTGGATCATACGGAGCATGACGTCGATGTCATCGTGACGGAGCATGGGTACGCGGATTTGCGCGGACTAGCGCCGAGGGAACGGGTTGGGCTCATCATCGCCAATTGCGCACACCCGATGTACCGCAGTCAGCTATGGGAATATTACTATGAAGCACTTGAAAGAGGCGGCCACACGCCACACGTGCTCGAAAAGGCATTTTCATGGCATATGAATCTTATGCAACACGGAACGATGCGCCCGCTTACCGAGAAACGCATCTGACGTCAACCAACCAATCGAACTTTACTATATACCCGCCAATGAAAAAAGCAGCCACATGGGGCTGCTTTTTCGATTTCTACATCAATTTTGAAATGAACATCGTGGCAATTCCAAAATAAATCAATAACGACAAAATATCATTGATCGTTGTAATGAGCGGTCCAGACGCAACCGCTGGATCGACTTTGAATTTACTCAAAATCAACGGGATGATGGTGCCTGCTAACGTTCCGATGATCAGTGTCGCGACGAGGGATGAGCCGACGACGAGTCCGAGCGTGAAGCTGCCTTGCCAAATATAGGCGATGACGGAAATAACCGCACCGCAGATGATTCCGAGCATAATACCGACAAGCAGCTCACGGAAAACGAGGCTAAGCGTCTTTTTCATCGTCAACTCCTCGGTGACAAGCCCCCGGACGACGACAGCCAATGACTGCGTTCCTGTATTTCCGGTCATCCCGGCAATCATCGGCATGAAAAATGCCAAGGCGACAACGGCTTCAAGTGTAGCTTCGAATTTAGCGATAATGCTGCCCGAGACGAGGCCGATGAATAATAGCAACACGAGCCAAGGTAGCCTTCTATACGCCGCTACGAACGGCCGCGTATGGAAGTCGATCTCTTTGCCAGACGCGAACAACATTTCAATATCCTCATTCGCTTCCCGCATGACGATATCCAGGACGTCATCAGCTGTAATGATACCGACTAGAATATCATCGTCATTCACAACCGGCACGGAAAAGAAATCATGCCGCCCGATCATTTTGGCGACATCACTTTGCTTCGTCGTTTCATGGACCTTTACGATTTCCGTAGTCATGACATTTGCAATGGCGTCATCGGGATTGCTCAGAAGCAGGTCTCGATACGACGCGACGCCGATCAATCTCTTTTCGTCATCAATGACATACACATAATTCAAGTAATCGGCAAAGTCCTTGAAATACTTCAATTTATTAACGGTCTTTTTCACCGTATAAGACTCATGAACCCATACGTATTGGCTGATCATCGCCCGTCCTGCTGACCTTTTCGGATACTTCATCTTTTTGCGAATGGATTTTTTCTCTTCATCCCTCATCTCTGCAATGAGCCGATCGACCTCTTTGCTCGGTAAATCGGACAGGAGATAGGCGAGGTCATCGCTCTTAAGGACTTCCAATAATTCCGTAGAACGGGCGGGTCCGATCTTTTTCAATACACGCAACTGTTCGTTGCGCGTCAAATACCTGAGCAGTGCTACCAGCTGATCCAAAGAGAGCCATTCTAAAAACAGGATTCGGCGCTTTCGCGGCAAACCGCGGTAATGCATCGATATTTCATAGGGAGTTAATTCACTTATGATTTTTAGGAAAGTATCTTTTTGCCCTTCCTTCAATACGTGGACAATTGCGCGTGAAACTTCTTCTTCGTCCCCTTGTAACGTCATGACTCCCTTCACCTCACTTTATATATAAATGAAAGCCTTGCTAACTTGTCTATTTCCCTATTTCTTCTTTACATAAACGGAAGAGAGATAGAACTTCTTGTGTTCTAGGCAATCGTAGATAAATTCACTCGAGTCAGTGACAACGGGTTTTCACCAGCCACTATTTTACTAACAACTAAACAATTCCGAAAAAAGATGTTTAGCACAGAATTGATAGGGAAAGAAAGTTAGTAAGCAAAAAAAGACGGCATCTTGTCGGGAAAAAGGGAGTTATTTACATGGGAAAATGGAAGACGCTATTATTCTTACTTATTGCAGCCACATTAGTGCTGGCGGCTTGCGGTAATGACAAAACCGAAGCAAATGATGACGGATATCGCCTTGTTGAAAAAGGCAAATTGACATATGCGGCAAGTGGTCTCTACAAGCCGTTTAACTTCGAGGAGAACGGGGAGTTGACAGGTTTTGATATGGAAATCGGAGCGGAAATCGCGGAGAGGATGGGCTTGGAGCCGAATCCGGTGACGAACCCGTTTGAAACGATCCTTCAAGGACTTGTCGCCAATAAATATGACGCCATCATCGGTTCGATGGCCTATACGAAAAAGCGTGCCGAGCAAGCTGCATTCACAGAACCTTACTATTACTCGGGTGGGATGATCTGGGTCGCAGAGGACAATAACGAAATCAAGTCACCAGAGGACTTGAAAGGGAAGAAGATCGGCGTCATTGCGCAATCGACATATGAAGAGCCGGCAAAGGAATTATCGGACAATCTCCAATACTATAGCAGCGATGTTGTTGCACTAAAAGATTTGACGGTCGAAGACCGATTGGATGCCGTCATTACGTCGGATATCGTCGGTTTCGAAGCGAAAGATAACGGATTTGCCATTAAAGAGGTCGGCACCCCGTTATGGGTCGAACAGCCCTCGGTCGCGGTGAAAAAGGATAATGAAGAGCTCCGTGACGCGATTGACAAAGCCCTGAAAGAAATGATCGATGACGGCACATATGAAGAAATATCGCAAAAGTGGTTCGGCCGGAATCTATTGGATATCGACTTGGAAAATGCAGAACTACTAGAATAAAAAAGATTTGTAATGGAAAGAGGGAGTGACCAGTGCCAGATTTATTAATAACGTTATCCGAAGTGTTCATGCGCACGTACGAAGGCTTCCTGAAAGCGGCACTAGTCACATTGAAAATAACTGCCATTGCCATTGTGTTAGGAACCGTATTCGGGATCATCTTTGCGTTAATGAAAATATCAAGATCAAAAATCTTGCAAACGATTGCAAACTTATATATTACGCTGATCCGCGGGACGCCGCTCATCGTACAGATCATGTTTTTGTACTATGGAATTACGTCGATCGTCGTCCTGTCGAATTTCTGGGCGGGGGCGATTGCACTCGGCGTCCATAACGGAGCATACATTGCGGAAATTTTTCGCGGAGCAATCCAAGGGGTTGACCGGGGACAGCGGGAGGCGAGCCTTGCGCTCGGTATGAATCGGACGCAAGCGATGCGCCGGATCATCTTTCCGCAAGCCTTGCGTCGGGCCATTCCACCGCTCGGTAACCAATTCATCATTACAATGAAAGATTCGTCCCTCGTTTACGTCATCGGGGTGACGGAACTGTTCGGCCTAGCGAACCGGGAAGCGGCGGCGACCTTCATGCCGTTCGAAACGTTCCTTGTCGTCGGTCTGTACTACCTCATTCTCGTCCTCATTTTCACATGGCTATTGAAGCTGTATGAGAACCGGCTGAATGTGGATGGATCTTAAGGAGGGAACGATATGATCAAAACAATGAATCTCCATAAATCATTCGGCGATCTCGAAGTATTGAAAGGAATCGATATTGATATAAATCCGGGCGAGGTCGTCGTACTCGTCGGAGTGAGTGGATCTGGTAAGAGCACGTTGCTTCGCTGCCTCAATTTCCTTGAAAAGGCGCAAGAAGGGGACATTTTGATCGACGGGCGGAAAATCGACCGGAAGAAGGACGACTTATCGAATGTCCGTGCAGAAGTGGGCATGGTGTTCCAGCACTTCAACCTGTTTCCGCATAAGACGGTGCTTGAAAACATTATGGAAGCGCCATTAATTGTAAAGAAGGCGGACAAGGAGAAGGCGAAGCAATTAGCGCTTGCCCTGTTGGACAAAGTTGGCCTGTCCGATAAGGCCGATGTGTATCCGAATAAATTATCGGGCGGACAGAAGCAGCGGGTCGCCATCGCGCGTGCGCTCGCAATGGAACCGAAAGCGCTATTATTCGACGAACCGACGTCTGCACTCGATCCGGAGCTCGTCGGCGAAGTGCTTGGGGTTATGCAAGACCTCGCAAATGACGGCATGACGATGGTCGTCGTCACACATGAAATGAAGTTCGCCAAAGAAGTAGCGGACCGAATCATCATGCTGGACGAAGGGCGCATCATTGAAGATGCCGACCCTGAGACATTCTTCAACCACTCCACGAACGAGCGGACAAAGCAGTTTTTAGAGATGGTGGATTTGTAAAAGAAGTTTCAGTTTAATAGCAAAGACAAAGCATCGCGGGTAGCCCTCGCGATGTTTTTTGTCTTTTTGTTGTAGAGACTTGAAGTTGCAAAAGAAAGGAATGAAGCTCATACTATTTTAATGTAATTAATTAATAGGGAGTCATAGAAATGAATACTATAGCAACACTAAACAAAATGTCACCTGCTTACGATCCGTGGGAAGCTTACTTGGACGTGCAGGAGCATGGCAAATTAACATTATCGAGCATTGAATTCACGACTACATATTTGTGCAATATGCGATGCGAGCATTGCGCGGTCGGCTATATGTTGCAGCATAAAGATCCGGATGCATTGCCGATCGACTTGCTTCTATCCCGACTCGACGAAATACCACACTTACGGACGATCAGCATTACAGGCGGAGAGCCGATGTTCTCCAAAAAGTCGATTGAACAATATGTTTTACCTTTATTAAAATATGCACATGAACGCGGAATTCGTACGCAAATGAATTCGAATTTGACGATGCCGCTTGAGCGTTATATGGGAATAGCTCCTTATTTGGATGTCCTGCATATTTCCCATAACTGGGGCACTGTCGATGATTTCGTGGACGGCGGATTCGCGAATATGGAAAGAAAGCCACCAAGGGAACGCCGCGCCGAGCAGTTCCAGCGGATGATCGACAATAGCCGGGCATTGGCGGAGGCTGGCGTCATGGTTTCTGCGGAGACGATGTTGAATAAACGAACTCTCCCGCATCTCGCTCATATTCATCGACAAATCGTCGAGGAGATGAAGTGCGCGAGACATGAAGTGCACCCGATGTACCCAAGTGACTTCGCTTCACAGCTTGAGGTGCTGTCTCTCGGCGAAACGAGAGAGGCGATCCATGAATTATTGGATATGCGGAATGAAGACGTATGGATGCTCTTCGGCACGTTGCCGTTCTATCCTTGCAGTCAAAATGAAGAAGATTTGAAGCTGTTGAAACGCATTTACAACAGCAAAAATGTATCGGTGCGAAACGACCCGGACGGCCGCTCCCGTCTGAACGTCAACATTTTCACAGGGGACGTCATCGTAACGGATTTCGGCGATACTCCTTCAATGGGCAACATCCAGCATGATTCGCTGCCCGAAATGCTCGACAGATGGCTGGAACGTCCGCTTGCAAAATCAATCGGATGCCATTGTCCAGCTGTAAAATGCTTGGGACCGAACCTTTTGGTGAAAGATGCGTATTATCCGGAGGAAGATTTCACTGTGAAACGGGCGAATATTGTAGAAGATTGAGGAAAAGGACTTCCAAGTAGAGGGAAGTCCTTTTCTTATGTCATGTCATAACTTTTTCATAATTACAACAACATATCGCATTCCTGTATACTCATAATGGAAGAGATTTCTTTAAATAGATATAGGGGGTGGCCATCATATTCATAGGATCCATTTTCTTAAATGTAATCTTACCCATTTTAATCCTAGTAGTCCTCGGTGCAGGTTTACAAAGGAAATTCACATTTAATCTAAGAGCAGTTTCGAACTTAATTACATATTGTCTCATGCCGGCAGCCGTTTTCATCAATCTTTACGAAACAGAGATCGATGTCCAGGTCCTGCTGGAAATCATCGGTTACCTAGTCGCCTTCAGTTTAATGATCATCATCGTCACAACGATATTGAGTAAATTATTGAAGCTAGACAGAGGGGAAGCTGCGATATTCAAAAACAGTATTTCGTTAATCAACTCCGGGAATTATGGAATACCGGTCAGTCAGCTACTATTCCACGCGAATCCCCTCGGCATCTCCATTCAAATTATCGTGATGGTCTTTCAAAACGTATTAACCTATACATATGGATTGTACAATTTGATATCCGCGACAAAGTCCGGGTTGGAAATCCTGAAGTCGCTATTGAAAATGCCCGTCATTCACGCGATGCTCCTCGGCAGCTTATTGAATTGGCTGCAAGTCCCGATTCCGAACTTCGTATGGTTACCAATCAGTCATCTGGCGGATGCATTTTTGGCGATCGCTCTTATTTTGTTGGGAGCGCAGCTCGCGCAAATTGAGTTGAAGACGATCGTTAATTGGACGATTGTTACGAGCAGTATCGGGAGGCTTGTCATCGGCCCAAGTGTTGCATTGCTCCTCATTTTTCTTTTCGGTCTAGATGGCATTGTTGCTCAATCATTATTCATTGCGAGTTCTTTCCCGACATCAAGAAACAGTTCGACACTTGCATTGGAATATGATGTACACCCGGATCTGGCAGCACAAACAGTCCTGTTCTCAACGGTGTTAAGTGCGATCACAGTAACGTTTGTCGTGTATTTATCAGGAATATTGTTTGTGTAGACGAAGGGGAATAGGAGGAATCCATCGAATCATAAACTAAAGGGTTATGATGCATTTAGGAAAAAGGGGAGATGCCGATGGGGTTCCATGTCGAGAATAAAGAGGTCGTCATTAAAAGCGATGTTTTATTGAAGGGAACACTGACGTTGCCTTCAAGTAGGGAAGGTAAGCTCCCAGCAATCCTGATACTTGCGGGATCGGGCAAACTGAACCGGGATGCCAACGCGGAAAAAGGGAAATTCCAGTTCAATATATACAAGGAACTGGCTGAGCACCTTTCGACCATTGGGTTTGCAACGCTTCGATATGACAAACGGGGCGTTGGAGAAAGCGAAGGGAACTTTGAAAAGACAGGGCTTTGGGACGCGGTGACGGATGCGGCAAATGCCCTTGGTTTTTTGGCGTCCCATCCTGACATCGATCCGCATCGGCTCATCGTAGTAGGCCATAGTGAGGGATGTATTGTCGGGACTGCATTATACGCGAAGAGGCCGTTTCATGGATTGGTTTTATTGTCCGGCGGTGGCGGGGGGTTGCGTGAAAGTCTGGATCTCCAAAGGCACCAATTATACTCCGAGTTGAAGCATGCGAAAGGTTTGCAAGGGTTCATCATCCGGAAATTCAATACGTTGGATAAAAGCGAAAAACAGGCACAAGCAACGTACCGGAAATTAACGACGTCAAATAAGGATGTCATCCGGATTGGCGGTTTATTTAAGATGCCCGCAAAATATTACCGCGAACATTTCGATTTTGATATTGTCGAGGGCTTACAACAAATCGCATGTCCTGTGTTGGCGATTAATGGCTCAAAGGATTTCCAATCAAGCGTTGAATTCGCGAAAAGGATTCCTGAAAACGTAAAAGGACCGTCGACATGCATCGTTGTCGAAAATATGGATCATGGATTGAAAGAACAGCTGACACCACTTTCCGCTTCTACATATAAGAAGGATTACATCAAGACGATCGGCAAACCGATCCATGCAGATGCAATCAAGTATCTTGATGCGTGGTTGCATGAGTGGAAGGAAGGGTCTTTCCAAGTTGCTGGGGAAAATTAAAGTGGGGATTTTCACTAGGTAAAAGGCCACGAAATGATAATAAACTTGTGAAAGTGACCGATAACACCCCACAGGTGACCGATAACTCCCCGGAAATGACCGATAAAATCAAAATGGTTCCACTGAAACAAGTTTGCGAGGACGGACCGATTGATACCAATGCCTGAACAAAATAAAAATTAGCAACAGATCAATTGCATCGCCACCATAATACATGAGCATGGCACCAATCCTCACCTGTTCTACCGGAACGCCTTCCGGTGGGTAGGCGTAGATAAATTTTGATAGGATGCCATGGCCGGCAAGCGCCATAATGAAGACGACAGTCCTGTACGTGTAACTGAAACGGTGGAAGACCGGGTCGATATAGAGCAAAGAAATTGTGAATAAATAGCCGGCTAGGAAGACATGGATATGAATGATGATATGGAGCAATAGGCTCGAATGCATCGCTGAATACAAATCGGTCGTATAGAGCAGCCATAACCCGCCGATGTTCAAGACAGAAGCGACGATCGGGTTTGTGTAGAAGCCTATGAAAGGGCTTTGCAGCAGACGGCTCAATTTTCTTGCTAACTGAACGTTGAGTGTGCGCAATACTAATGTCATCGGTGCAGCGAGTGCAATGAGAAGAGGGGCGAGCATGCCGAGCAGTAAATGCCCTACCATGTGAGCTGTGAAGTCCGCATGGGATAGACGGGCGAGTGGACCGACCAATGCAGCCGCGGCAAGAAATACACCTGCAACGAAAGAAGCTGTTCGTAGCAAAGGCCATTTGCGAAGGCGTCCCCGTCTGTTTGTAATGATTACAGCCCCGATATATAATCCGATTGCGAGAAGAGCAGAAATGCCAAAAAGCAAATCAGTCAACAAAAAATGAGCATCATGCATTGGCAAACGCTCCTTTCCCTTCACGCTGATCGCGTTTCGCGCTTGCAATCAATCCAATGCCGACTGCAATCATGATAGCAGCGGAAATATTCCACACAAGATCATACGGTAAAATATCGACATTGTACCGGATTTGGTGGATACGCATGATCTTATGCTGGATCGTGCCGTCGTAAAGCTGAAAAGCCCCGCCGCCAAGCAATTTTCCACCCCACCACATCTTATGCCAAAGAGCATCACGTCTCCGCAGATCAGCAACGAGGTACAACCCGCCAACGGTCGCAAACCAGCTGAATGCGTGAAACAGCCCATCCGATACGAGACCGACCGCGACAGTCGATTTATCGTAAAATTTATGCCAATGGAGAAGTTGATGGAACAATGTCTCATCAAGAAAAGCGACAAAACCTAACCCGAACAAAATGCCTGACCAAAGGTTGCGACGTGCAAATAATGCCCTATTATTCGAATGCGTCTGCCCGTTATGTATGGTAGTCATATTTATCTCCTTCATCTAATGAAATTGGTGTTTTCATAAGTATAGCCGCGAAGGAAGGATGGTAATCGCTATCTTTCATTCTCTTTGTATAGACATGGGGTATGTCTCCCTCTTCTTTTGTGAATGCTGAAAAGCAAATGACTTAGGAGGAGGAGAAATCATGTTGAAATTACAAACGGAGCTTGAAGGGCAAACCGCTTCTTTTGGAGTAGTGAGCGATTGTATTCGCGAGCTCGGCTATCACATAGGTGGAAACTGGGATTATGACCGAGGATGCTTTGACCATATTTTATGCCAAGAAGGCGGCGAAACAATTTATATCCGAATCCCTTTTTTCGTAACGCAAGGCGAGCTTGACGATTATGAAGCGTCCATTAAATTCGGAACCCCTTATATCATCAAGCATGTCGTACACGTAGGTCTCGATCGGGACGGTGATTCACTATTGGACGCGACAGGCTTCAGCCAATTCCAGCAACCAATTGATAAGGACGGAAAGATCATTAATAAAAACAGATGGATCCATGCAGGGGAAGTTGCCGTGAAGGACCTTTTAGACTGTATGTATGCACAGAATTTGTTGAAATCAAGTTGAAGCAAAGCAAAGCAAAACAATTCACCTCAAAGTTAATAGCGAGGTGGATTGTTTTTTTTATTTGCGTTAAATTCTATCTTTTCTGCCAATTAAATTTAAAGTATAGTACAATGGAGATAAATGGAAAGGGGGAGTTGGGGGTCATGATTTTATCTGTCAAAGATATTCACAAATCATACGGCAAGGAGCAAGTGCTGAAGGGGATTACGTTTGAGATCGAGGAGCCGCAAATCATTGCGCTTGTCGGTCCGAACGGATCGGGGAAGTCAACGTTACTGAACATCATAACGAATCTGTTGCCTGCGAATAAAGGGGATGTGACCGTTCTTGGGAAAAGCAATCGGGATCCGAATATTTTTCGGGAGATTTCATTCATGCAGGACAATACGGTGTTATACGAATATTTGACGGGGTACGATCATTTGCAGTTCATTTGCGATGTGCAAGGACTGTCAAAGAAGCAGTTATTGGACACGGCAGACCGGATTGGCATAACGAGTTATTTGAATAAGAAAGTGAAGAATTACTCGCTGGGGATGAAACAGCATTTGCTGCTTGCGATGGCCGTCGTGAACAAGCCAAGGCTTATGATTTTGGATGAACCGTTGAACGGGCTCGACCCAACGAGCGCAATACGAGTGCGCGAGTTGCTGCTAGCGTTGCGCGATGAAGGAACGGCGATATTATTATCCTCGCATAATTTAGCGGAAATCGACCGGGTGACGTCATCAATTTTATTTCTGAAGAAGGGGAATTTGATTCAGGAAAATATGGCGGAATTTGAGCAAGTTCGCTATCAGATTGCTGTAAACGATGTCGTGAAGGCGGAAAAGGCATTGGCAGCAGTGGGGATACCTGTCGAGGTAGTGGATGGCCGCTTGCATCTGTACCGGAAAGATGTAGGGCTTGACCGTGTGTTCTATTTGTTGGATCAAGAGCGGGTCGTCATTGATGATATCGAGAAAAAAGTGTTTGGATCGGAGGAACGGTATCGGAAAATCTTCACGGAGGCAAAGGCCGATGAGCTTGTTGAAGTTTGAGCTGAAGAAGATTTGGCGGCAAAAGAAGTTTGTTTGGTTATTGGTTATAGTGCTGCTGACCGTTGGATGGTTTTTTTATCAAAATAAAATCGAGCAGGATTTGATGTCGAAAGAGGCGGAGGAGAAAATACTTCAAGTTGTTCTCAAAGTCGACCAACTGTACGCGCAGCTCTTGCCATTGAACCGGGAGAATAAGCTGACAGAGGTGCAGGCGGAGCAATTCGATATCTTGAACAATATGGCGACGGTCACGTTTCAATGGAAGAGCGCCATCTACGGAAAGCGTTGGGATGAAATACCGCTGGTCGAGAATGAATTTTACTCGCTATTGGAAAAGTATGAGAACACTGGTGGTCTCTTTACTGCCTTAGAGGGCGTGGAAAGGGAAAAGGCTATCGATAAGAATGCTTATTTGGTAAAGCGTGATTTGCCATATGCCAATGAAACAGATCCGGTGTCCCCTGCCTTGCAAATGAGTGAGACAACTCCCATTTTGCTGGGACCGGCCGGACTTTTACTGCTATTACTCCTTTTCGGGAACGCATATACTTCGGAGAAGGAGCAGCAGACGTTATTGATGTTAAGGACGCAGTCTCTCCGCAGACGGGAGTTGTTGCTTGCGAAGTACGCGGGATTGCTAACCGTAACGTTTTTCTACTTGGTTTTCGTCGCGATCGGCGGATGGTTGATTCCGGTTATTTTCGGAGACACATTCAATGATTTGTTGTATCCGAAGTTTCTGGAAACAGGCGATTCATTCGCCATCATTCCCATATGGCAACATTTGGTGAATTTGACGACTCTATTTGTGGCAGCGGGGGCTGTCCTCTTTGCTGTGTTGCTTTTTATCGGTACGCAATTAAGAAGCTCTTTTTCAACGATTATGCTGACAGGCTTCCTTACAATGATCGGCGCTGTACTGACGGATGCACTGCCGATCATACAGACACCTTGGAACCCTTTCCAGCTCTTCCGTGCAGAGCGGTTTTTGACCGAAATGCCGACCGATCCGATATGGCTATATGCAGTAGCTGCGATTCTATGGAGCGGTTTATTGCTTGTAGCAACCATCTTCTTGCGTGAAGGCGAACGGGGTTTATTTAAAGCTGCCGAGGAACTGAAGCCGTACCATAAAGGTAAGATGACACATCTCCGCTCCGTTTTGAATAATAGTTTGTTTGAATGGCGGAAGTCGAAGCGGAGGGGGCTTGTCAGGCAGTCTTTAATCGTCTTATTCATTGCTGCTATTGTCGGCTATTTCTATTTCGCGGAACAAGCGAAGGAGAAGGAGACTGAGGCTCTCGAAAGGTTAGCGTCGATTGTAGAAGATGCGGAGAATGAGACGGGACTCATCAGTTACTTTATGGAAGCCATCGAAGAAATGGAGAAGCAGGTCGCAGAAGCAAATGCAAGGGGCGAAGACGGAGATTTCATATTTGGACATAATATTGAATACTTTAACGAGTATATAGATGCAGCCCGTGAAGAAGCTGCGCTTGCTGGACGAGCATTGGAGGCTTATGAAAATAAAGATTGGACCCCGTTATACGAATATCAGCTGTTCAATGACCATCGATATCTTGAAAGCTTGAAAGAGGCTAAAAAGCATAATTATGATCCACTCACCATTTTCGGCTATGAAACAGCGATTGCCCAAAAAGAGTGGATGAAAAAACATCATATCCAACCGGTATTTGCGGGCACCTATATTCCGAACATCCATGACCAATGGAAAGAGGAACATCGGAAGGAGAAGAAATGGAATGAGCAGGCGAACCGGAAAGTGGATCATAGCGGGTTATTTTCGCTCTTTATGTATTTCCGCGACTATTTGTACTTCATTCCGCTGATTTTATTCCTAATCCTCGTAGGTGCAGGCTTATCTGGTGAGCGAGGGAAGAGGCCGACGTTGCAGTTGCTTGAGACATTGCCGATCACGAAGCGTTCCCTTTTTCTTGGGAAAGTGCTATTTAGTTCCGTTGTAGCGATTGGGAGCGCAATCGGGATTTTCTTGTTCGCTGTACTGGTCGGGACGGTGTTCAATCGGTTTGGCGACTGGATGTATCCGGTGCTGCATTATCATAGCAGAAAAGAATTCCAATCGTTTGATTTTACAGGGCAGCGGGCATTCGAGGGCGGTTATCACTTTATGCCGCTTGGAGAGTATTTGTTGAAGTCCCTTTTGCTATATGTTTGTATCGCATTGTTCCTGCTTGCTTTGACGAATGTCCTGGGCCTCTTCATCCGCCAGCCGTTAGTCGTATATGCGCTCACAGGTTTGATCGGTGTTTCGGGATATTTGTTGAGCTGGAAATTGGATGATTTCGCTCAGTACTCGCCTTTCCTTTATGTAAACATACCAAAAATCGTGAACGGGGAGATCTTGACGCTGTTAAACAATCCTGCAATTAGTGTGTATATGGGCTGCGCTATGCTGCTAGGAGCTACGGTGTTTCTTTTGGGTGTAGCTTATCTAGGGTTGAGTTTTGAGAAGAGGTTTGTGAAGAAAGGCAGAGCGGTTACAGTAACTGCATGAACGTTTACAGCTAATATATAGACACGAAACATAGTGAATAAAAAAGAAGATGAACACTACATTTTGTAGAGATCCATCTTCTTTTTCGTTTGAAGAGGCGTTTGTCAACAGCCCATTGAGTTGTTCATTTTTGTTTGTACGCCTTAAATCTTGATGTTAATTGCCGCATTTTTCTTTAGCTTGTCAACGTGCTGATTAAGTTTTTCCTGCTGTTTTTGCTGATGTAGAGATTGTTCTATTTGTGGTTTTATTTCTTCAAGCTTTGGAACTTCTTGTCCAGCACTCTTTCCTTGTTCCGCATATTGATCATACATTTGTTGAATTTCTTCATCACTTATTTTGCTAGCCGGCACTTCTTTCTCAACGTACTGTTTAATTTTAATATCGTCAGCTATTTGAGTTTCGAGTGTTTTCATGTCCATGCCGAATTTTTCAAGAGTTGCTTTGAATTCTTTTTCCGTTTTAAACTGACTTTTTATTTCGTCCAGCTGCTTGTTAATAGCTGCCTCCGAAGCTTTATAGCTTTTTTTATCCGCCTCTTGAAGAAGAAGAGTTTGTCCGACTAAGCTGTCAATTGTTTGGTTTTTCACTTGCTCTGCAGCTTCTTTAGAAGTCGGATCTTGTCCCATTTGCTGCATTTGTCCTTGTATAGATGCTAAAGCGATATTATAGTCGCTTCCTAAAATCTCTTTATCATTCACTATGGCAACAGTTTTATCTTCATCTATTTGCTGTGCTTCTAAGTTCTTTTGCATTTCTTCCATTTGTTCTTGCTGTTCATTTTCCGCTGTTTTTGCTTTATTATTACCTGCTTCTGAACTTTCGTCATTTCCCCCGCATGCCACTAAAACAATGGCCAGTAGACCGGTGATTAATGTAAACATTATTTTTTTCATAATCGATCTCCTTCCTTAAGCTAGAAGTATAATCTTTCGTAAAAAATCATCTAGTGCGCATTATAGTGTTAATCCTACGAAAAAGAAACAGTATGCGCTCCTTTTTAATATTTATCACAGGATTGAAACATTCTGTAATGATCATGGATGCGTATAAAAAGGGCGATACATATTGTACTTGCACAATGTGTATCGCCCTTTATAATTTCCTGGTTTTTTCACCTTTTCGGCTCATAATCAAGCATCCGGTACATCTCTTTAAGTTCCTTTTCCGTCAAGTCGCGCCATTGTCCGATCGGTAAGTTGCCGAGTTGGATGTTCATGATGCGTGTGCGCTGGAGGCGTCTGACGTTGTAGCCGAGTGCCGAGCACATGCGTCGGATTTGGCGGTTCAGACCTTGTGTCAATGTGATGTTGAATTTGCAGGGGCCGAGTTGTTTCACTTTGCATGGTTTCGTGATTGTGTCGAGGATTTTGACACCGGATTCCATGTTTTTAATGAATTCTTTCGTAATTGGACGGTCAACGGTGACGATATATTCTTTTTCGTGTCCGTGTTCTTCGCGTAGGATTTCATTCACGATGTCGCCGTCATTCGTTAGAAGCAGCAAACCGTCGGAATCTTTGTCGAGCCGTCCGATATGGAAAATGCGGAGCGGGTGATTGACGAAATCGACGACATTCCCTTCGATATGGCGTTCGGTCGTGCTCGTGATGCCGACGGGTTTATTAAGGGCGATATAGACGAGTTGCTCCTCTGTTTTCACGGGTTTGCCGTCGACACGAACTTCATCTCCTGTTTCGACTCTGCTTCCGAGTTCAGCGGGCTGGCCATTGATTGTTACACGCCCATCTTCGATCCATTTGTCCGCGCCGCGCCTGGAAACGATGCCCGCTTCGCTTAAATATTTATTGATTCGCATTAGGTTCACCTTTTTTCGAGTTTCTTTCCACTATTGTACAGCTTGGGCCGCACGTTTACAAAATCGTGGGACTGTATATGTTATCGAAAGGTTGACAATTGACTGAATGCATAGTAAGGTTAAAACAACTTTTTTGTTCGGAGAGGGTAGAGGTGCCGGGAGCGGCGCCGCCCGAGAACAGATGAGTCGAGTTGAGAAGAGCATAGCTGAGAAATTGTTGAATAAGAGGAGTAGCAACGGAATCGCGATGTAGAGAGTCAGTGGATGGTGGAAACTGATTCGCGGCCGGTGTGAATGGACTTATGAGAGCCGTCTGGAGATTTTCGGATGGACGTCTTTCCCACGTTACGGGAAGTGCCTTATTTAGGCGCGCCGAGTGGAAGCTTTTGGCTTCAAATAGAGGTGGCAACGCGGGTAATCCGTCCTCTGCAACTGGACTTTTCTGTCCTTTTGCAGAGGGCTTTTTTGTTTTTTCACCAAACCTACTACAAACAAAATAGAGGAGAGCTGAGATGGAAAAGACGAGTTTGCGCATTACGGAAAAGAAAATTGAAGGGGATTCGCTGACGCCGATTCACATATTCAGACGCTTGCAAGGACGCCACCGGTTTTTATTGGAAAGCTCGTTGCAACATGAGTCGTCGGGGCGGTATTCGTTCATCGGCGTGGATCCGGTGAAGGCGTACCGTGGAGTGAATGGCCGGTTGGAAGAGTTTGTGTATGCGACGGGGAAATCGTATGTGCATGAAGGGAATTTATTCACACTCCTAAAAAGGTTGATGCCGCGAATTGCCGAGCATGGAAAATATCCGTTCATGGGCGGCGCCGTCGGGTATGTCGGATACGGCGCTGCAGGGGAATCGGCTGTTCAATCCAATGAAAAGCATGATGTGTATTTCAATATTTACGACACGGTCATCATCTTTGATCACCTCCTGAATGAAGTGACGTTGCTTCATACAGAGTTACGACCGGAGTACGCAATGCCTGACTTGGATGCGTTAGCAGAGCTAATTATGTCAGGAGCAGTTGAAGAGGAGAGAGGGGTGTCGGTTTCCGATTATCGATGCGGGATTTCACAGGAAGAATTTGAAGACCGGGTCAGGCAAGCGCAAAGGTTCATTGAAGAGGGCTCCGTTGAGCAAGTCGTCCTTTCGCGCAAGCTTGAAGCGGACATAGACGGCGACCCGTTCGCGCTCTATCGGAAGCTGCGCAAAAAGAATCCGTCGCCTTATATGTACTATATGGAGTTCGGCGATCATATCGTCATCGGGGCTTCCCCTGAAAGTCTCGTCAAGGTGACAGACGGCAAGGTCCTTACAAATCCGATAGCGGGCACGCGGAGAAGGGGACGAGACGCGGAAGAGGATCGGGTGTTGGAAAAAGAACTGCGTAACGATCCGAAAGAGCTTTCGGAGCATGACATGTTAGTTGACGTAAGCAAGAAAGAGATGGAAACCGTTTGTGATCCGTCGTCCGTCCGCGTTGCAACTTATATGGAAACCGTAAGATACGAGCATGTCATGCATCTCGTTTCGGAAGTGGAAGGGACACTTGCACATGAATTGCATGCACTCGATGCGTTGAAGGCGACGCTGCCGGCGGGAACGGTTACGGGATCGCCAAAAAAGGTTGCGATGGATGTCATTTCGAAGTTGGAAGACGAGCCGCGCGGGTTGTATGGAGGAGCGATCGGTTATATCGGATTGAACGGCAATATCGATTTTGCATTGACGATCCGGACGATGACAGTGCAAGACGGGATAGCAACCGTCCAAGCGGGAGCGGGAATTGTGAAGAATTCCGTGCCGGCATTGGAATATAAGGAGACAGTGAACAAAGCCCGTTCTTTATTAGATGCTTTGAAATAAAAGAAGAGACTAGAAGAGGAGAGATGAGCAGTGAAAAACTATACGAGAAAAGTAGAGGAAGGCCTTAACTTACGATATGAAGAGATGGAGGATGCGGCGAATCAAATGTTTTCGGATGAAGCGGACATAGAGGAAATCGCAGCGTTTCTTATCGCTTTATCCAAGAAAGGTGAGACGGCGACGGAAGTTGGGGCATTGGCTTCGGTCATGACATCGCATGCAGTAGGGCTGGACGTCCCAGAAGCCCGTTATTTGGACAATTGCGGGACGGGAGGCGACGGCTCTAACTCGTTTAACATTAGCACAACGTCGGCTTTCGTCCTTGCAGGCGCCGGAGTGAAAGTGGCGAAGCATGGCAACCGGAAAATTACAAGTGCGGCAGGGAGCCAAGACGCACTCGATGCGCTTGGCATCCATTGTAATTTTACGCCGGACGACATGGGCAGGATGCTTCGGGAGGAAGGGATTGCGTTTTTATTCGCACCAATCGTCCATCCGAAAATGAAAAAGATTGGGGAGGCGCGGCGGAAAATCGGGAAGCCGACGATCTTCAACCTCGTCGGACCGTTGACGAATCCGATTACGCTACAAACCCAGTTCACGGGCATCAACCGTCCTGATTTCATTATGGAATATGCGTCCGTCATGCGGATGCTCGGAAGGGATCGAGCGATTGTCGTGTCGGGAGCTGGTGGAATGGATGAAGCATCACTCGCCGGGCAAAATTCGTTCGTCTTGATGGATAAAGGCGACTTGATTCCGTTCTCATTGACCGCGGAAGACGTCGGGCTTGCATATGCCCCACATTCCGCAATCCGCGGTGGGTCGCCGGAGGAGAATGCCGCCATGATCCACTCCGTCCTGCAAGGCGAACGGGGACCCCGTTTTGATACGGTCGTGTTCAATGCTGGCCTAGGATTGTTTGCAAACGGCGTGGCGGATTCGATACAGGAAGGAATTGAACGGGCGACCGATAGCATCCTATCAGGCAATGCGCTTCAAAAACTTGAGGCGGTCGTCGAGTTCAGTGAAAAGATTGGGCAGGAGGCGATGGCGAGATGACGATATTAGAAAAGATTTTACAGACAAAACGGCTCGAAGTGAAGCAACTCTTAATGGAGGAACGTGTCGTTTCATGTGAAACAATGTCGAAAAGGCCTTCTCTTTTTAAAATTTTACGGCAGTCACATCGATTGGAAGTCATTTCGGAAATGAAACGCGCTTCGCCTTCGAAGGGAATGATAGCCGGGAATACGGATCCGGTCGTGCAGGCAAAGGCGTATGAGCAAGCAGGGGCGGCGTGCATCTCGGTGTTGACGGATTCAACCTTTTTTAAAGGTTCCTTTGACGACTTGGCCGCGGTAGCTGAAGCTGTCCGAACACCGCTGCTCTGTAAGGATTTCATCATTCATGAAGTGCAGATCGACCGTGCAAAACAAGCAGGTGCATCCGTCATCTTGCTCATCGTGGCGGCGCTCGATGATGCATCGCTCGAAAGGCTTCACATCTATGCGACGGATCAAGGGCTCGAAGTGCTCGTGGAAGTCCATGATGCAAATGAATTGAACCGTGCATTAGCGGTGGATGCAAAACTGATTGGCGTCAATAACCGTGATCTACGGACGTTCGAAGTGGATATCGCAAGGACGGAAGAGGTTGCAATGCATTTTCCGTTTAATGAAGACCGCGTGTTCATTAGTGAAAGCGGCATTATGGATGAGGAAGATGCTAGTCGGGCAGCGGCTGCGGGGGCGAGCGCAATATTAGTCGGCGAGTCGCTTATGCGGAGTGCTTCTGTTGAAGACTCGCTCCGTTCGCTTCAAGTTCCGAAGGCGGGTGTTCCACTATGACGAAAGTGAAGATTTGTGGGTTGATGGAGCCGAAGCATGTGCAAGCTGCGGTGGAAGCGGGGGCGGATGCGGTCGGATTCGTATTTGCACCGAGCAGACGCCGTGTCGCGATTGCGGAAGCGAAGGAGCTGGCGCAATTCGTACCGGATCACGTCATGAAGATCGGCGTCTTCGTCAATGCGGAGCGGGAAGAACTGGAGCATGCCTTCCGGGAAGTGCCGCTCGATTATATCCAATATCACGGCGGGGAGTCGTCCACGTTCATTGAAAGAGTCGGACTTCCTTCTATTAAAGTGTTATCAGTACACGGTAGTGAAGATGTTGAAAAGGTGCATGGTTACCAGACAGAGTATGTCTTATTCGATACGCCAGGCGTAGAGTTCAGCGGAGGAAGCGGGAAGATATTTGACTGGGGCTTATTAGATAGAGATGTTCCGAGAGATCGGGTCATTTTGGCGGGCGGGCTTCATGCGCAGAACGTCAAGGAGGCCATCCGGCAAGTGCGACCGTTCATGGTGGATGTGTCGAGCGGCGTGGAGATCGATCGTAGAAAAGATGAGACGTTGATTCGCGAGTTTATTCGTGCGGTGAAAGAGGAGGAGAGCTAAGATGGCGACAGAGATGAGAAAAGGACGATATGGGAAGTTCGGCGGGCAATATGTGCCGGAGACGTTGATGTCTGCACTCATTGACTTGGAGAAGGCGTATGAGGAGGCGAAGGCCGATTCGACATTTTCCGAGGAATTAAATCATTATTTGCAGGATTTTGTCGGCAGGGAGAACCCGCTCTATTTTGCGAAGCGTTTGACGGAGAAAGTCGGAGGCGCAAAAATCTTCTTGAAGCGGGAAGATTTGAATCATACGGGTGCCCATAAAATCAATAATTCGCTCGGGCAGGCGCTGCTTGCGATGCGGATGGGGAAAAAGAAAATCGTGGCAGAAACGGGTGCCGGGCAACATGGTGTAGCGACTGCGACGGCTTGTGCATTATTCGGGTTGGAGTGCATCGTCTTCATGGGCAAGGAGGACATCCGCCGTCAGGAGCTGAATGTGTTCCGGATGGAGCTGCTCGGCGCGAAGGTCGTGTCGGTCGACAAAGGGTCGGGAACGTTGAAGGATGCCGTCAATGAAGCATTACGTTATTGGGTCGCGAATGTTGAGGATACGCATTATATATTAGGTTCAGCCCTCGGTCCACATCCATTCCCGGAAATCGTACGTGATTTCCAGCGGGTGATCGGCGTGGAGACGAGACGGCAAATTATCGAAAAGGAAGGCCGATTGCCGGACGCGGTTGTTGCGTGCATTGGAGGAGGCAGCAATGCGATTGGCATGTTCCACCCGTTTGTCGAAGATGAGGGAGTTGCGCTGTACGGTGTTGAAGCGGCAGGAAGCGGCATTGCGACAGGGCTTCATGCGGCTGCCATTGCGGACGGGAAGGAAGGCGTCCTACATGGGGCGTATATGTATGTGCTGCAGGACGAAAACGGTTTTATCCAGGAAGCGCATTCGATTTCCGCAGGACTCGATTACCCGGCGGTAGGACCTGAGCATTGCCATTTGCATGACATTGGCAGAGTGAAGTATTCGGCTGTGACGGATGCGGAAGCTTTGGAAGGGCTGCAAGTTTTGTCGAGGACGGAAGGGATCATCCCCGCTCTCGAGAGCGCCCATGCGATCCAGTTTGCGACGGGGCTGGCAAAAGGAATGTGTAAGGATGAAATTGTCGTCGTCTGTTTGTCGGGACGGGGAGATAAAGATATGCAAACGGTTCGTGAAGCGCTTGGAGGTGGGTTGAAATGAAAACGTTAGAGAGAAGGATCCGAACATGTATCGCTAATGGTGAAAAGGCGTTTGTGCCATATATATTGGCAGGCGACGGAGGTTTAGCGACATTGAAGGAGAAGCTCCTCTTTTTGCAAGAGGCCGGCGTGACGGCGATTGAGGTCGGCATTCCGTTTTCCGACCCGGTGGCGGATGGGGAGGCGATCCAACAGGCGGGAGCTCGGGCGCTTACAGAAGGTGTGACTCTCCGGAAAGTATTGGAGGAACTTGAGCGATGCAAAGGGGAAGTGGCGGTTCCTTTAGTTGTCATGACGTATTTGAATCCAGTCTTGGCGTTCGGTATGCCACAATTTGTCGAAGTGTGCGAAAAAGCAGGGGTCAGTGGATTGATTATCCCGGATTTGCCGCTTGAGGAGAGCGGCCCGTTTCGAGAAGAACTGAAAGGGAAGGATATCGCGTGGATCCCCCTCGTGTCGTTGACAAGTCCAGATGAACGAATTGCAAAGATAGCGGAGAGCGCTGAAGGTTTTTTATATGCGGTGACCGTTAATGGAATTACGGGAAAACGGAATGACTTTAGCGAGGAACTCTATTCCCATCTACAACGTGTTAAGCAGATCAGTACTGTGCCGGTACTGGCGGGATTCGGCATCTCAACGCGAGAGCAAGTAAAGGAAATGTGCAATCATACGGATGGCGTCATCGTCGGAAGCGCGATTGTCGAAGCCTTACACCGAAATGAGCTGGAAGAAATCCGTGAATTGATACAGTCCAGAGTGAGGAAAGTTGAAATTGTCAATTTACATTGAAACTTTTCAGGCGGCTATGACGTACAAATAGCAAAGGAGTTGTACGGCATGCATTTGGATATGATCAGGGACGAAGTAGAAACGACATATGACAAAGTGAAGTCTTTAGCGGGCTGGAGCGTCGACAAGAACGTTGTGTTGACGATCACTTCGTATTATGTGACGGCGGCGAAAGAATTCAACGCCGTCGACTTCAGCCGCGCCATGGCCGCCTTAAAAGAGCGAGCGGGCTGGTTTTCACCTTTGCGTGGACATTTATTGCCGATGATGGCGGCTTTCCTCACGCAGTCCGACGATTCGGTCGATGAGGAAGCTGATCGTCTTCTGGTGAAGCAGCGAGTATTGAAGCAAGCCGGTTTCCGGAACACGATTCATTCCTATCTTGCCGCACTGCTCATGAGCGACGATGCGTCACAATACCAAGAAGAAGCTGATCAGGCGAAAAGGTTATATGACGCAATGAAAAAACAGCATTACTTCCTTACATCGGACGATGATTACGCATACGCCATGCTGCTCGGTAAACAGGGAGAGAACCCCGAGGACCACGCCAAGGCGATGCGTGCGTATTACGATGCACTGCGCAAAGAGGGGTTTCGGGCGGGCAATGAACTCCAATGGTTGTCGCAAGTCATGACGTACATAGATATCACTTTTCAGCGGCAACTCGTCAAAAGGGCTTGGGAAATATACGGAATGCTTCGAGATGATACAAAAGCGAAACCCGTTCATTATCCGATGATTGGATTCCTGACTGTCTTCAAAGTCGGTGACGGGGAAATTCAGGAAATCATCCGACTTACGAAGCAATTGGAGCAATCGAAACGCTTCAAGTGGAACAAGGAAATGGCCCTATCGGTCGCCGCCGGCCATGCGATGCATCAGATGACGGAAAGAGCCGATCAGGTTAGTGTCAGTCTGGCAGCGTCCGTCGAAATGATTTTGCGGGCGCAACAGGCGGTGATGGCAGCAACAGTCGCCGCAGTTGCTGCATCCTCGGCCGCCAGCTCGTCAAATTGAAGATTGGAAATGAATAATATTAGGACAGGAGAAATAGTCATTGTCGAACGGCAATGGCTTTTCTGCCTGTTTTTTTTATTGAATGAGACAAAGGGACGAAAAAAAATTTAAGAAATTTTTTCGTTAAAAACGCTTAATTACCAATGTTTGTAACATGTTTGTCATATTAGAAATAATGCAAGATTATGATATTCTAAAAAAACAGTATTGTCAGGACTATCGTTGTGTAGTATATTGAGTTCAATAACTTTAAACGAAATCAGAATATTAGTTATTTGAACAAGTGTCAGTTAGTTAGGAGGAAGTTCTGTTGAAAAACCCGGTGTTGGAAATTAAAGATCTTCGTACGTCATTCAGTATTAAAGGTGACTATTATGCTGCGGTAGATGGAGTTTCCTTTACAGTTTACGAAAACGAGGTCGTTGCAATCGTCGGTGAATCGGGTTGCGGTAAAAGTGCATTAGCTCTATCTGTCATGGGACTGCATAACCTGAAAAACACAAAGCTTGAGGGACAAGTGAACTTTAATGGGCAGAATCTACTGACGCTATCACGTTCACGTCTGGATAAAGTGAGAGGGAAGGATATCGGGATGATTTTCCAAGACCCGATGACAGCTTTAAATCCGCTCGCGACAATCGGGAGACAGATTGAAGAGCCGATGGATTACCATATGAAATTGTCCGCAAGTGAAAAGAAAAAGCGTACATTGGAACTTCTTCGACGGGTGGGTATTAAGAACGAACAACGCGTCTATGAGCAATATCCGCATGAACTATCAGGTGGGATGAGACAACGTGTCGTCATCGCAATCGCACTTGCATGCGATCCGGTACTTCTTCTCGCGGATGAGCCTACGACTGCTTTGGACGTTACGATTCAAGCACAAATCATGGATTTAATGAAAGAGCTGCAAAACCAGATGAAGACGGGCATCATCCTGATTACCCATGACCTAGGGGTCGTTGCGGAGATGGCCGACCGCGTCGTTGTCATGTATGCAGGTGAAGTCGTTGAAATAGCGGATGTAAAAGAGCTGTTCGAGAACCCTTTGCATCCATATACAAGATCTTTATTGAACTCGATCCCTTCCAATATGGAAACGAAAGAGAAGTTGCATGTCATTGATGGAATCGTTCCATCCATTCAGAACCTCGACCGCAAAGGGTGCCGTTTCGCACCGCGGATCGAATGGATCCCTGAAGAGGACCATGAGGAGATGCCGGAGATGCATGAAGCGACACCGAACCATTTTGTCCGATGCTCATGCTACAAAACGTTCTATTTTCCGGAGGACAGAGTAGGAGAGAAAGAATATGTCGCTACTAAAAGTTAATGATTTAAAAGTGCATTACCCTATCAGGGGAGGTTTTTTCCGTAGAGTCGTAGATCACGTCAGAGCTGTGGACGGCATTAGTTTCGAATTGCAGCCAGGTGAAACGTACGGCCTAGTCGGAGAGTCGGGATGTGGCAAAACGACTTCCGGACGGGCGATTATCGGTTTAAATAAAGTAACGACTGGGGAGATGCTTTTCGAAGGAAAGGATCTAGCCAAGCTTAGCAGGTACGATAGACGCAAATATACAAAAGATATCCAGATGATTTTCCAGGATCCGTATTCATCGTTGAACGGTAGGAAAAACGTCCTAAATATCATAGCTGAACCACTTCGGAACTTTGAAAGACTATCTCCAAAAGAAGAGTTGCTGAAAGTGCAAGAGTTGGTCGCGCGTGTCGGATTAAGTCCTGAATCCATCTATAAATATCCACACCAATTTTCAGGAGGGCAGCGCCAGCGGATCGGAATCGCTCGTGCGCTCGCTTTGAAACCGAAATTGATCATCGCGGATGAGCCGGTGTCGGCATTGGACGTATCCGTTCAAGCGCAAGTGTTGAACTTCATGCAGGAAATCCAAGAGGAGTTCAACTTGACATATCTATTCATCTCGCATGACCTTGGCATCATCCAGCATATGTGCGATCGGATCGGCATCATGTACCGCGGCCGTTTCGTAGAGGAAGCGACAGCATCCGAGATCTACAGCAATCCGCAGCACGTCTATACGAAACGGTTGATTGCCGCGATTCCGGAGATGAACCCTGAAAAGCGTTTTGAGAAGATGCATTTGCGTCAAGCGATCAATCAGGAATACCAAACTGAATACAATAACTACTTTGACAAAGATGGGCGGATGTTCGATTTGAAAAAGATATCGGAGACGCATTCCGTAGCCGTGCAATAAGGGGGATGATGTAAATGTTGAAATTCATTTTACGTAGGACATTGCTCATGATTCCGCAACTCATCCTCCTCAGTCTCATCATCTTTATGCTTGCAAAAGCGATGCCGGGTGATGCGGTGACGGGGGCGTTCCAAGGAAATCCTGACGCGACGCCTGAACAGATGGAGAAAATCCGGGAGAAATTCGGATTGAATGATCCTTGGTACCAGCAGTATGGACGTTGGATCGGTAAAGCGGTGCAAGGCGATTTCGGAATGTCTTATATGCACAAGCAGAAAGTTACGAATCTATTAGCAGGACGTATTGAAAATACCGTACTATTATCACTCTTCACGCTCATTGTCATCTACTTGATTTCAATTCCGCTCGGCATTATCGCCGGACGTTGGACGGATACATGGGCGGATAAATTGATCGTTACGTATAACTACTTCGCATTTGCGACGCCATTATTTGTTTTTGCCTTGTTGATGCTGTTCCTGTTCTCCTTCATATTGGGCTGGTTCCCGACTGGCAACAGTGTGAATATTCGGATTGAGGCGGGTACATGGGAATACGTTGTTGATAGGGCTAAGCATTTATTCTTGCCGGTCATGTCTGGGGCACTCATTGGAACATATTCGACTATCCAATATTTGCGAAATGACATCATCGATCAAAAACTCAATGATTACGTGAAAACTGCCCGTGCTAAAGGTGTGCCGGAAGGGAAAGTGTATACACGTCACATATTGCGGAACTCGTTATTGCCGATTGCGGCATTCCTCGGATATGAAATTACTAGCCTAATCACCGGTTCCGTTTTCATAGAATGGATTTACAGCTATCCGGGACTCGGACAACTTTTCATTCAATCAATTCAATTGCGTGATTTCACCGTTGTTACGGCTCTCGTCTTGCTATTTGGCGCTGCCGTTATTATCGGGACGATGCTGTCGGATATTATTCTGAGTATCGTTGATCCGCGGATTCGAATTGAATGATGAAGAGTAAGAAGAGGGGGGATAACAAGTGACAAATCCAGTAATTGACGAAAAAAAACTTATTGCACGAGAAAAACTGAATAATCCTTCGCTTATGCGAACGATTTGGCGTGAAATCAAGCACGATAAAGTTGCATTCGGATCATTGATTTTACTGACGATCATCGTACTGACAGCTTATATTTCACCATTATTTGTTGACCAAACGGCATTGACTCGAGTGAACTTCTTTAACATATGGAAGCCGCCGTCCGCTGAACATTGGCTCGGCACGGATGATGGAGGGCGGGACGTGTTCGGACATCTGATGATCGGAACACGGAACTCGCTCACAATCGGAATCTGCGTAACAATCATTGCCGGGTTGTTCGGCTTGACATATGGCTTGATATCTGGCTTTTACGGAGGCCTGGTTGACAATGTTATGATGCGTATCCTTGAATTCCTGATGGTATTGCCTTCATTGCTGTTCATCATCGTTTTCGTAACGATTGTTCCGAATTACAATGTATATACATTCATCCTTATTATGAGTATTTTCCTCTGGTTCGGAAAAGCGAGGCTCATCCGGTCGAGAGCGATTTCTGAAAGGGAGCGGGATTATATCAACGCTTCCAAGACGCTAGGAACGCCAAGTTGGAAGATCATGTTCTTTGAAATGTTCCCTAACTTGAGTTCACTCGTCATCGTAAATATGACACTTACGCTTGCAAATAATATCGGTTTGGAGACAGGGCTGTCCTTCTTAGGGTTCGGTCTACCCGCTAATACTCCTTCGCTAGGAACATTAATTTCTTACGCGACGAATCCCGATACGGTCAAGAATAAGTGGTGGTCATGGTTACCTGCAGCATTACTGATCCTAGTAATGATGCTGTGTATAAATTACATCGGGCAAGCGGTCAAACGCGCGTCTGATGCAAGGCAAAGATTAGCCTAAAAAATAAGGGGAGGGAATACAATGGCAAAGAAGCAGTTTATGCTACTTGCGAGTCTATTGCTTGTTCTCAGCGTATTTTTAGCTGCATGTACAGGCAAAGAAAAAGAAGATGCTGGTGAGAAACCTGCGGAAACTGGAAAAGAAACAGAAAAGCCAGAGGAAAAGAAAGAAGAGGAGCCGGCAGAGGATCCAAGCGCTGGTTTAGATTTCCCGTTCGAAGTAACAAACAAAGGTGAGCCTGTGGCAGACGGAGAAATGACAATCGCTATGGTTACAGACACTCCGTTTGAAGGTACATTAAGCCGTGTGTTCTATTCAGGCACATATGACGCCGAAGTTATCTCTAAATTCGATGAAAACCTATTTGCTACTGATGGTGACTACTTGATCACTAACGATGGTGCGGCAACATTTGAAATCTCAGATGATAACAAAACAATCGATATTACAATCAGAGACGGTGTTAAATGGCATGATGGCGAGCCTGTCAAAGCTAGTGACCTTCTTTACTCGTACCAACTACTTGGTCACCCTGACTATACAGGAACTCGTTACACGTTCATGATCTCTAACGTTGAAGGTATGCCTGCATACCACAACGGCGAAACGACAGAAATCTCTGGTATCAAAATTTCAGATGACGATAAAACAATCTCCATCACGTATACAGAAGCGACTCCATCGCTTATGTCAGGTATTTGGGGTTATGCAACACCTAGACACCATGTTGGTGATATCATGACTGGTGAAGTAACTATGGAAGAACTAGTTTCTTCTGATAAAATCCGTGCGAACCCAATCGGTTTCGGTCCTTACAAAGTTGCAAAAATCGTACCTGGTGAATCTGTCCTTTACGAGCGCAACGATGATTACTGGAGAGGGCAGCCGGCACTTAAATCTTTGGTCCTGAAAACAGTAAGCTCTGCTTCCATTCTTGAAGTTCTTAAGAAAGGCGAAGTGGATATCGCTTCAATCCCAACAGACCAATACCTAAATGCGAAGGAAATCGATAACATCGAGCTTCTTGCAGATATCGACTATGCATACACATATATCGGGTTCAAACTTGGTAAATGGGATGCAGAAAAGAAAACAAACGTAACTGATCCAAACGCAAAAATGGCTAACAAACTTGTTCGTCAAGCTATGTGGTATGCAATGGATAACGAAACGATCGGTAAAGAGCTTTACAACGGTCTTCGTTTCCCTGCATCTACTCTAATTATTCCTGTATTTGCTAGCTTCCATGACCCAAGCATTGAAACACCGTCTTACGATCCTGAAAAAGCGAAAGCACTTCTTGACGAAGCTGGATATAAAGATGTTGATGGCGATGGTTTCCGTGAAAACGACAAAGGTGAAGAATTCGTTCTGAACTTTGCTTCCATGTCAGGTGGAGAAATTGCATTGCCAATCGCACAATTCTACATCCAAAACTGGGAAGACGTAGGCATTAAAGTACAACTTCTTGACGGACGTCTTCACGAGTTCAACTCGTTCTACGACATGGTAGAAGCTGATGATCCGAAAATCGACATCTACCAAGGTGCTTGGGGAACTGGTTCTGACCCAGATCCATCCGGTCTATACGGAAGAGATGCTGCGTTCAACTATACTCGTTACACAAGCGAGAAAAACGACGAGCTTCTTGCAGCAGGTACATCTGAAAAAGCATTCGATGCTGACTACCGTAAAGATATCTACAAACAATGGCAAGAGTTGATGGTTGATGAAGTTCCGGTTGCTCCAACTGTATACCGTTACTACCTACACGGTGTTAACAAACGTGTTGTTAACTACTCAATCGCACCAGGTTCAGAAAACGCTAGAGTTTGGAAGTGGGGAGTTTCTGAATAATAGTTGATTATTGAGCAATCTCAGTAATCCGCAAAAACCGTCATCCGGGAAACTGGGTGGCGGTTTTATTTTTTGGAATCATATTGTAATATTCTCAAAAATTTGATAGGATTGAACTTACCAATTAATAGACAAGACTATCAATTCAGAGAGATAAAGAGATGGGGGAAGTAGAATTGAAGATTTATGTATCCGTTGATATGGAGGGGATCACGGGACTGCCTGATTACACGTTTGTCGACTCGGCGAGACATAATTATGAACGCGCTCGGCGTATTATGACAGAGGAAGCAAATGCAATCATACGTGCAGCAATCGGACAAGGAGCTGAACAAGTTCTCGTGAACGATAGCCATTCCAAAATGAACAATCTGCTCGTGGAGGAGCTTCATCCGGATGCAGATTTGATAACCGGTGATTTGAAAGCGTTTTCGATGGTTCAGGCTTTGGATGAATCGTATGATGGCGCCATATTTGCGGGGTACCACGCAAGGGCTGGCCAACCGGGGGTCATGAGCCATTCGATGACTTTTGGCGTTAGGAATATGCATATCAATGATGTGGCGATAGGCGAGCTTGGATTGAACGCATATGTCGCGGGCTATTACGGAGTGCCTGTCATCATGGTCGCTGGGGACGACCGTGCATGCAAGGAAGCGGAGGAATTGATTCCTGGGGTCGTGACTGCGGCAGTCAAGCAGTCGATCTCCCGTTCTGCCGTGAAGACGCTGCATCCGACGAAGGCTCATGCATTGATCGAAGAGAAGACCGCAGAGGCGATTGTCAAACGTTCAACGATCAAACCGCTCACACCGCCGGCAAACCCGGTGTTGCGCATCGAATTCACGAATTATGGTCAAGCGGAATGGGCCGCACTCATGCCTGGATGTGAAATCGAGCCAGGGACAACAATCGTGAAATTTGAAGCGAAAGATATATTAGAAGCGTACCGAGCGATGCTCGTTATGGTCGAGTTGGCAATGCAAACAAAGTTCTGCTAAGGGGGAGTGGCGCATGGCAATTTACATAGTAAAACGATTCTTCATGATGATTGCGACAATCCTCATCATCGCGACGTTGACATTTTTCTTGATGCATTCAATACCTGGTTCGCCGTTCGACGAAGAACGGACATCGAACCCGACGATCCAGGCGAACTTGGAAAAGTTCTATAAGCTCGACCAACCGACACATGTGCAATACGCACATTATTTGAAGTCGATTGCAACGTTTGACTTCGGACCTTCCATTAAAAAGCCGAACGAGTCGGTAAATACATTGCTGGCGAGAGGCTTTCCGATATCATTCGAGCTAGGAATGGTCACCATCCTTGTAGCGGTCCTCTCAGGAATTACATTAGGCACCTTTGCCGCCTTGCGACATAACGGGCTCATCGATTATGCGGCGATGGCGTTCGCGGTTATCGGAATATCCGTCCCGAACTTCGTATTGGCGACGGTGTTGATCCAACAAGTGGCGGTCAACTGGAATCTCCTTCCGCCGGCTACATGGAGCAGCCCTCTCCATATGATCTTGCCTACATTGGCGCTTGCGACAGGTCCGACGGCAATCATCGCGCGTCTGACTCGGTCAAGCATGCTGGAAGTACTGACGCAGGATTATATGAAGATGGCGAGGGCGAAAGGGTTGTCACCGGTACGCATCGTACTTCGCCATGCTTTGCGCAATGCGTTAATGCCGATTGTGACGATCATGGGGACGATGCTTGCGGGAATTTTGACGGGAACATTCGTCATTGAAAAGATTTTTGCAATACCAGGCATGGGAAAATATTTCGTCGAGAGCATCAATAACAGGGACTATCCGGTCATCATGGGCTCGACCGTATTCTATAGCGCGTTCCTCGTATTCATGTTGTTTTTAGTAGATATCGTCTATGGATTCCTTGATCCGCGCATTAAACTTCACCGAAAGGAAGGTGATGCGTGATGGTTAGTCATCAGCAAAAGGTGCAAGCCCCGGATGAATGGTTCAAACCGAAAGACAAGGATGCAGAGAAAGCAGAATCCGTCGTGCGTCCGTCGCTTTCCTATTGGAAGGATGCCTGGCGCAGATTACGTAAGAATAAAATGGCGATGGGCGGGTTGGTGTTCTTAATTATCCTGACGTTGTTTGCAATCTTCGCTCCGATCCTATCGCCGCATAATATAGAGACGACTCAATATGCAAACCAGAATTTGCCGCCATCTTCGAAACATTGGTTTGGAACGGATGACAAAGGATGGGACGTCTTCACGAGAACTTGGCACGGCGCCCGCGTTTCATTGTTCGTCGGTGTGGCTGCCGCGTTGATCGACTTTTTCATCGGCATCATTTACGGCGGAATCAGCGGTTATAAGGGCGGCAGAACAGACACTGTCATGATGCGGATCATTGAAATCCTCTACGGACTTCCGCATTTGCTCGTTGTCATCCTATTGATGGTCATCATGGGTCCGAGTTTGACGACAATCATCGTCGCACTCACGATCACCGGATGGGTCGGAATGGCCAGGATTGTCAGGGGACAAGTGCTGCAAATCAAGAACTATGAATTTGTGACTGCGTCAAAATCATTCGGAGCGAAAACACCGAGGATCATACGGAAAAATCTGCTTCCGAATACGATGGGACCAATTATTGTCCAAATGACATTGACAGTGCCGAGTGCGATTTTCGCAGAAGCCTTCCTAAGCTTCATCGGGCTTGGAATCCAAGCGCCTGTTGCGAGCTGGGGAGTCATGGCGAACGACGCGTTGCCGGTCATCCTGTCAGGACATTGGTGGAGGTTATTCTTCCCTGCGTTCTTTATATCAATGACTATGTTTGCATTTAACGTCCTCGGAGACGGTATGCAAGATGCACTTGATCCGAAACTGAGGGGGTGAATGGATTGGAAGATAGAAAATATGCACCGATAGATGACAATCAAGGCGGAACCGCAGTAGCACCGGAACCGGGCCAATTGCGCAAGCGCACGAAAACGTTTACGGATGTCATGCTATCCGTCAAGGATCTACACGTGTCATTCAAGACATTCGGAGGGGAAGTGCAGGCTCTTCGCGGCGTTTCGTTCGACCTGTATAAAGGAGAGACGCTTGCGATTGTCGGGGAATCGGGATGTGGTAAAAGCGTCACCGCGAATACGATTATGGGACTGATTCCTAAGCCGGCGGGACGCATTAAAAACGGAAGTGTCCTCTTTAAAGGGAAGGATTTGACGAAGCTCGATAAATCCGACATGAGGAAAGTGCAAGGGGTCGATATTTCGATGATCTTCCAAGATCCGATGACCGCTTTGAATCCGACCCTCAAAATTGGGGAGCAGTTGACGGAAGGATTGCGGACCCACCAAAAAGTGAGTAAAGCCGAAGCGCGCGAAAAAGCGATCAAGCTGCTGGAAGTGGTCGGCATCCCGAATCCCGAGGAAAGGATGAGGCAATATCCTCATCAGTTTTCGGGTGGGATGCGTCAGCGGATCGTCATTGCGATTGCTCTAATCTGTGAACCTGAACTGCTCATCGCGGACGAGCCGACGACTGCTCTGGACGTGACAATCCAGGCGCAGATTCTCGAGCTGTTCGAAGAAATCCAGGAACGGACAGGCGTTTCGATCATTCTCATAACACACGATTTGGGTGTTGTTGCCAAAATCGCAGATCGGATAGCGGTCATGTATGCGGGGAAAGTCATTGAAATCGGGGAAAAGCGCGAAGTGTTCTACACACCGCAACACCCTTATACGAAAGGGCTGCTGGCTTCCGTTCCGCGGCTCGATCTGAAGGAAGAGGAGCTTCAACCGATCGAGGGGACACCGCCGGATCTATTCGCACCGCCGATCGGATGTCCATTCACAGCAAGATGCCCATTTGCAATGGAAGTATGTGATCGCATCTACCCGGCAACGACCAACTTGTCCAAGACGCACGCCGTCGATTGCTGGCTGCAGGATGAGCGGGCGAAGAAATTGTTCGGCCACAATTAAGGTTTTTCGCACGAAAGTGCTTTGCAAGTCATATACAAACAAAGGGGGCTTTTGGAATGAAGAAATGGTTAACATTTTTGATGGTGGCAATGCTTGCGCTCGTACTTGCAGCATGTACCGCAAACAAGGACGCGGGCAAGGAAAAACCCGCGGACACTACGCCGACGGATAAAGGAAAAGAAGAAGGCAAGACAGAAGAGGCGACAACCGGGGAGAAAATTCTCTTAATGAACAACGGGGAGGAGCCGACATCGTTCGATCCATCCATCGGGTTCAACGCAGTGTCTTGGAGCGCGCTAAACAATATTATGGAAGGTTTGACGCGCCTTGATCAGGACCATAAAGCAGTCGAGGCGACAGCTGAAAAAATCGATATTTCCGAAGATGGCTTGACGTATACATTCACAATCCGCGAAAACGCAAAATGGTCGAATGGCGACCCTGTCGTAGCGGGAGATTTCGTGTTCGCATGGAAGCATATGTTGAATCCGGAAACAGCATCACCTGCAGCGTTCCTTGCGTACTTCATCGAAGGAGCGGAAGCGTACAATAACGGGGAAGGCTCTGCGGATGACATCGCTATCGAAGCCCAAGATGAAAAAACATTTGTCGTTAAATTGACTTCACCGAACGAAGCATTCTTGAACATCATTACAAACCCAAGCTTCTTCCCAATCAACGAAAAAGTGGCATCTGCTGATCCGACTTGGCATACGGAAGCTGCAACATTCGTGGGGAACGGTCCATTCAAATTGAGCAAATGGGATCATGATGTCAGCTTTGAGTTCGAAAAGAACGAACATTATTGGGATGCGGATGCTGTCAAGTTGGATAAAGTCCACTGGGCGATGGTCAACGACACAACGACAGCCTATCAAATGTATCAAGCGAATGAATTGGACGTGACAGGCGTACCGTCTGAAATCGCGGACCAATTGAAAGACAGCGAAGAACTTCGCATCGATGACCAAGCGGGCTTGTATTTCTACCGCTTCAACACTTCGATGGAACCATTCACGAACAAAAAGATCCGTCAAGCATTCGCATATGCGGTCGATCAAGAGGAAATCGTCAATTTTGTAACAAAAAATGGTGAAAAGCCGGCACACGGGTTCGTCACATACGGATTCATCGGACCGGACGGCAAAGAATTCCGTGATTCCGTAGGCGACCTCGTTTCTTTTAATCCTGAAAAAGCAAAACAGCTCTTGGAAGAAGGAATGAAAGAGGAAGGCTATACGGAGCTACCTAAAATAACACTTTCATACAATACGAGCGAATCGCATCAGAACATTGCGATTGCACTTCAATCCAAATTCAAGGAAGTACTTGGAGTTGACGCTGAGCTGCAAAACGTGGAAAGCGGAGTATTCCTTTCTGAGCAAAAAGAGTTCAAATACCAAATGTCCCGTTCATCTTTCCTGCATGACTATGCAGACCCTGTGAACGCGCTTGAAAGCTTCATCACCGGCTCTTCCATGAACCGTACAACATGGTCGAACGCGGAGTATGATAAGCTGATCGCGGACATTAAGAATGAAACGGACGAAAACAAACGTTGGGAATTGCTGAAACAGGCCGATACACTTCTAATGGATGAAATGCCTGTATTCCCACTATACTTCTACAACTCGACATCACTTGAAAAACCGGGCGTATCCGGTATCCTGCGCCACCCTGTCGGCTACGTCGACTTGAAATACGCAGATAAGAACTAATGCACAAGTCGCGGTGTCCGTCATGGCGCCGCGACTTTCCAATTATGCGCAATTGGACAGAGTTATGCGTGATTTTGGGACGTTTATGCGTGGATGCAGCGTTTTATGCGTATATCGGCACGGTTATGCGTGATTTCTATGATTTATGCGTGTATCGGTGCGGTTATGCGTGATTGCGACGATTTATGCGCATTTCGAAGCGTTTATGCGTTTTTGGATAAAGTTATGCGTTACCTATGATTTTTCATTGAAAGAGGTGCAGGGGAATGAGAATTCGACCGAAAAGGCTTCAACCGGGGGATACGATTGGAATCGTTGCGCCGTCTAGCCCTCCGAATCAAGAAAATCTTGAACGCTCGCTCGTTTTTCTGGAGCAGCTTGGCTTGAAATGGAAATTTGGACGACATGTGAAAAATGTTAACGGCTATTTGGCGGGGACGGATGATGAACGGCTGCAAGACTTGGAAGCGATGTTCGCAGACCCGTCCATCAGCGGCATCATTTGCGCGGGGGGCGGTTACGGTTCAGCGCGTTACACCGACCGATTGGATTTGCAACTGATTCAGGAAAACCCGAAAGTGTTCTGGGGATTCAGCGACATTACATTTCTTCATACCGCAATTGGTCTCTATTCGAATCTCGTTACCTTTCATGGTCCGATGCTCGCATCTTGTGTCGGAAAAGATACGTTCCATGAGCTATCCGCAAAGATGTTCCAACAACTGTTCGAACCGATGGAACTTCACTACACGGAAGAGATATCCGCATTGAACGCTTTTGCCGGAGGCAGTGCACAAGGCGAGCTTGTCGGAGGCAATTTATCGCTGCTCGCGGACACGATTGGGACGAAATTCGAAGTCGATACGAAAGGCAAGCTGCTCTTCATCGAAGACGTCGGCGAAGAACCGTATCGGGTCGATGGGATGTTGAACCAATTGCGGATGGCAGGGAAATTAGCAGATGCATCAGGCATCGTCATTGGGGATTTCTCGGATGCAGAGCCGAAGAAACAAAAGAAGACCCTGTCGTTGGATGAAGTGTTTCACCATTATCTAGGCGGTTTAGGGAAGCCGGTTGTGGAGGGCTTCAAGATAGGCCACTGCGAGCCGCATTTCGCGATTCCCCTAGGGGTTGATGCGAAGCTGGACGCTGACAAAAAGACGTTGACGATTTTGCCGGGGGTGGAATGATTGCGCATCCGTACAATTGAAACAATTCCTGTCGCCGTTCCGTTGACAAAGCCGTTTAAAACGGCGCTGCGGACGGTGACGACGGCGTACGCGATCTACGTGAAGATAACGAGTGAAGATGGGCGCATCGGTTGGGGGGAGGCGCCTCCGACCCACGTCATTACAGGAGACTCCCTCGGAAGCATTACATACACGATTGAAGAAGTAATTTCGCCACTTTTGATAGGGGTGGATGTCCGGAATCGCGAGGAGGTCTTCCGCCTGCTCAAACGGTCGATCGTCCGCAATACAAGTGCGAAGGCCGCGGTCGATATGGCTATCCATGATCTGCTCGGCCAGTTGGCGGGATTGCCGCTTTATCAATTGCTCGGCGGATTCCGCGAGAAAATAGAAACTGACTTCACGGTAAGTGTCAATGACGCGATCGAAATGGCGGACGATGCGGAGCGTTACATTGCTGAAGGTTTCAATGTGTTGAAAGTGAAGGTCGGCATCGGGGACATCAGTGAGGATATCGAACGCATCCGGGCGATTCGGGAAAGGATCGGGCCAGGACCGAAAATCCGGCTCGATGCGAACCAAGGGTGGAAACCGAAAGAGGCCGTCTTTGCGATCGGCAAGATGGAGGATGCGGGTCTTGACATCGAATTGATTGAACAGCCGGTGCCTGCGGATGATATCGAGGGGCTTCAGTATGTGACAAATCATACGTTAACGCCAATCATGGCGGATGAAAGCGTGTTTTCACCGAAAGATGCACTCCGTGTGTTGGAGCTGCGGGCAGCGGATTTGATCAACATTAAGCTGATGAAATCGGGCGGTATCCATGAGGCATTGAAGATTAATGCGCTGGCTGAAACGTATGGGGTTGAATGCATGGTCGGAAGCATGATCGAGACGAAACTCGGAATTACGGCTGCAGCCCATTTAGCCGCCAGTCAGCCGAACATTACGCGATTCGATTTCGATGCGCCGCTCATGTTGGCGGAGGATATCGTCGCCGGCGGCATCGTCTATGAAGGAAGAGTCATCCGGCTGACAAAAGGGCCGGGTTTCGGATTGGATCAGGAAGGTATGGAACTGATCGGGAAGGGGACAGGACAATGACGGAGATGACAGTGAATATGTATGCGTGCGCAGTGCCGGTCGCAACGGTTTGGACGTCGCCGGAATCCGTGCGGGAGGTGGATGCGGACGGTGTTTCCAATCCGCTACGACTGAATAAATGGCTCGAGAAGCTTGCATATGAGGAAAGGCTCGACCTTTGCGATGGCAACCGGGTGCAGACGCAACTCCTATACGGCGAGCCGGTCATTGTTGATAGAATTGAGGGTGAATGGGCGAAGGTGATAGCGGTATGGCAACCGTCAAGGAAGGATGAACGGGGCTATCCCGGCTGGGTGCCGCTTCGTCAATTGAAAAAGGCGTCGCCATTAGCGGAAGCCGGTGGATTCGTGAGAGTGGCGGTCGCCAAATCGCAATTATGGAATCCGGACGGGACGCCGCTCATGATCGTGCCGTTCAATACAACTCTGCCTCTGACCGATGAAAGCGATGACCACTTCCATGTGGAGACGCCGGACGGGGAGGCATTGGTGCTGAAAACGGATATCGTGCGGGCGCCTTCCGTCCATCAGTTTAAAAAGCGGAAAGCGGCTGCGGCTGTCGAAGAGGGACTCGCCTATTTGGATCTTCCGTATTTCTGGGGCGGGATGTCATCGTATGGCTTTGATTGTTCGGGCTTCACGTACAATATGCTGAAGGCTTGCGGGCATTACATCCCGCGGGATGCCGGGGACCAGGCGAAAAGCGGTGAGGAAGTGCCGATCGATAAGCCGGAGAGATGGGAAAAAGGAGATTTATTGTTCTTTGCAAATGATGAAGGGAAAGGCAATGTCCGGCACGTCGGGTTTTATTACGGCAATGGATTGCTTCTGCATTCTCCATCAACGGGGCAATCGATCGAGCTATTGATACTGAAAGGTTCGAAGCTGGAGCGGGAACTGTGTGCAGTCCGCCGATATGGCAACGATGAAGGGGGAAATTAAATGGCTGGAGAAGTGATTTTATCCGTAAAGGATTTGAAACGCCATTTTGACGTAGGCAAAGGGTTGAAGTTGAAGGCGGTCGATGGCATCAGCTTCGACATTTTCAGAGGGGAGACGTTCGGGCTTGTAGGCGAATCCGGCTGTGGCAAATCGACTGCAGGACGGACGATTCTGGGCCTGTACAACAAAACGGACGGCGAGGTGCTGTACGAAGGGCGCAGTGTCCATACGATGACCGACAGCGAACGGCAGCGCTTTCTGAAGAAGATGCAGATGATCTTCCAAGATCCTTACGCTTCATTGAATCCCCGTTCCACTGTATACGAGATCATCGCCGAGCCGATGCAAATTCACGGAATGTATAAGACGCAGGCGGAAATGCGGGCGCGTGTGAATGAGTTGCTTGAAGACGTCGGCTTGAACCGTGATCATGCAAACCGCTATCCCCATGAGTTTTCCGGTGGTCAACGGCAACGAATCGGCATTGCCAGATCATTAGCGCTCGATCCGGAATTCATCATTGCGGATGAGCCGATTTCCGCGCTCGATGTGTCTGTGCAGGCGCAAGTTGTCAAGCTGCTCCAACGGCTGCAACGGGAGAAGGGATTGACGTATTTGTTCATCGCTCACGATTTGTCGATGGTCAAATACATCTCAAACCGGATCGGCGTCATGTATTTAGGGCATATGGTGGAGCTCACTACGAGTGCGCAGCTTTATGACAAGCCATTGCATCCTTACACGGAAGCGCTTCTGTCGGCAATCCCGATTCCAGATCCGGATATTGAAGAGTCGCGAGAACGGATTCTGTTGCAAGGCGAGCTGCCGAGCCCAATCAATCCACCGTCCGGCTGCGTTTTCCGGACACGCTGTCCATATGCTATGGCGGTCTGCGGAGAGTTGAAGCCAAAATGGCTCGAGAAGGAAGAAGGGCATTTCGTCGCCTGCCACTTGCATGATGAGGAAGTAATGAAGCGCTCGGATGCGACGAAGGTGCCGGTAGGGTCGTCCTGATTTAGTCAGGACGACTCAGCCTGTTGACAAACGCTCGCTCCGTTGTTGGGGCCTACAGGAAGTAGGTCATGCATCCGTTGCCGCAGGACGCGGCGCCCTTAGAATGCCTTCCATAATCGCTCGTCCGCTCATGAACTTTTAGTTCTATTCGCGTCTTCGCTCCACTTCGCGCGGGCTCGCAGGATGCGAGTCATGCAACCGTCGCCACAGGACGTGGCGCTCTTAGGTTGCCTTCCTTGACAAGCGTTTTCAATCAGGCTGAGGGATATGTCTATTAAGCGTAATTAACCCTAAAATTGAGTGTAGACAAAGTCATAGAACAACTTTGTCTACACTTTGGGTCGTCCTGTTTTATTCAGGACGACTTTTTGGAGATTACCTAGAAAAAATTACCGGTTTCCGTTAAAGTTGCCAAGGAAATTCTGTTATCTTATAATAGTATCGTTGCAATTCCCCATTTCCCTCTTTCGGCCTGCATCTTGCCAGGTCCCAATCACACGGACGAGCTACGTCCTATAATGCATGTCCTTGCATGACACAAGAAATCTAAAAAATTGAATAGAATAGGTAGCCAGAGTAGAATACTGCCTATAGTTATCTAAAATGTCTGATTAAAAATCGGGGGTGTTTTTCGTTGAGGTTATCACCAGTTGAACAGGAAAAACTAATGTTGCATGTGGCTGGAGAGCTTGCTATCAAGCGTAAGGAGCGCGGGGTGAAGTTGAATTATCCCGAGGCTGTAGCTTATATTTGCCATTTTATTATGGAAGGTGCGCGTGACGGAAAGTCCGTTGGGCAATTGATGAGTGAAGGTAAGCAGTTGCTGACGGTTGACGATGTGATGGAAGGCGTCGGTGATATGGTGAAGGATGTGCAGATCGAGTGCACGTTCCCTGATGGGACAAAACTAGTCACGGTGCATCATCCAATTCAATAATAGAGGGGGTTTTTCGTTTGAAACCAGGAGAAATCAAACCAGCTGATGGGTGGATTGAAATCAATGTGGGACGTGAAACGAAGACGGTGACTGTTGCGAATACAGGTGATCGTCCGATTCAAGTCGGTTCTCACTTCCATTTTATTGAAGTTAATAAATTTCTTGAATTCGATCGTGAAGATTCGGTCGGAATGCATTTGAACATTCCTTCCGGCACTGCGGTACGTTTTGAGCCGGGCGAAGAGAAGGAAGTGGAGCTTGTCGAGTTTGGCGGAAGGCGCCATGTGTTCGGTTTAAATAATTTGACGGAAGGTTCCACTCACAAAAAAGATGAAATTGTTGAGAAGGCGTCGGATGGCGGATTTAAAGGAGCTGACAGTTAAGTGAGAATTACACACGAGCAATATGCAAGAATGTTCGGCCCGACTGTGGGCGACAAGGTCCGTTTAGCGGATACCGATTTGTGGATTGAAATTGAAAAAGATTATACGACGTATGGAGACGAAGGTATTTTTGGTGGCGGAAAATCCCTTCGCGTATCGATGGGGCAGAACGGCGAAAAGACTGCTGAAGACGGTGTGCTCGATACGGTTATTACAAATGCCACAATTATTGACCATACAGGAATCGTCAAGGCGGACATCGGGATTAGGAACGGAAGGATTGTCGGTATTGGTAAGGCCGGGAACCCAAATACGATGGACGGTGTCGATCAAGGTATGATCATCGGTGTCGGTACGGAAGTGTATGGGGGAGAAGGTTTGATTGCAACAGCGGGTGCAATTGACACGCATATTCATCTCATCAGTCCGCAACAGGTGGATGTGGCGTTGAATGCCGGAACGACGACATTCATCGGCGGCGGGACAGGCCCAGCGGCGGGTTCCACTGCAACTACGGTGACGCCGGGGAAATGGCATTTGCATCGGATGCTTCAACAAATTGAGGACATTCCGTTGAATATAGGTATTTTCGGGAAGGGAAGCGCCGCTTTTCCAGGGCCGCTTGTTGAGCAGATCCGGGCTGGCGCAATTGGCATGAAGGTGCATGAGGACTGGGGAGCAACTCCACATGCATTGGATCAAAGCTTGTCGGTGGCGGATGAATATGATATTCAAATCGCCTTGCACTCCGATACGTTGAATGAGGCTGGATTCGTCGAGGATACGATCAATGCGATCAATGGACGCGTCATCCACGTTTTCCATACGGAGGGAGCTGGCGGGGGACACGCGCCGGACCAGTTGAAGATGGCGTCATTGCCGAACGTATTGCCGGCATCGACGAACCCGACAAAGCCGTTTACTGTCAATACGATCGATGAGCATATGGACATGCTCATGGTGTGCCACCATTTGAAACGCGATGTAGCAGAAGATGTCGCTTTCGCGGATTCGCGTATTCGTCCAGAAACAATCGCGGCTGAGGACATTATGCAGGATCTCGGAATCTTAAGCATTATGTCATCCGACTCCCAGGCGATGGGCCGTGTAGGAGAAGTGGCGATCCGGACGTGGCAGACGGCGGATAAAATGAAGAAGCAGCGCGGCCCTCTTCCGCAAGATGAAGAGAAAGACAATGACAATTACCGCGTCAAACGTTATATCTCAAAATATACGATCAACCCTGCTATTGCCCAAGGAATCTCGCATGAGGTCGGCTCTATCGAGGAAGGGAAATTGGCGGACATCGTTTTATGGGAACCTGCATTTTTTGGCATCAAGGCGTCAGTTGTCATTAAAGGCGGAATTGCGGTGTACGCAGCAACAGGAGATCCGAACGCTTCGATTCCGACGCCGCAACCGTACATGGGACGCCGGATGTACGGCTACCACGGCCAAGGCCCACAAAATTCCTCTATGACATTCCTACCGAAAATCGCGGTGGAGGAAGGACTTCCGGAACAGCTCGGACTAAAGAAGATGATCGGAACGGTGAAAAATTGCCGAAACGTATCTAAATCAGACATGAAGCATAATAGCGAAATGCCGGTGATCGATGTAGATCCGGAGACATACGAAGTAAAAATCGACGGCGAACTCGCTACATGCGAACCAGTCGACGTACTACCTATGGCGCAGAGGTATTTCCTGTTTTAACTTTTCATTATTAATTTCGGATACCTAGTTGATTGAAGTGTAAGGCGGCGACTCCGAGGGGAAAAGCGAGACAGCCGAGACCCCGGAGGGAGCGAAGCGACTGAGGAGACTTGGCGCTCGCCCGCGGAAAGCGTCCGCCTGAAACGGAAATCAACGTTATGAGTTTACACTTTTATGAAACCGGAGTCTTTGCAGAGAAGGAGAATGCAAGATGCTAATAGAAAAAATCATAGGCAATATCGGTGATGCAGAAGAAATCCCAGGAAAGCGCATCGAATGGGTCGAACTGGAATGGGAAGAGCTAAGCAAGCGGATTTTGCGGACAGAGACGACAGAAGGCACGGATGTCGCATTGCGCATCGATCAGGAAGAGCCGTTGCAATATGGCGACCTGCTATACGAAGATGACGAACGTTGCATAGTGATCCGGACGAAAATGGAACCGGTCATCGTCATCCGGCCGAAGGACATGGTACAGATGGGCAAGGCCGCGTTTGAACTTGGCAATCGCCATACCCCTGCTTTGATTGAACAAGATGAAATTGTCGTCCGCGCAGATCACACGCTGGCGCCATTATTGGATGAGGTGGGTGTGGAGTATGAGACGACAGAACGACGATTCAAACAACCTTTCAAATACCGCGGCCATTCCCACTGATATACAGTTTTTACGGCTGCTTCAAATCCACGATTCGGCATTCCCGATTGGCACGTATACCCAATCATATGGAATGGAGACGTATATCCAGGAGGATGCAATCAGGACGAAGGAAGAGCTGATTGCTTTTTGTTCAAATTTCCTTCATCAGAATCTCGTATACGGCGATGCGATTCTCATACAGGAAGCGCATAAGGCGGCGAAGAATCGGGATGTCGACCAGCTTCTGCACTTGGAAAACCTTTGCGGGGCGATCAAGCTCGCAAAAGAATCCAGGGATGCAAGCGTCAATTTAGGCAGGCAGTTCATCAAAACTGTATCGCCGCTCGTCGAGGATGCTTTTTTCGACGAGTGGAAAAACCGGATTGGTGCAAATGAAATAAAAGGGCATTATGCGATCCTTTACGGCATTTATTGCGCTGTCAATGATGTCGATGCGCATTATGCCGTCCTTTCGTATTTATTTTCATCGGTGAACGGGCTTATCCAAAACGCAGTGCGTGCAGTGCCGTTCGGGCAAAACACAGGCGTGCAGGCGATGCATCAATTGGCCGAAGAGGTCGTTGTAGCTTCCGGGATTGTCGCAGGTTTGCAGGAAGAGGACATTAGCAACAATGCGCTTGGCATCGAGCTTGCATCGATGAAGCACGAATATTTACATTCAAGATTATTCATTTCATGACAGGAGGCGTTTCTATATATGAAACCAGTACGTATTGGAATCGGGGGTCCCGTCGGATCGGGCAAGACATCGCTCGTCGACGCATTGACCCGTGCAATGCATGAAGACTATAACGTAGCAGTGATTACGAATGATATCTATACGCGTGAGGATGCTCAGTTCCTCATGACTCACGGTGTGTTGGGTGAAAACAGGATTCTTGGAGTGGAGACTGGCGGATGCCCGCATACGGCGATCCGTGAAGATGCTTCCATGAACTTTGCGGCAATCGATGAATTGAAGGAACGTTTCAAAGATCTTGACATCGTTTTTGTCGAGAGCGGCGGGGACAACTTGTCGGCGACGTTCAGCCCGGAGCTTGTAGATGGATATATCTACGTGATTGACGTTGCGGAAGGACAGGATATACCGAGAAAAGGCGGTCCGGCGTTAACGAGATCCGATCTTTTATTGGTCAATAAAACGGACCTTGCACCGCATGTCGGCGTCGATCTTGAACTCTACGAGAGCGACGTGAAGAAGATGAGAGGCGGCCGTCCTTACGTCTTAGCGGATGTCCGGACACGGAAAAATGTCGATCAGATCGTCAATTGGATCAAACGGAATATGTTGCTAGAAGGCGCGGGGACAGCGAGTGGTGAGTAAAGTGGCCCGGAGGCACCATAATGGAAAGCTGGATATGGTGTTTGAGCCGAGAAGGGGCTATACCCGGATGCCGCACGTATTCCAGCAGCCTCCTTTAAAGGCGAGCCGCGAGCTATACGAAGGCGATGATCCTACAGCGACGGTATATGTGATGGAGTCGTCGGGCGGTATGGTGGCAGGTGACCGCAATGATATATCCATCAAACTTTTGCCGGGTAGCAAAGCGCGGATCATACAGCAATCCGCATTGAAAGTGTACCGGTCGCATACAGGTGAAACTTGTGTGCAAAAGATTGACGTGGAGCTGGATGAAGAGGCGCGTCTTGAATGGATGCCTGAAGTGATCATCCCATTCGCGGAATCCAAGTTCCGGATGGAAACGACAATCCGTCTCGCGAAGGGCGCTACTTTGCTTTGGGGTGAGGTTATTGCTCCGGGCCGGGAGAAGCGTGGGGAAGTATTCAATTTCACTTCATTAAAATCAATGATGAAGATCTACGTCGAAGATGAGCTGCTCGCTTTCGACAGCCTTCATTTCGACCCGGAGAATCTGCAACTCAACGGGCTTGGTTTACTTGAAGAGGCATTGTATGTCGGCTCCATTTGGCTCGTTTCGGAACAGGCCGATGAAATCGATCTGCGGGCAATCCAAGAAGCGATGAATGTTGGAGACGGATTACGGGCCGGCGTAACGAGGCTTGCGGGAAATGCGGTGCATTGCCGATTTCTCGGGGTAAATCAATGGAGACTTCAGCAGGAAATGAAACGTGTATTTTCCGAGCTGGCGGCACTCATATAAGCGGGGTAAACTATGGATAAACGAAAAATAGTGATAGCTTTCATCAGTATGCTCCTGCTAGTTGCCGTCGCAGGGTGTGGAAAAAAAGAGTCGTCCGTCGAGAAGGAAAACCGCCTCATCTATGCATCGAAATCCGAGTTTGATGGATTGAATCCGATCATTGAGGAGACGAATGTCGACGCGCTTCTATTCCGAGGACTTTTCCGTTTTGATGAAAACAATGAACCGAAAGCCGATATAGCTGAGTCATTCGACATATCGGATGACAAGTTGACATACACGTTCAAATTAAGGGAAGACATCCGATTCCACGACGGTGAACCGCTTACCGCGGAGGATGTCATCTTTACAATCGAAAGTGTTTTGGATGATAAGAATGCTTCATTCCTGAAGTCCGACTTCAATGAAGTGGAATCTTTGAAAAAAATCGGTGACTACGAATTCGAACTGAAGCTGAAGCGTCCATTTACGCCGATATTGGATAAATTGACGCTCCCGATTTTACCGAAGCATGCATTTGAAGGCGTGGATATGCGGACGGCGGACTTCAATAGCCATCCGATCGGCAATGGACCTTATCAATTCGAACGATGGGACCGAGGCAACAGCTTGACGTTGAAAGCATATGAGCATTTCCATGGCACGAAGCCATCCATCGAGAAAGTCATTTTCAAATTCATCCCCGACAGCAATGTGCGGGCATTGCAATTGGCCTCAGGTGAAGTCGATATTGCCCTGCTCGACCCGGTGCAAGTCGGTGAATTGGAAAAGCGGGATCGAGTGAAGATCTACAATATCGATACTGCGGATTATCGCGGGATTCTTTTTAATATGCAAAACGATCTGTGGCAAGATGTGCGGGTGCGACAGGCATTCAGCTATGCCATCGATCGGGCGCAAATTGTGAAAGGCATTTTGAAAGGGTTCGGGGAAGTGGCCTATTCGCCGCTTCAGAAGCATGCCTTTCATAATGAGAACATTGAAACGTACAGCTATGACGTCCAACGAGCCGAACAATTGCTGGACGAAGCAGGTTGGGAAAAATCGGGCGATGGCTTCCGTTACAAGGATGGCCAGAAGTTGAGCTTCACGATTACGGTTCCTGCATCGGACGCTGTACGTGTCAATATGGCGAATTATGTCGCCGAAGGATTCAAGTCGATCGGTGCGAATGTCGATGTGGCGGCGCTTGACTGGAGTGCCATCACGATTGAAGAGACAGATGCTTTCATGATCGGCTGGGGCAGCCCGTATGACGCGGATCATCATACGTACATTTTGTTCCATTCGGAGGAATCGAGTGTGACGGGATCCGGTTATAATTACGGCAGCTACTCCAATGCAAAAGTGGATGCATTGCTTGAAAAAGGTCGTTTATCAACGGATGAGAAAGAACGGCAAGCAAGCTATATGGCATTCCAAGAAGAATTGGCGAACGATCCGGCATTCGCATTTATCGCTTATGTCAATGCAGTTTATGGCGTTCATGGAAATATCGAAGGCGTGAAGGAGCGTACACTTGGCCATCACGGCTCCGGTTTCCTTTGGAATGTCGAGGAGTGGAAATGGAATGACCGTTAAATGGGTTGGGAAGCGCATGATGTTGGGGGCACTCGTCCTCTTCATCGTGAGCTTCCTCTCTTTTTTCATTATGCATGCAAGTCCGGGAAGCTCCGCGACGGCGTATTACGGGGGCAATGCCCAAACGTTGACCGCCGCAGAAAAAGAGCGGATCAGCAAGGCCTTTGCGCTTGATCGTCCATTTATCGTCCAATATGGGGCGTGGTTGAAGGAGACGGTGCAAGGGAATCTTGGCGTGTCCGCGAAGGAGGGCCGTCCCGTCGCTACGATTCTAGGGGAGAAGCTGCCGAATACGTTGCTGTTGTTCGGTGCATCGATGCTTTTCATTATTATCGGATCGATCTGGCTCGGGATGACAGCGGGCATGAGGCCCGGGTCGCTATTGGACAGGGGCCTGTCGGCATTCAGCATTGCATCTTCTTCCATCCCGGCGTTTTGGCTCGGGATTTTATTCATTTATATATTCGCTGTCACGCTTGGTATCTTGCCGTCGTCCGGCACGAGAAGCCTAGGAGGGGATGGCGATTTTGTTGATAAAATAAACCATCTCATCATGCCGGTGTCTGTCATCGTGTTGACGCATGTCGGCTTGTATGCACGCTTCCTACAAGAAAGTGTCAAGACTGAAATCGGAAGCTATTATGTAATGGCAGCAAGGGCGAACGGAGTGGAAGAGCGGGAAATCAGACAGGGTGTCTTACGAAATGCCTTCATCCCTTATTTAAATTATCTTGGAATAACAATCCCTTCATTTTTCGGCGGATCCGTCATTGTCGAGTCTTTATTTTCCTGGGCGGGCCTCGGCCAAATGCTCGTGAAGTCCGTCATGATGAAGGATTATCCGTTGCTGATGGGCGGCATCATGCTGACAGGCCTGATTGTCGTCATCAGCTTGTTTGTCATTGATGTACTTATGTACATGCTGGATCCGAAGCTTCGGAAAGGGGAGTTGGGTGGATGAAATCGAGGAAGAAACTTGTCTTCTGGTGCTCGCTTCTCGGCTTGATCCTCGCTTTGACCTTGTGTTCGGATCTTCTCGCAACACAACCTGTGAATGAAATGGATTTGAATGCAGTATATTCGCCTCCAGGTGAAGGCCATCTGTTAGGGACGGACCATCTAGGCCGGGATGTCTTTTCTCGTTTATTGCATGGCGGAAAAGTGACATTGGCAGTTGCGGGCTTGTCGGTAGCGATATCGTTCATTATCGGTGTTGTTTACGGAGGAATTAGCGGGTATGTCGGCGGTTGGACCGATAGTGCCATGATGCGGATATTGGAAGCGCTCATCTCAATCCCTTCCCTCATTTTCGTCTTGGCGTTCCAGGCGATCATGCAAGGCGGCATGTGGGGGATGACGATCATCATCGGCGTGACGGGCTGGTTTACGACGGCCCGGATCGTCCGCTCGGAATTCATCCGGCTGAAGGATGCGGAATATGTGAAGATGGCGAAAATGTTCGGTACACCGGTATGGAAAATCATAACGGGGCATCTGTTACGCAATAGCCTGCCACCGCTTTTCGTCGTGACAATCTTCAATTTGGCGGGAGCGATATTTATCGAAGTGTCGCTCAGTTTCCTTGGAGTCGGCATCCCTCCCTCGGTACCATCGTGGGGGAATATGCTGTACAATGCCCAAAATGATTTATTGATTGGAGCTTGGTGGATCGGGGTATTTCCTGGATTGCTAATCTTCATGACGATTCTTTCCATCAACTTTATCGGCGAAGAGTTAAAGAATCCCGGAAGGGGGCGGTTCCATGCTTGAGGCAAAAGATTTATCGATTGACATCAATGGTGCGACTGTGGTGAAGAAAAGCTCATTTTTTATTCCGAAAGGGAAAATTACAGCGATAATCGGCGAAAGTGGCAGCGGGAAAAGCATGACGGTTGCGGCAATGCTAAGGATGTTGCCGGCAGGTGCACGCGCTTCCGGAGAAATGCGTTATAAAGGTGCCGATTTGTTGCACGCAACGAATGATGAGATGGTGGCATTGCGGAAAAAGGAGTTTTTCACGATCTTTCAAGATGCTTTGAACAGCTTTAATCCAAGCGTGAAGATGGATCGGCAGTTGTATGCATTTTCCGCAGGAAGGGTCGGGGATGATCAAGCTAGCTTCCGATTGAAAATGAAGGAGATTCTCGGAAGGCTGAGCTTGTCACCAGATATATTGGACCGGCATCCATTCGAATTGTCGGGCGGCATGCTGCAACGGTGCATGATTGCCTGCGCTTTGTATGTTGAACCAGCCTTGCTCATTGCAGATGAACCGACGTCCGCACTCGATAAAGTTGTGCAGAAGGAATTTCTGAAATGGCTCCGTCTGTTGAATGAAAGCGGGACAACCGTGTTGATCATTACCCATGATCTGGATGTCGTCGCAGCCGCTGCGGATGAAATAATCGTCATGCGGAAAGGCGAAATCGTCGAGACGGGTGCGGTTGCAAATGTCTTGGCGAGGCCGACGCATGAGTATACGAAGCGGTTGCTGGATAGCCGATTTTAGGAAAGGGGGCGTAGGAATTTGTTGAAAGTTGAACATCTATCGAAAAGCTATGGCAGGGGAAAACGAAGGAAGACCATTCTTCACGATATCAATTTGTCGGTAGGTGACGGTGAGCTCGTCGGAATCGTCGGAGAAAGCGGCAGCGGGAAAAGTACGTTGGCGCGGCTCATCATGCGATTGGAGCCGGTGGATGAAGGTAGGATGTCATTCACGGGAGCGGATGATTTCTATGCCTCCTGCCAAATCGTCTTCCAAAATGCAACCGCCGCCATGAATCCTTCCTGGACAGTCCGCGACATTTTGAAGGAGCCTCTTCGGTTAATGGAAGGGGATCGCGATGCGTATATCAGCACGATGCTTGGCAGGGTTGGATTAGAAGAAAAACATTTGGAAAGGCGTCCTTCAGAACTTAGCGGCGGTGAACGGCAACGGGTGAACTTGCTGCGCTCGATGCTTATAGAGCCGAAACTATTGATTTGCGATGAAATCGTATCCAATTTGGATCGTTTACTTCAAAAGGAGATTGTCGAGCTTATACAGCGGTTGAACCGGGAGACAGGTATGGCAATTCTGTTCATCTCCCATGACCTTAAGGTCGTGCAGCATTTATGCGACCGGGTGTATGTGATGGAAGGCGGTAGGATTGTGGAGGAAAGCGTGAAGCAGGAAGGACGCTTTTCATTCACACATCCTTATTCCCTCATGCTATTCGAGTGAGCTTGTTCAACCCTTTTTGAAGTGGGTATACTGGAAGAGAGTAACGAGAGGGAGATGCAATTATGGAACAACGACCGATGAGTCAATCACGAACAATTACAACGAAACTTGTTTTACCGCCGGACACGAACCACATGCAGACGATTTTTGGTGGGAAGGTCTTGGCGTACATAGATGAAATTGCTGCCATAACGGCGATGAAACATTCGAACAAGGCTGCTGCCGTCACTGCCTCCATCGATTCGGTCGACTTCCTGTCGTCCGCGAAGGTAGGCGACATCCTTGAACTGGAAGCGGTCGTCAGCTCGACGGGGCGCACTTCAATGGAAGTGTTCGTAACGGTGCATTCGATGGATCTGTTGACGGGAGAGAAAAAGCTGACGACGGAATCATTCCTAACAATGGTTGCGATGGATGAAAACAACAAACCGACACCGGTTCCGGGCGTCTATCCGGAAACCGAAGCGGAAAAACGGTTAGCCGAAACAGGCCCCGCCCGCCGAAATCACCGGAAACTGCGCAGGGAAATTAAACATTGATGAAAAATCCGCCTTACTATGAGGCGGCTTTTTTGTTTCGGAGAATGAAACTTACAAAGACGTTTTCCGTATAGTAGGAAAGGGGTGATCACGATGAGAGCGAATATCCATGATCGGCAAATGGAGTTGACGATGCTCCGGAATGAGCGGAACCGGGTGAAGCGTCGGCTGGAAGGGGCGGAAGCGCAATATAAGGAAGCGGTTCGGTTGCGCGATCGCTTGCACCGGCAGCTATCAAACGAGCAGCAGGATGTTGTGAAGTTGGGCAAGTTTTCATTTGCGAATAAAATCAAAGAGTGGACAGGCAAATGGGATGGGCAGATGGAAAAGGAGATCAATGAAGTCGTTGAGGCCGAATTGAAATATAACGAAGCCGAAAAGACGGTGACGGACTTGGAAGCGGAAGTCGGGCGACTACGGGCCGAGATGAACCGGGAAGATTTCCTTTACGTGGATGAGGATTGGGAAGATTTCTTGAAGGAAAAAGAGGCGTGGATTCGGCAAAACGATACAGCGGCGAATGGAACGCTGCAGAAAATTGCCGATGATCGAGTGCGCGTCCGTTCGTTAATGAGGGAAATTGATGAGGCATATGAGGCTGGTGACAAAGCGAAAATGGCGCTGGATGCTGCGCTCGATAGGCTAGGAAATGCGGAAGGGCTGTCAATGTGGGATACGTTTTTAGGCGGAGGGCTCATCGTTTCGGCACTGAAGTATTCGGAAATGAACAGCTCAGATGACCTTGTGCATCGCGCGCAACGGGCACTTCGCCATTATGAGACGGAATTGATGGACGTCCAAAATGCCGCAACCGAATCGTTCAACGTGAACCATAATGACTTTTTTACATTTACGGATATTTTCTTCGATAATATCTTCTCCGACTGGGCGGTGCATTCACGCATTACAGGTGCGAAAGGGAAGCTGAATGTCGTGCTCCATGACGTCCGCCGCGTGCAGGACCAGTTGCGGCGGAAACGTGATGAAGCGATGGAAGAATTGAAGCGCCTCGACGAGCAGGAGAAGGATATTATTGTGTCTTAAGCAAACTCCAGAAACTCAATACGGTTGCCGAACGGGTCGTGTGTAAAGAAGCGGGAACGCCCTGCAATTGGCGGTTCTTCTGAAATTTTGTACCCGGCTGATTCCAGGCGGGATTGCAATTGTTCAAGCGCATGTACGGTGAAGCCGGGATGCGCTTTTTTGGCTGGTGTGAAATCGGCTTGGATGCCAATATGGACTTCCTGCGCGCCGCATTTGAACCAGCAGCCGCCCCGAGCTTGCAAGTTTTCGGGCTTCGGAATTTCCTCCATTCCGAGCAGATTGCCGTAAAATTCGCGTGCCTGTTCCTCCGAGTTTGGAGGTGCAGCGATTTGGATATGGTCGATGCCGGTAAGAAATTCAGTCATGTTCAATCGCCCCTTTTGTATTGTTATCTTCAGTGTAGATGAGTTGGTCAAGAGAAGCTATGACGGGAAATGAAACAATATACATAAGGTTTTCTTATAACTGATTGACTTTCCGATAAGTTTCGCGGAGAAATCAACTTGGTATCTTTTTTTTGTCGCGATAAATGCCTTTGATAAATTAAAAGCCCTATAAACGGGTCGTCCATTAGTCCTGAAATGACGATATAAATGTGAAAATGATCGATAACTTCCTAGAAGTGACCGATAACTTGTCTCGATTGACCGATAAATGCTTGGAAATGATCGATAACTCTAGAGAAATGATCGATAATCCCAAGCACTCATTACATGAACTTTCGTTTCATTTCACACAAATCATTCAATTTCCTTTACATTACAGAATATAGTAGTGTACCATGTAACTAATACACCAATACAGGGGGAGGTAGACGGGTGAAGCAGTGGAATGGTTTATTGCAAAAGGAATGGGTCCAGTGGAGAGGGCAGATTATTGTGCTGGTTTTCCTGCTATTGGCGGGATTGTTCATATTGCCGTACGTGGCGGGGGTGCTTGCAGTAGGGGAAATTTCTATATTTGAAATGACGATGGTCATTGGTTTTGTAGCGGCAGGTGCATGCATATTGGTTCCTGTCATCGCGTTCTCGATGATGTTCAACAAGGATATGAAATGGCCGGATTTATGGTTTCATTCCACAGCTTCCACGGTGAAGCTTGTGGCGGCGAAAATGGTGATGTCAGCCGGAGTGGGCTTGGCATACTTGCTTGTTACGTCATTTGTCGTTGCGATCAAATATGCACTTACACCTCAACCGGAAGCCATTTTCAATGAGTTATTGTTTTATGGAAGTTTGCTGATCGGCGGAGTTTTTCTCGTTTCCATACAGTTCATGGTTTACGGATTTTTCTTTATCGTCATCGATCAGTTGTTGAAGCCTTTTCTTAAAGGGTTTTCCTTTGTTGTTACATTAATTTTATTCATCATTTCAGTAAGGATTTATGGGGAGGTTACGGGTTCCGATTTTTACGAGAAATTCATACAGGTAGGCAGTTTCGATTTGATGTCCCTTAAGAACCCGGTGATCGATCTCCAATATGATTACTTCACCGTCACGGATACAGTTTTGTACGCGGGAGAGATCATATTCACCGTTCTCTTTACTGTAGGCTTGTTCTATTTGGCAATCGCCTTGTTTGAGAAGAGGGTGAGGCTATGACGAGCTGGAATGGTTTATTGAGAAAAGAGTGGGTGCTCATGAGGTATTCACTAGTGACGTTTATCGTGGTCTTTTTCGTGATTGCCGTATCAAGTTTTGCACCTATGGCGGTTGGCGGTATTATGGACGGCGTCGAGCTTACTCAAATGTTCTCGATGATGCTTATGCTTATGGGAGCGTCGTTTTTCCTCCACAGCCTTCATATTGATATGAAGCAGCCTGACGTATGGCTTCACTCGCCCTATTCGATTGTGAAACTTTTGGGCGTCAAGGCATTCATGTCAATTCTATTTGTTTTAGGAGGTTTCATCATTTGGAGCGGAATAGGAGTAGGTGCCTTTTTCATCGGGGGTTTTGCAGGGGGAATCCCTGGACTTACACCATTGCTAAAGATGCTCGTAAATACTCTTTTCTTCATTTCCGCCGGCCTGCTGATTTGGGTAATTTATAAAATTTTAGAGATCAGGATTGGTTGGTTGGCAGCGGTGATTTCACTTATTCCCATCTCTATCGCAGCAATGATATGGGGATTTCTAATTGCAGTGTGGGAGACAATGGATTTCCCAGTCAGTTCTATTATTTACATCATCGTTTCAATCGTATTATTTGCAGGCGGAGCGGTTCTGCTTGATAAGAAAGTGAGGTACTGACGATGAGCATTGATTTTTCACCGGATAAGCCGATTTACCAGCAGCTCATCGACCGGATTTTAGGGGATATTATGCGAGGCACGCTTGCAGCGGGGGAGAAGCTGCCGTCCGTCCGGGAGTACGCAGTGGAAGTGGGCGTCAATGCAAACACGATGCAGCGCGTATACAAGGAGTTGGAGCAAATGGAGGTCACTGAGACGAAAAGGGGTCAGGGGTCGTTCGTGACAGAGGATCGGAATAGGATCGCTGCGCTTCGGAATGAAATGAAGGAGCAGCTCGTGACGACTTTCCTTCAAAACGTGGCGGCTTTCGGATTTACGACGGACGAAATTGTACAGTGTCTGCAGGAACGGGGTGGCGAGAATGATTGAATTGAAGAATATCGTGAAGAAGTATGGCAGTAAGAGGGCGTTGCAAGAAGTGACAGTATCAATTCCGCGAGGGAAGGTAATCGGTCTCGTCGGTGAAAACGGCAGTGGGAAGTCGACGTTATTGAAGCTGATGGCGGGGGTGTTGACGCCGGATTCCGGGAGTGCGACGTTCGACGGACAGCCAATTACAAGGCGGATTGCCGCCCAGGTTGCGTATATGTCTGATACAGATGATTTCTATACGTACTTCACGGTTCAGCAGCTCGTTGACTTTTATGAATCACAGTTCGATGATTTTGACGTGTTCAAAGCAAAGGAGATCTTGCAGTTCCTGAATGTGTCGCTTGATCTAAAAATCAAAAGTTTGTCGAAAGGGAACCGGGGGCGTGTGAAAATCGCAGTGACGCTTGCGCGCGAAGCCGATGCCTATTTGCTCGACGAACCGTTTTCCGGACTTGACCCGATGGTGCGGGATGATATTTCGAAAGGCCTCATCCGCTTTACAGACACGGAGCGCCAGACGGTCATCATGTCGACGCATGAGATCCGGGAAGTCGAGCCGCTATTGGATGAGATCATCGTCATGCGGGGAGGGCGGTTAATCGCCCATGAGGCGGTCGACGAAATACGGGATTTTTACGGAATTGATGCTACGAGCTGGATGGTGTCCCTGTTCAAAGAGCGGCAAGCAGAAATGGAGTTGGGAAAATGAAACCGGTAGTGGAATTGAAGAATATAACCAAAACGATTCGAAGCAAGAAAATCATCGACAATTTGAATTTGTCGTTGTATCCGGGGCAAATCACCGGATTCCTCGGTCCGAACGGGGCAGGGAAAACGACGACGATACGAATGATGGTCGGGCTCATGAAGCAGACGGGGGGCGACATCGTCATCGAAGGTGTGTCGCTCCGTGACAACTTCGAGGAAGGCCTTTCGAAAGTCGGCGTCATCGTCGAAAACCCGGAAATGTATAAATTCATGTCAGGTTATAAGAATTTAGTACATTTCGCACGCATGCATAAAGGGGTGACGAAGGAGCGAATCGATGAAGTTGTCCGCCAAGTTGGTATGCAAAACCGGATACATGAGAAAGTTGGGACGTATTCACTTGGGATGCGCCAACGTCTTGGGCTTGCGCAGGCGCTCCTTCACCGGCCGAAGTTCCTGATTCTGGATGAACCGACGAATGGACTCGATCCTGCGGGAATCCGCGAATTCCGGCAGTATTTGCGTAAGATTGCCGAAACAGAAGGGGTGTCCGTCTTCGTTTCCAGTCATATGCTTAGCGAGATCGAGCTCATGTGCGACCGAATCGCCGTCATTCAAAACGGCAAGCTGATTGATATCCGGGAAATGTCCGAGGCACGTGATTCGTTTTATTACATTGAGGCGACGCCTTCGGAAAAAGCGGAGCAATTGCTCACGATCGGAGGATTTACGGTGGAGCCGTTTAAAGATGGATTGCTCGTGAATGCAGAGCAACATCAGGTTCCGGGCTTGGTCGAGTCGTTCATTGCCGAAGGGCTGCAAGTATTTGCGGTTCAACCGCACCGGAAGACGTTGGAGGATGAGTTCCTGGAGATGACTGGAGGTGGCCAAATTGCTGAAGCTTATGCAAAATGAATGGATGAAGTTGTGGCATAAAAAAGGGACATGGATCATGGTCGGCATTCTGATCATCATTACTTCCGGCATGATGGGATTGATGAAATGGATCAGTACACAAAACAGTAACGGGATGACGAGGGAAGGGATGATTCAAGATCCGTCATCGTTAGGCGGTACCGTCTTATTGCTAACCGTCATCGTTGCAGCGGGCATTGTCGCTTCCGAGTTTTCGCAAGGGACGATCAAAATGCTGCTGACACGTCCCGTGAAACGGTGGAAGATTCTGTTGTCCAAATTCCTGACAGTAAATCTGTTCGGCATGTTCCTCATGCTAATCGGTTACGTTGTCTATATTCTTTTGGCGATTATCTTATTCAAATCGGGTGCAGGAGAGAGCATGTCAAGTTGGTCGGTTTGGAACAAGAGTCTCTATATGCTGCTTCTCTCATTCGGAAGCGTGTTCGTCACGGCGACATTCGCGTTTACGGTCGGCAGCGTTTTCCGGTCGAGTTCGCTTGCGATTGGCCTGTCGCTGTTCATCTATTTCACCGGCTCCACGATCAGCGCGTTGCTATCACAATATGAAATCGCGAAATACTTGCTATTCACTCATATGGACTTGACACAATTTGAAACGGGCATGATGTTAATTCCTGATTTAACGATGCTGTTCTCGTTCGCCGTATTGGCCGTTTACATCGTAGCCTTCCTCGTGATCAGCTTTTCAACGTTTGTAAAACGAGATGTTACTGCTTGATTGGTAGGTAAAATTAGATAGAGAACTCCCGATTTGCCCAACATCGGCCGTCACAATGGCCGATGTTTTTAGTTCTTTTGGATTACACAATTGCCTTTCTGAGGGTGGATAGATAGAGATGGAAGCGACGAAGAAGGTCGATTTCTATCGAATTTTCCCAATTTCCTATTGTCGGAATGTTTGCTACAGTGAAGTTAGCAACACCGAATCTAATAGGAAAAGAGGAGAATGAATGAAGAAACCATTGAAGGTGCTCGCAGCAATTGCAATTACGGCAAGTATGCTTGTTCCAGCAGGAAGCGCGTTTGCAAAGGATGATTTCCGGGATTTCAAAGAGGAGCAAATGAAGCAACGGGGCGAAACGTTCCGAGTGCTCATCACGGCGAAGAATGAACAAGAGCTGCAACAGCTTCAACAAAGCTACGAGCTTCGCAATGCATTCGACGGCCATTCCTACACGACGGACGTGACAGCGAAGGAGTTTGAGGCTTTACAGAATATACCGCATATCACTGTCGAAAAAGTGGAAGTGTTGTCTATCCAAATCGACCCGGCATCATTGACGGTGAATGATGAAATGGAAGCAGCGGCTGCGAGCCAGTCGGTTCCTTGGGGAATCAAGGCGATCTATAATGACAGTAATCTGACATATACGACAGGCGGTTCAAACGTGAAAATCGCCGTGCTCGATACAGGCGTCAATGTGAACCATAACGACTTATACTATAACTCGGAACAATGTAAGGACTTCACGCAAAGCTCGCCGCTTGTGAATAATTCTTGCACCGACCGCAACGGGCATGGCACACACGTTGCGGGGACTGCCTTGGGCGAAGGTGGAGATGACAGAAGAGGCGTTTACGGAGTGGCCCCGAATGCGAAACTGTGGGCGTATAAAGTATTGAATGACTCTGGTAACGGCTATGCGGATGACATTGCAAATGCAATCCGCCACGCGGCAGATCAGGCATATTCCCAACAGGCGAAAGTCGTCATCAACATGTCCCTCGGTTCGAACGGAGAAAGCTCATTGATCACGAATGCTGTCAACTATGCGTATGACCGCGGCGTATTAGTTGTCGCGGCAGCAGGAAACGACGGCTACTCTCCTGGTTCGATCGATTATCCGGCAGCTTTGCCGTCAGCAATCGCAGTCGCGAATCTCGAAAATCGGTTGGAAAACGGCACATACCGTGTCGCCAACTCTTCGTCCCGTGGCAATAACAGAACGGCCGGCGATTATCTTATCCAAACGGGAGATGTTGAATTGTCGGCACCCGGCACATCCATCTACTCGACTTGGTACAACGGCGGGTATGCGACAATTAGCGGTACATCCATGGCAACACCGCATGTGGCAGGATTGGCAGCGAAAGTTTGGGCGGAAAACCCAAGCTTCACAAACGTTCAGCTACGCTCCAACTTGCAAAATCGTGCGAAATCATATGATATCCTCGGCGGTCACTTCGCCGGCACAGGAGACGACATTGCATCCGGATTCGGGTTTGCAAGAGTACGTTAAAATAGCCTCCTAATGAAAATCCCATACATTAGGCCGAAAACAGTCCCTTACTCCCCTGGGACTGTTTTCTCATGTATTCAATTAATGGAAATGATATGTTTTGAATAGTTAGAAACTAAAGGGGTGCTAATGATGAATATCGGATCCATCCTAAAATACTACAGAATGAAAAACAATTTGACACAAGCCGAGCTCAGTAATGGCGTCTGCTCCATCTCGCATTTAAGCAAAATCGAGTCGAATAAATACATTCCCCATACCGAAACAATCAATGAACTGTTCAAACGGATGGGCATTGAATGGGAGAGAGAAGTCGATATATATGAATACTGGAAAGAGAAATTGGAAACATTCATCATGCACTCGGTCTATTACGACTTGAAATCGATGGAAGAGGTATACAAAGAGCTTTCCACGAAAGAAGACTACTTGCAATCGACAGATTTGGTGAACCGGTATGAGCTCTATAAATTGCGTTATTATTTATTCAAACGGGACAAGCCCCGCACTACGCAGCAAGTATCCATCTTGAAACGGATGGAAACGTCATTCACAGATTATGAAAATGGTGTATCCAAAGTTATTTACCTTATACACGACATCTTCTCCCAAGACTTTACGGCTGCTGAGAATCGCCTAAAACAAATTGAAGCACACCGTGAAAGGATTCCTTTCATGTTCGAAGGGGAGCTGTTTTATCAAAAAGCGTATTTGCTTCACAACAGAGCACAATACGGAAGATCGACATACTTCGCGGAAATGGCCGTCGACCACTTCCGGAAAGACAACAATTACATCCGCCTGCTTCACGCACAGCTTCTATTGGCCATCAATTATACGAACCGTGATTTCATCCTACAAGCAGACAGCTTGTTCAAAACGGTTCTCCGCAATGCGAAGTTGATGGAGATGGATGAGTTGTATCGGGGGGCGCTCTACAATTATTCGATGTTACAAAATAGGAGAGGGCTTCATAAATCAGCATATGACATGTTGCAAGAAGTAAAGACGCTGTTGGAGCCGGGCACCGATTTTTATCAAGCAGTCCTTATTCATTTATTGCAAACAGCCGTTGAGGAAAAACAAGAAATCGATTCGCTGCTTGATGAATTGGAAGGATTAGTAGAAAGGAAAAAAGACCCATATTTAAAGGTACAGTTAGATTACTTTAGAAAGACTAAAATTTCCCAACGAGAACTTTTTGACTATTGTGAACAAATAGCATTCCCTTTTCTGAAGAAACATGATTATATAGGGGAAGCAAGAAGTATTGCCTGGAGATTGGCAAACTATTACCGATCTACCGGCGACTACGAAAAAGCAGGGATGTATAGTTTGTATCATTATGATAAGGGGGAGAAGGAATTATGAAACGAAAGTTAACCATCATTTTACTGACGGCAATGTTTGCTGCATTTGCCGGGACGGGTACCGCATTTGCACTAGAGCCGAATGACAGCGTATCCACGCACACAAAAGGGAAAGACAATTTAACTCCACCATCGGTCTTACCCCCACAAACATGAGAAAAAAGGTGTCCCTAGCCAACTGGCTGCGGGACACCTTTTCAATTTTCCGTCATCATGACGCGATTCCACAAAAAAAGCACTTCAACAATCACTTATGATTGTTGAATGTGCTGATAAGACCAAATGTTGTACCAAGGATGATAAAAGCGAACAAGATGTACATGATGTATAAGAACCACATGAAGACTTCACTCCTTTTTATCGTCAATCCTACATTCCATTGTAGCATCAGTTCGAGAAGGAGGCAACGAACGACACAAGGATGTCGAATTTGGGGGAGGGGTGGTTCAGATAGAGTGGGATTAGAATAAAAATTCATGACTTGGTAATTGAGGATTCAATAGATAATCATTTCTAAGCGGAGCAGCAACTTATTTCCTACTTACAAACATGCCGAAACACCCGTTTTACTGTTTGCTTGAAACCCTTCCACGCCTCTCACCGTATTGTAGCTAACCAAAAGGGGGTGCTCAGATGCGGAAGATAATGATTTTTATTGTCATGCTACTGTTCCTTTCACCTGCCCATGCTGAGGCAAAGTCGTACTCGGTCGATCGGGTGCAGATTAAGGGATGGGTGCAACCGAATGGCGATATGTTGGTGAATGAGGTGTTCACGTATACGTTGGATGGTTCGTTTTCGCAGTTGACCCGATCGTTTCCTGAGAAGCATTTTGGCCAGATCGATCGTTTCGAAGCTTATTTGATCGAAGGGCAGGAGCCTGTCGTCGGGGAGATCGAGGAATCTTCCATAACGAAAGCGGAGGTGGCTCGTAAAGGAAGCGCGTACCGGACAGCCATCCAGGAGGAGAATAAAACCATTTCTGTCCTCTATGTCTACAAAATGCAGAACGCGGTGACTTCATATGATACATACAGCGATTTGTCGGTCACCTATTTTGAGGGTGGCGGCAATCACGATGCGGATTTGAATAATGTGGACATTACGTACGTGTTGCCGGGTGACGCCGGGGATAAGCACATCCATGGTTTTCTGCACGACCGGGAAGGGGAAGTACGGAAGGTTTATCGCGACGGCATTTCGTTTCATACGCCCAAGTCGGCCGCATATACAGTGACGGAGACCCGTGTACTGTTCCCTTCTTCAATTATGACCGAGCAGCCAAAAATTGCCGAGCCGATTTCACTCGAAGAAGCAATACGGCAGGAACAGCAGCTCATAGATAAAAAAGAGTCGAGGTGGGCGAACATCCCCGTTGCGGAAAATGTAGCGAGTAGCTTAAGCATATTCTTCATAGTAGTGATCATATTGCTCATTCTCATAAGGCAACGGGTCTTCACTCTGTTCGGTAGCACGGATGTCGTACTGCAGACCGATCCGACGTATTTGGCTTTTGTCGAACAGAATGGCCGATTCAACCGGAAAAGCTTTCTGGCCGGGCTGTTTTCGCTCGTTGAAAAAGGAATTATCAAAGTGGAAACGACGGATTCGGCAGCACGTTTCCAAGGGGAGGAAGGTGCCCCTGAAAAGACGCTTGTCTTTCACTTGCTCCATTCGAATGAACAATTGAAGAAATCAAAGCAGACATTATTGCCCCACGAGCAGTATTTATTGACATGGCTCTTCAAAGGGAGGGTCGGTCATCGGAAATTCCATTTGCATGACATGGCAGGGCCATCCGTTCATGTCGATAAAAAGAATCGGACCCATCTGCGAAAACAACGGCAATTCTATGAAAACCACGAAGTCTGGCATAGCGATGTGCTTAGTCTTATGGAAGACGCAGGGTCGGTTTCGACGAAGATACCTAAACTGATGAAGACAGCAATCTTCCTTCTGCTTACAATAACGACGATGTACGGATTTTATGCAGACGGCGCCGGCGGCTGGGGAATTTCGTTTCCTGCTATTGTCGCAGTGATCGGGTATTATTTTTACAGTACGAATCTCGAAAAGAAGTGGCCGGCTATTCTGTTCATGATTGGAATGTTTTCTGCCGGGGCCCAAATCGTTGCTCCTTCGTTATCAGAAGCTGTCCTTTCTGCGGTCATCTTAGGTGCAATTTTATACTTCTCAATCCCAAAAACGATTCCAAGCTCGCTAACCGCTCTTTACACGAAAATGAGCATTGCGAAATTCAGGAGGCGTGTGAAGCGGGGGATCCCTAATTATCTACATCAGGACGAAGCCGATCGTTGGCTTGCACGTGCATATTTATTGAATAAATCGAAGAAAAGGCTTCCAAGGCTTACAAGGGGCTTGCCTGAATCCTCCCCATTGGCGCCCCTGTTCGCATTGCAAGTGGATCCACTTTACTTCGCCTATTCTACTTGGGGACCCCAAACGTCACCGAGCAAGGGCGGATCTTCATGGGGAAGCGGAGGATATGATTCCGGTGGTAGTTACAGCAGCGGAGGAGGAGATGGCGGGGGTGGTGGAGCCGGTGCAGATTAAATTTCAGCCTGTTGACAAACGCTCGCATCCGTTGTTGCTCGTCTCGCTCGTCCGCTCATGAACCTTAGTTCTATTCGCGTCTTCGCTCGACTTCGCGCCTAGGCTGACAAGCGTTTTCAATCAGGCTGAGGAAATCCCGATGCATCACGGCTTCCCGAAAAAGAGTGTAGACAAAGTAAAAAAAAGACTTTGTCTACACTCTAAAATGCCTGCTTTTTAATGAGCAGGCATTTTATCATTATTTTTCTTTCAATAAATCGCGAATTTCTTTTAATAATTCTTCTTTCGCGTCAAGCGCAGGCGGTTCTTCCTTCGCAGGCTCCTCTTTCCGTTTGAACTTCATTAAGAGACGAACGAATAGGAAAATCGAGAAGGCGATGATGATGAAATCAATGATGGATTGCAAAAATAGTCCATATGTAAGGGTGGTGGTACCGATTGCCACTTCAAGAGTGGATACGTCAACCTTTCCGGTGATAGCAACGACAATCGGCATAATGATGTTATCGACGAGCGATGATACGATCTTGCCGAAAGCTGTACCGATGACGACGGCAATTGCGAGGTCAAGGACGTTTCCTTTGAACGCGAATTCCTTGAATTCTTTCCACATATTTCTCACCTCCTTTCAAGTGAAATGGAGTTGTTTTTCTGTTGCCGTTCGCATATAATGGGAACAAATGTTCCGAACGGAGATGAGAGCTTTGCGACAAGCTTTACTCAAAATATGCGAGCGCCATGAATTGGCGGAAATGATCTATATGCGGGCGGATGGGACACTGACGAAAAGACGCATCCGCATTCTTACAGTCGGTATGGATTCATTCACGGCCTATTGCCATTTGCGCCATGAAAAACGTACATTCAAAACGGACCGGGTCTTGTCCGTGCAACGTGTAGTTAGCCGCGAACGGCAGGCGATTTGATCTTCATCACATAAATTCTTCTTCAGGAAACCACCGATAGACTTGCAGATCCACTTTCCCATTAGCCATGAATTCCACACCTTCCGCCTCCAGCAACTCTCGTTGCAAGCCGCCTTTTTCTTCCCGATCGGAAGGGGTCGAAATAGCGCCTTGTGCATTGATGATCCGGTGCCAAGGCAATTCGTATTTGGCGCTCATCGAATGGAGGACTCTGACGACTTGTCTTGCACCCCGCGGATTGCCAGCTGCGCCTGCCACTTGCCCATATGTCATGACCTTGCCTGCAGGGATGTCCCGAATGATCTGCACAACCCGTTCTGTAAATGGAAGCATGTCCTTCCTCCTCTTAATGAAACTATCCAAGTCACTCAATCGTACACAAGATAGGTGGAAATTAAAATGGGAGAGTGGTCATGTTGAGCAACTTATTTACGAAGCAGAGTTTCATTGGATATATCATCAAGATTGCCGGAGTTGTCGTAATCGGATGGGGTGTCATCCAGGGGATCTTCTCCTTGTCGATGATGGCACAAATGGGCGGCCACCTCATGAATGATTGGGGAGAAATGCATTATTCAAGCGGGATTACGGGAACTGCGTTGTTTGCGTTCCTCGGCATCGTAGCGTCACACTTCCTGTATGGGTTGCTGATCATCGGATTCGGAGAAGTGATTGATACCTTGCAAAAGATCTATTTCCGCATGGATCCGGAAGCGAAGCAACAATGGGAGGATGAGCGGAAGGAGAAGGAGAGTGGCGTGCCGAATCGAGAGGTGCCGTTTTGGGTGGAGCAGGAAGTAAAGACCTATTACGAAAAAATGCAATCGAACGTCCAAACGATTGAAAAGACGAATGATCCATACGTGTTCAAAATTGCGGTGGATGAGCGCGTTGACTATATGGAAGTGGGGAATTTCAAACCACGGATTCTATCCGATGAGGAAGCAGCTAGATTCACCGAATGAAAAGCGCCTCGTCAATCTTGAACGAGGCCGCGTTTCTTCCGCTTTTCAGATAGGACAAACAGGAATGCCGTAAGTGTAAGCCAAAAAGCGCTTGCAATCGCACCTCCGAGGATGTCGCTCGGATAATGGACACCTAAATAGATGCGGCTCGCAGAAATCATGACAAACATGAAAATAGCAAAGGCCACCAAGGCTGTCCTGCCTGCAGTCGATTGTATATGACGCCATAGCAAATAAGTGAAAAGCACGTAGAGACTGAAGGCCATCATCGCATGACCGCTCGGGAAGCTATAGCCACCCACTTCGGCGAGCCGATGGAACTCAGGACGCGGCCTTTTGAAAATGAGCTTCAAAGCTTGGAACAATATGATCGTCCCAATCATTGTGAAGAAAAAGAAGTAGCCTTCGCTTCTGGAGCGGAACTTCCATAATAGAAGAACGGTCCCTGCGATAGTAAGGAGCATTACGACTTTTGTGGAGCCGATGAATGTGAACGCGAGCATAATGGACGTCAACCACGAGGTTTCCAACCCTTGGATGGCATCAATGACCGATCTGTCAAAGCCGCCGATCATATCGCTGAGAATCGCTGTGACTATGAAAGCAAAGGCGCCGCCGAAAACAATACATAAAATGATGGCCACAGAAGGGCGAATTGCTGATTCCTTCAACTAGATCATCCTCTCTTCTGCGACATATTGTACAGGAAAAGGCAGGGTGCTGCATATTGTGAAGTAGGAAAGTGGGGTGGGAATGAATGGAAGTAGCCGTATTGCTCATCTGCGCGTATTTGATTGGCAATTTGCTGATGGCAACTGTCATCGGTAAATTGTTGTACCGACAAGATATCCGCTTATCGGGAAGCGGGAATCCAGGCGCACGAAATGCAGGAAGGGTGTTCGGCAAAACCGGCTTTGTTTTGACGTTTATTGGAGATGCATTAAAAGGAGCGATCGTCGTCTTGATTGCCAGATGGCTAGGGATGGACGAATGGCTCCAACTGGCATGCGTCTTTGCCGTCATGGCAGGGCATATTTATCCGTTTGTCCATAAGTTCCGCGGCGGGCAAGGGGTGTCGTCGTTCATTGGCGGGATGCTTGCATTCAACCCGCTTGTCGTTGCTTGTTTTGTTGTCGTGTTTCTAGTCTTCTATCCATTCCTGAAAAACTTCAGCCTCGTCGGTTTAAGCGCAATGGCCATGTCGCCGCTTTTCCTGTTTGGATTGACGAGGGATTGGTCGCAAACGGTTGCCGCCATACTCGTTGTCGCTTTTCTATTATTCGCGCACCGGAAAGATTTACCTTGTCGCAAAAGGGTATATAAGGAAGTAAGGCGGCCCATCGACCGTCTATTATTCAGGAACGACCCTTCACTTAGGGAAAGGAGAGATCATCTAATGAAAGAGATCCGATCCATTGAAGAATGGGAACAAGTACGGAGTCAATCGAATAAAGAGCCAGTTTTCCTGATGAAGCATAGCTCGACGTGCCCGATAAGCGCAGCGGGGTATCGGGAGTTTGACAGGTTCGAAACGGAGATTCCGAAATACTATTTAATTGTCCAAAGAAGCCGCTCCTTGTCCAATGAAATCGAAAGCGAATTGAGCATACAGCATGAAAGCCCGCAACTCTTCCTATTAAAGGACGGCGAAGCGGCATGGCATGCGAGCCATTACAAAATCAGCCAATCCAATATTAAATCAGCCGTTGAAGCGAATGGTTGAAAGTGGCAGGCATCTCTTAACGGGATGCCTCAGCCTGTTGACAAACGCTCGCATCCGTTGTTGCTCGTGTCGCTCGTCCGCTCATGAACTTTAGTTCTATTCGCGTCTTCGCTCCACTTCGCGCCTAGGATGACAAGCGTTTTCAATCAGGCTGAGAGATATGTCTATTAATCGTATCTATCTGTAAAATTGAGTGTGGACAAAGTCAAAGAACGACTTTGTCTACACCTCTGAGGCATCTCTTAACGGGATGCCTGTTTTTTTATTTATGAATTACTATGTAAAAATACAATCACTTTCCAATCACGCATAAACCCTGAAATTCACGCATAACTCCTCTGAATCCCGCATAAACGTTAAAACTCGCGCATAACTCTCCGAACGCACGCATAAAAGTAAATAATTACGCATAAATCCAGAAACTTACGCATAACTCCTACGTTCTGCTCGATTCCTTGTGAACTCCTTCACAATAAATGACACTTGTCATATGCAAAGTTATGACGTTCATCTATTTTGAAATTTGGGTAAGCATATTAGTATGGAATTAAGGAAAAATTCTCGAGGAGGCGTTTACAATGAGCAAGGAAAAAACAAAACAATTGCACAAGAATGTTGCACCTTATGCCAAATCGGATTTAAAAAAGAGTGTCATCCAACTGATCAATACGGTTCCGCCTATATTTCTTCTATGGTTCTTGGCGTATCAAAGCCTGTCGGTGTCGGTTTGGTTGACGATCGGAATTGCAGTAATTGCAGCGGGCTTCGTCGTCCGGACATTCATCATTTTCCACGACTGCACGCATGGTTCATTTTTCAAAAATAAAAAAGCAAATGACATTGTCGGTACGATTACAGGGGTTCTCACTTTGTTCCCTTATGAAAAGTGGAAACGCGAGCATGCGATTCACCACGCAACGAGCTCTAACTTGGATAAGCGAGGCGTTGGGGACATTTGGGTCATGACGGTAGAGGAATATGTTAAGGCGTCGAATTGGCAGCGTCTCATGTACCGATGCTACCGGAATCCACTTGTCATGTTCGGACTCGGACCGATATATTTAGTCCTCATTACGGGAAGAATCAATCGGAAAGACGCACGTCGAAAAGAACGCATGAATACGTATTTGACGAACGTTATTCTCGTCGCGCTATATGCATTTATGGTATGGCTCGTCGGCTGGCAGGCATTCCTCATCGTGCAAGGTTCGATCATGTTTGTCGCAGCAGCGCTCGGCATCTGGCTATTCTACATCCAGCATACATTCGAAGATTCCTACTTCGAAGAGGAATCCGAGTGGGATTACGTGAAGGCAGCAGTGGAAGGCAGCTCGTATTACAAATTGCCGAAAGTCCTTCAATGGGCGACCGGCAACATCGGCTTCCACCACGTCCATCACTTGGCACCACGCGTTCCAAACTACAATTTGGAAATAGCGCATGAGTCAACTCCGCCTCTTCAAATGGCGACGACCATCAATATTAAAACAAGCTTAGAGTCGCTCCGATACAAACTTTATGATCCGGAGAACAAGCGGTTCATCACATTCAAAGAAGTGAAAAACGCGGTCAAACGTGCCACGCCAAGCATTGATTTGAAGGATTTGAAACCGAAACGAACGAGCTTTGACAGTAAATGATAAAATGCAGCCGCCTTCCTATGAGGCGGCTGCGTGTTTTTGGTATAATGGAAGGAACAGGATGGTGACATGGATGCAAAAATGGTACAGTATCTTTCCTAAAAATACGTGGCTCAGTATTTATGCATGGATCGTTTTTTGCCTGTTGCCGTTCTTTTTCATCTTCCGGACATGGTCTGCGGTCGATATTTCAGTCGGCACCGGGTTATTAGTGCTTTATTTCATCTCCTATTTCTTTTCATTCAAATCGAAAAGCGGCCTTGTCTATATGTGGGTCAGCTTCGAAATTGTCATCAATATCGTCATGACCCTTCTGTTCGGCTACGTGTACCTGTCCATTTTCACCGCGTTTTTCATCGGGAATATACGATCAACGGTCGGTTTCTTCATCATGTATGGTTTACATATCTTTTTCACGGTCGGCGCAATTGTCACAGGATTTTTCTTGGAAATCAATCTTTTCTTGCCGCAAGTTCATTTCATCCTCATCACGGTGATCGGCGTCATCCTTCTTCCGTTCAATCTATACAACCGGAGCAAGCGTGAAAAACTTGAAGACCAGTTGGAGGATGCGAAGGAACGCATTTCAGAATTAATGCTCATAGAGGAACGCGAACGGATCGCAAGGGATTTACATGATACGCTAGGACAGAAGCTGTCGATGATCGGGTTGAAAAGTGACCTGGCCCGAAGATTGATTCCGAAAAGTCCGGAAGAGGCGGAGAGGGAGTTGGCTGACATCCGCCAAACGGCTAGTACGGCGCTGAAGGAAGTGCGCGAGCTTGTGGCGAATATACGTGCAACAAAGCTCGCAGATGAAGTGATGCGTGCCCGCCAAATCCTTGCCGCGGCGGAAATAGAATTGAGGATCGAAGGGGATTCCGATTTCCCGGTAGTGACCAATATTCCGTCAAACGTCGAGAATGTCCTCGGCATGTGCCTGAAAGAGGCGGTGACGAATGTTGTGAAACATAGCGAAGCGACGGTTTGCAAAGTCGTTTTCAAGCATTCGGAAGATGAAATTTCAATTATCGTTCAAGATGACGGCAAAGGGATGAAAAATAGGAAGTCGGTCGGTACGGGCTTGAAGGGAATGCGGGAACGACTCGAATTCGTGAATGGATCTCTTGAAATCAAAGAGGACAGCAGGACGACATTGACAATCCGAGTGCCGGTCGTCATTACACATCAAGTTGAGGAGGGGAAAGCATGATTCGAATCGTCATTGCAGAAGACCAAGGAATGATGTTAGGCGCATTAGGCTCCCTTTTGAACATGGAAGATGATATGGAAGTCGTCGGAATGGCACGGAACGGGGAGGAAGCGGTCGCCCTTGTAAAGGAGCATGAACCCAATATTTGCATCATGGATATCGAAATGCCGGTCATGACCGGCTTGGATGCCGCAGAGGAGCTAATCGGGATGGACTGCAAAATCATTATCTTGACGACGTTTGCGCGGGCGGGCTATTTTGAACGTGCGCGAAAAGCGAAGGTCCGCGGTTATTTATTGAAAGACAGTCCAATCGAAGAGCTTGTCAGTTCCATCCATGCGATTCAGGATGGACGGCGGATCTACGCGCCCGAGCTCGTCGACATCGCGTACGAGGAAGACTCGGAAAATCCGCTCACTGACCGCGAAAGCCAAGTTCTCGAACTTGTCGCGGAAGGGAAGACGACAAAGGAAATCGCCGGCGAGCTATTTTTGACACCGGGAACGGTGCGAAACTACATCTCCGTCATCCTTGAAAAGCTGGAGGTCGGCAATCGGATTGAAGCGATTTCGCGTTTCAAGGAGAAGGGATGGTTCAAATAACAGGTGCCTGCAGGTAAAGGAGCTATCTCCTTTGCCTTTTTTATTTTCGCCTGACGGCAATCGCGTCCAAAGTGAGTGGGTGCGCGCTCAAAGTAGGCCGTCCCGCGCTCAAAGTGAGTCGTCCCGCGCTCAAAGCAGGTCGCCCCGCGCTCAAAGTGAGCACACCCACGCCCGAAGCAAGCCTCACCGCTCACCGGAAATCGCCCATCCGTATACCTGATATTTCCACAAATTCAGAATGTCCGCCCTTCTGTGAATATGCTATGCTTTTCTTAGCAATATCAAAAGGGGGATCCGCATGACACAACACACTTTATCGAACGCACAGGAACGGGATCGGCAAGACAAACTCGCTTCCTATAGGGGCGAATTTTACATACCGGCCAACACCATTTACATGGATGGCAATTCACTCGGTTTATTGTCGAAGCGTGCGGAGCGCACATTGCTAGATTTGCTCGCGTCATGGAAAACCCTTGGCATCGACGGATGGACGGAAGGGGAGCATCCGTGGTTTTACTTATCCGAGCAAGTCGGTGAGAAAATGGCACCGCTCGTCGGGGGAAAGAAAGGCGAAGTCATTGCGACCGGCTCCACGACAACGAATTTACATCAGCTCGTCTCGACGTTTTACAAGCCTGACGGCAATAAAACAAAAATCCTCGCAGATGAACTAAATTTCCCGTCGGATATTTATGCGCTGAAAAGTCAGCTCCGTTTGAAAGGTTATGATCCGGATACTCATCTCATCCGCATCAAAAGCCCAGACGGCCGTTATTTGTTGGAAGATGACATTATCGAAGCGATGACCGATGACGTCGCGCTTATCGTTTTGCCGGCAGTCCTGTACCGAAGCGGGCAGGTGCTTGATATGGAGAAGTTGACGAAAGCTGCAAATGAACGGAATATCCCGATCGGCTTCGACCTTTGCCATTCGATTGGTGCGGTCGGGCATTCGCTCCATGACTGGGGGACGGATTTTGCGTTCTGGTGCACGTATAAGCATTTGAACGGCGGGCCGGGTTCCGTTGGCGGCCTGTTCGTTCATGAAAAGCATTTCGGCAAAGCGCCGGGGCTCGCTGGTTGGTTCGGCTCGAAAAAGGAGTCGCAATTCGATATGGATCATATGATGGATCCAGCGTCGGACGCCGGCGCATATCAGATTGGAACGCCCCATGTGCTCAGCTTGGCGCCAGTCATCGGGTCCCTCGATATGTTCGAGGAAGTGGGCATATCGGCAATCCGTGAAAAATCGCTTGAGTTGACGGGTTATATGCTTGAATTGATTGAACAAGAGCTGCCGGAATCGGGCTTCACAATCGGGAATCCGGTCGACGGAATACGCGGCGGCCATTTATTGCTCGAGCACGAAGAAGCGGCTCGCATTTGCAAGGCGCTGAAGGAAGATGGCGTCATACCGGATTTCCGTGCGCCGAACGGCATACGGCTCGCTCCTGTCGCCCTTTACAATACATTTGAAGACGTTTGGCATACAGTACAGAAGCTGAAAGTCATCATGGATGAAAAACGATACGAAAAGTTTGAGAATAAAAGGGGGGTTGTCGCATGACGGATAAGTGGATCGATATTTCGCAACGGCTGCATAATGGAATCGCCGAATGGCCGGGAGACACGCCGTTTACCTATAAAGTCGAGTTCCCGAAAGCAGACACGGGTTCCGTGAACATCGGAAAGATGACGACGAGCACGCATACGGGGACGCATATCGACGCACCGTTCCACTATGACGATGAGGGGATGAAAGTGCATGAGCTGCCAATCGATGTGTATATCGGAAAGGCTCGCGTCATTGACGTCTCGGGGCTTGAAAGCGTCGGGCGCTCCGATTTGAATGGAATCGACTTCGGCGATGTGGAACGTATTTTATTGAAAACATCAAGCCGTCCTGATCAGGATTTGTTCCCGGAAACGTTTACGTATTTACGGGCGGATATCGGTCCTTTATTGAAAGAGCGGGGCGTGAGGCTGATTGGAGTCGATACGCCTTCCGTCGACCCGGAACATAGCAAGACGTTGGATGCCCACCATTCGTTGTATGACAATGACGTACTCATTTTGGAAAACATCGTTTTGGAGAAAGTAGAACCGGGGGACTATGAACTGATTGCCTTGCCATTGCCGATTGAAGGCGGAGATGGAAGCCCGGTACGCGCAGTCGTTAGGAAGTGGTCGTCATGAGTGACAAAGGGATTCATACGGATTTTCGGGACAACATGACGTACGGGGAATATTTACGGCTCGATAAAGTGCTCTCCAGCCAGGAGCGGTTGTCCGGCCACCATGACGAAATGCTGTTCATTATCATCCACCAAGTGAGCGAGCTTTGGATGAAGCTCATATTGCATGAACTGAACACGGCGATCGAGTTGATTGAAGAAGACGAACTGCCGGAAGCGTTCAAAATGCTGGCACGCGTTTCCCGGGTGCAGACGCAGATCATCCAGGCATGGGACGTCCTTTCGACGTTGACACCTGCCGAGTATATGGAATTCCGCGAAAGTCTAGGTCGCGCATCGGGCTTCCAGTCCTACCAAAATCGGCTGATCGAGTTTGCGCTTGGCTACAAAAAGCCGCATATAATGAAAATCTACGAGAAAGACCCCGAGCTCGCGAGCGAATTGAAAACCGCCTATGAAGCGCCGGGCATTTACGACGTCGCCATCCGCGCACTCGCTCGGGCAGGTTTCCCGGTCAATCCAGATTTGCTGACACGTGATTTCTCTGTCACATATGGAGGCGATCCGACCGTGGCAGCCGCCTGGCTCGAAGTATACCGCGACGTCGACCGTTATTGGGACTTGTACCAGCTTGCTGAAAAGCTCGTCGACATCGAGGACAGCCACCAGCAATGGCGCTTTCGCCATATGAAAACTGTGGAACGGATCATCGGCTTCAAAACGGGCACAGGCGGCTCGTCAGGCGTCGACTATTTGAAATCCGTCCTCGACCATAAATTTTTTCCTGAACTATGGGACGTACGGACGAAATTGTGAATGAAGTGAGAGAGGCTATCCAATTGGGCGGCCTCTTTTTGAAGGAATCTATAATTGTCAAAGGCATTCAGCGCGATGCGCAGGCACTCAATTACGCATAATCTCCGCGAAATACGCCTAAGTCCTGCAATCCGCGCATAAACTCGGCCAGAAACGCATAAACTCCACGAATTGCGCATAAATCCTAAAATACACGCATAACTGCACAGAATGCCGCATAAATCCCTCCAAAAACGCATAAAAACCCCGCCGGCTCACTCCGGCGAGGCTTCAATATCCTCAAATCGTATCTCTTTCATCTCGCCTCTCATCATCTGCAACAGCGAATGCCTGACAACGGTCTCCCCGACAGTAACCAGCCCGATATTGTTCTCTGTCTCGACAATCGCTCCTCTTTCCATTCTTAAATAACGGAGCGCCTCATGCCATTTCGCATCTTTCGGGCAACTGACCGCTTTCCCGCCGTTATGAATCGAAAATGACACATCGCAATAGCGGTACATCGTCCTCTTCCGCTGCCTTGCATTTCCCCAAATCGCCACTTTCATCAGCTTTCCCCAAACTCCCGAAAAGCTCATATTATGGGAAGGGCTGCTCGTGAACTGCAAAATATCGAGCGTTTCCCGTTTCGACGTCAGGCGCGACCGGACCGCGGAAGCATAATGGACATCCCCCGACAGAATGATGCAACGGGACAGACTCCAACGGAACAATTGGCCGATGAAATCGGTGAATCCTCTGCCGTTATATTTCCACGCCTCAAAGTCAAGCACTTCATGAATCGGAAATCCGAGCGCACGCAACGGATACACATATGAATGGAGCACCGATTCAATGAGGCCTAACCCATACAATGGTGTCGGCGAAACGATAATCAATGGATCTCCCCGTGTCCACCGGGATTTCAGAAGCGTCCGCGCCGTCACTTTCCAACCTGACGGGCCGATCAGTCTCGGCGTCTTAACCGTTTCCTTAAACATGTGACCGACTTTCACAGGTTTCGGGTCTTGCTCAAAATGACGCATCGTCCTCGTATCTAAAAATAGCGCAGCAGGTGTAGTGGGCGCCACGAATTGCCAGCCATAGAATGACCAAAGCCGATTCGCCCATACTTCATAAGCAGTTGAGTCAGCAATGAACCCGTCGAAATGACTGCACATCGACTGTAGGAACCCCTCCCCGAACCGTTGTGGCTCATTGCCCCAACCTTGGAACGCCCAGTATGCACAAAGCCCGTTCGCAATAACGTGTTTCCCTAGAGGCGAAGCGAGCACCGCGCTGCGCCAGTCTGCGGATAAATTCCAGTCATCTGTCACGTCGTGGTCATCGAATATCATATACGTAGGCACATTTGCAAACAGCCTCCGTATCCGATGTAGCGAACCGATCGTCTGCAATAGATGCCCGACTTGCTCTTCAAAACGGGTGCGGATCTTCTCCAGTTCATCTTGATTGTCCGGAAAATAAACGTATAAGCCATCCTCCCTCACCAACTCATCGAACGTAGGGAGAAAAACATCCTTCCACATCGCTGGACTCCATGACAGCAAATACATCGCCGCATATTCCCCGAACGTAAGCAGATGATTCGAAGCATTGGCCGAAGTGAACCGGCAAAATCGTTCCGTTATAAACTGCCGTCCATTCACTTGCCGGATGGCAGTAGCAAATGGCTCATCTTGCAGATGCGAATCGAACTGCCAAAGGTCCTCCTCACCAATATAGTGTTCGGCAACCGTTCTGATGACTGGAAATAAAGGATCCGCCACGTCATCCGCGTAAATTTGGTCACCGGTAAGAAACAAGGCGCTCGGCCTTGCCGCAAGATTACTCGTTTCCCTTTGCAGTAGCGCATCTGCTGCAACGAGGGCATCATCTCCCTTCCCGTGGAATTTCCGACAAGACGCATATAGAAAAGTTGGAGCTGCACTAGCGGGGATGAAAAACGAAGGGTAGGGAAGTCCATCGTACGTAATGGAATCTTCATTTTCATGAATCAAACCGAGGCTTGCCAAATTACATATGTTTTTTCCAACGCGAAAAAGCAGGTCATAGCCAAGGAGTGTATCCGTTGGAAATTGCCCATGCACCTGCACAAGGTGAATGAACAAACGATGGCCTGCTCGTATTGATGTCGTATTCGTGGCGGTATCGAGCGGAATAAGCGTATCTAATACATAAATGGCAGCGTCCACTTCGACAGGACAGTCCGTCGCCACCCAAATGGCAACAGAATCCGTATCCACCCGCCGTAACATCGGCCCTGCTAAAATCCCCGCACTCTCCATGCAAATCACCACCATCACTGACGTTATTACTAGTAGCGTATTCAGTCGGGATGATGAAGGTGTGTGCGAGGGGGAATGACCCAGGAGAGGGTTTTCTCCTTACATTTCACATATCTTCAGAAATTCTTCAGAAAGTCCATGCATGAATCTTCATAGTTGTTGTAGACAATAGAAGTATAAAAGGGAAAGGTGTGGTTCTTCCAATGAAAAAAATACTTGCCATCATATTTCTAGCCGCATTGGCATTTTTCTTCTTCATTAAAGACAAAGACGCACGCAAAGAGGCAGATCCCCTCTACCATGAAGCGAAGGCTGCCATCGTCCTTGAGGCGGATTCGGGAAAAATCCTCTACGAGCAAAATGCCAAGGAGGCGTTGCCGATCGCCAGCATGTCTAAGCTGATGACCCAGTACATCGTCCTCGAAGCGATTTCCGACGGTCGTCTCTTATGGGATAGTCAATATAAACCATCCACAGCGGCGTTGAACCAATCGAAACATGCAGTCATTTTAGGGATGGACAAGCATAAGACTTACAGTGCCCGTGAACTGTTCACCGCGATGACCGTCACTTCCGCGAATGACGCAGCGATCGCACTCGCTGAAATGGTAAGCGGCTCAGAAAAAGAATTCGTGGAAGAGATGAATGCAAAAGCAAAACGATTCGGCTTGCGAAACACCCGATTCATCAATGCGACGGGACTGGATGAGGCAGAGACGAACCGGGCGACTGCGCGGGATGTCGCCGCCATCGCGAACGAACTTCTCACCGAATATCCCGAAGTGCTGGACTTCACCCGCTTGACAGACTTCACGACGAGCGAAGGAGCGAGGCTATGGAGCACGAACCTCATGCTTCCAGGGATACCGCAAGAAATGACAGGCATGGAAGGGTTGAAAACGGGGTACACACTGGAAGCCGGTCCTTGCTTTGCGAGCACAGGCGTCTATGAAGGAAAGCGGATCATCACGGTCGTCATCGGCGTCGGGTCGGAAGGAAGCGATACGTCTACACCCCGTTTCGAACTGACTCGCGATTTGATTGACCGCTATGTATTGTTAAATGAATAAGTAAGCGGCCCTGCATGTTATAATGAGAGAAAGTTTTTATAATGGGGGCAGATATCGTGAATGAAACTGATAAAGAAAATTTAATCGAAAGATTGCCATTACTGCAAAAAATCATCGAAAAACAAGAAGTGCTGTGGCAAAACCCGTTGAACGGAACCAGTGCGGCAGGCATTGCCCAATCCGGTATTTCCGAAGCCGACGTGAAGGACGCGAGCGAACGGCTGAAGCGTTTTGCCCCATACATTAAAAAAGTGTTTCCTGAAACAGAAGGTGCAAATGGCATTATCGAGTCACCGATCACCGCCATCCCGAAGATGAAAGAAGCGCTCTCTGCTCCATATGAAACGGAAATTCCCGGGGAATTGCTGTTGAAGCAGGACAACGCCCTTCCGATATCGGGCTCCATCAAGGCGCGTGGCGGCATTTATGAAGTGTTGAAGCATGCTGAAACGCTTGCCGTGGAGCATGGACTCATTCAACCGGACGAGGACTATGCGAAGTTTGCAGAGCCGGAATTCCGTAATTTATTCGCTAAGCATAAAATCGCTGTCGGTTCGACTGGAAATCTCGGACTGAGCATCGGCATCATGAGTGCGAAGCTCGGCTTCAACGTCACAGTCCATATGTCTGCTGATGCGAAGCAATGGAAGAAAGACCTTCTCCGTGAAAAAGGCGTGACCGTCGTTGAATATGCGGATGACTACAGCAAAGCGGTCGAGGAAGGCAGACGCCAGGCGGAAGCGGATCCACTTTGTCACTTCGTCGATGATGAAAACTCGCTCGATCTATTCCTCGGCTACGCGGTCGCGGGTGAGAGAGTTGCTGCACAATTACAGGAAAGCGGCAAACAAGTCGATGAAAACAATCCACTCTTCGTCTATTTGCCATGCGGAGTAGGCGGGGGACCGGGGGGCGTCGCTTTCGGACTGAAGCTTCAATTTGGCGACAATGTCCATTGTTTCTTCGCCGAACCGACGCATTCACCTTGCATGACGATCGGCATGATGACCGGCTTACATGACGCAGTGTCCGTTGCAGACTTCAACTTGGACAATCAGACAGCGGCAGACGGGCTTGCGGTAGGAACGCCATCCGGGTTCGTCGGCAAGAAGATGGAGCCGCTCCTTGAAGGCTGCTATACGATCGCAGATGAAACGATGTTCAAATTGCTGACGATGATCGCTGATACCGAGGATATCCGACTCGAACCGTCCGCTCTTGCGGGAATGACAGGACCCGTTCAAGTGATCCGCAATGAAGTCCCGATGGCGAATACAACATCCGCAACCCATCTCGTCTGGGCGACAGGCGGCAGCATGGTGCCAGAAGCGGAAATGGATATGTACTACGGAATCGGCAGGAAATAATCGAGCTATTTCCTGGGAAATCGACACACTTCGGGAAATATTTCGTTAATTGTGACTGGGAAATGTAGTATTGACGGCGTTTTTCGATAGAAATATAGATGGGATTAATCGGGAAATTAATTCAGATAATATGAAAAGGGGCCGGAAATAATCATTCGGCCCCTTTTTACATCATTCACTCATTCTTCATCTCTTTATGCGAAAACGGACATTTCCCGACAATCGGTTCAACATCATCGCCGATGAAAAACTGCTTCCATTCATTGTGCGTCGGGTCGCCGTAATGGCTAATATCCGGATGCTTCGGCAATTGATCCCACACTTCGACACGTTCACGCACCTTTTCCCTCGACATGATGCCGCCTTGTTCAGTGCCCTTCAACCCTTCAAAAATACGACGAGGTTGGAAGCCTAGCACCATTGATTGCCCCAAATCCCTTGTCTTCCTTTGCTTGTAGGCAGGCGCGTTTCCGAACACGAAGATCGGCTCGCCGCCAAAATGGAAGTCCCACAAATAATGGTCAGGATCACGTGGGCTGTCAGCTGGCCATTCGGTCTCATCGACATCGTGCAAGTATTGCAGAATGTCCCAAAACTGCTTCCGGTATGATTCCAAATCGCCTTCCGTCTCAAAAGGCTCCACGAAGACGAACAATCCATGCCGCTTATGCTTCGGATCATCGAACAACTTCAAAAAGGCATGGAGAGCAGAAGGCAAGTTCGACCAGTCCTTCTGTGTCACATACGCATAACGCAATTCACCCTTCAATTCACCGCCCATACCGAAATAACACGGAAACGTCTTATCCGTCACCGTCTCATGGAACGTCCGATAGCTTTCCAGCAGCCAATCCGGCAAGTCTGCCCTTGTTGTAAAGTCCTCTTTCGTCAATAACGTATTTGTCTTTTCATCAATCAATCATGATTCCCCCAATCTATACGTAGTTATCCAATTCCCTTGTCAGGGGACCCTAAAACTTGGGTTTAGCTTGATTGGAAGAGGGAATAGTTGCTTGAGAAAAAGATGTGGAGGATGAAATAATGAGTTCCCCTGTGGACGATAAATCAAAAACGAAGTGCAATACAGAATATGATTCATTGAAGCGAGTCATTCTTTGCCAGCCGAAATTCATGGCAATTGAAGAAGTCATCAACCATACGCAAAAAGAATACGCTGACGAAAACATCGACGTAGAGTTGGCGTTGAAGCAACACCGGGAATTCGAAAAGCTGCTCCGAGAACACGGTGTGGAAGTAATCAACTTGCCTTCTTCTGAACAATTTCCTGAGCAAGTATTCACCCGCGATATCGGCTTCACGGTCGGAGAAGAAGTATTCGTCGCCGAAATGGCAAGAGACATACGAAAAGGCGAGGAAGAGGCGCTCGAGGAATTTCTCGAAGACGCCAACATCCCATATCAGACGACGACCGACCGAGTAGAAGGCGGTGACGTCATCGTCGATCGCCACAAAGTGTACGTCGGCATCAGCAGCCGAACATCCGACGAGGCCGTCCGCAATTTACAACGAAATCTGCCGAATCACAACATCATCCGCATTCCATTCGATGAAAAATACTTACACCTTGATTGTGTATTCAACATACTATCGCCTGAAATCGGCCTCATCTTCCCGGAAGCACTGTCAGCAGACATGGTCGAAACACTTTCGCAATCCTATAAGCTGATCGAAGTGTCGCCGGAGGAGCAATTCACAATGGGCACAAACGTCTTATCGATCGGTGGCGGCAAAGTATTCAGCCTCCCGCAAAACGAACAAGTGAACACCGCCATGCGCGCCCAAGGATTCGAAGTCATCGAAGTCGACTTCTCCGAAATCATCAAATCCGGCGGCTCCTTCCGCTGCTGCTCCATGCCGCTCGAAAGGGACTAAACCTCACGTACAGTGAGGTTTTTTGGTGGAATAAACCCCAAAAACGCATAAATGCCAATTTCTACGCATAAACCGCCAGAAAACCGCATAAATGCATTTAAATGCTCATAAATCCGACTAGAAACGCATAAATCGCTTTTTTCGCGCATAAAACTCAAAAAGCACGCATAAATCCTCTTGCAACGAGATTGGCGCTTTCTGTATGAAAAAACAGGCATCTATTTTCAGGATGCCTGTTAGAATATCTTTAGTAGTCAGTGGTGAAGACTAAGGTCCTTATTTTTTTAGTACGGCATCTGCCTTGTATTCCCCTGTCCCCGGGTTGTAAGTGACAGTTACGGTGTAGACAAAGGTGGCAATAACATAATCTTGTGGTGAGTACTTTTTGCCACCTGATTCTGGATGTGGATTTCCAATAGCCTCTCCCAAATCATCTTCTCTTACAACTTCTATAGATCCATCGGAATTGTGAATTTCATAGGTAGCTATTACTTTAAAGTTGTTAGGCACTTTTTGCCCGCCATTAGGTTTCAGTGTTAATTTTAGAATTTCCACTTTTACTGGTACCGGCGCCTCAGGCGCTTCAGGCGCCATGTAATCAGCAGTTTTCGTGAAGATTCCGATATCATCTGTCAGCGAATAGGGGAATGTATGCATCATCGCTGGTTTAAGTCCGGTTAATTTGACGGAATCCGTTGTAATAATACCTTTCCTATCTGTGATGGTGATATCAACTATACCAGAGTACGTTTTTGTGGGTTCATGAAATTCCCAATTTACCGGAGAAAATGTAATGTCTTGGTAAGCGAACGGTACAAATAGTGTTGTATCGTGGACTTCCACGATATCTTCCACTCCATTTACAGGTACCGATATAGCCGCTGTAGTATCAGGATTACCTTCGGACCAATACTCAACTTTATCGTACGTTAATGTAAATTGATTGTTTGGACGGTCATAAGCCCATTTTGGATTTTCTGCAAACGTATTGACGATAAAAGGCACATGAATTTTTTGCGTAACAGTAGGTGCACTTGTGTGGACTGTACCTGCAGTCTTTCCATTCGCATAAATGGTTTTAGCGGAAACTTCGAAATAAATGTCATCTTTCTTTTCCGATACATCAACAACTGCCTCATACATCCACGTCTTATCGCCGGTCTTTGTAATCTTTATGTCTTCTGATTTTACTCCAGAGATTGAAAAGACGAGCTGTGGTCCATCGAGGACAACTGTGCCAGATAGGATAACTTCCTTGGCGTGCCGTGGTACATCATCGACTTTGTTGAACTTAATAACACCTGTCTGGACTTTCTGTTCTGTTCGACCTGTGTCTTTCTTCTCTTCCTTAGGGGCTGCAGATACAATCGCTCCACCTGCACTAAATAGCAACGAACCAGCAACGACGGTAGACAAAACCTTTCTTGATAAAACATTCTTCATTTGACACTCTCCTCTTATTTATGTGTTTTTTATAAGAGGGTCGGTTACACTATTTGCTCCACGTGGTCAAAGTGTCCATGTAAGGACCACGTTTCATTGCGCCCCTAGTATACATAAGAAAAAATGGAACCCATACAAGACGATCAAGCAACCTTGCTGTATTGAACATCCATAAGAGAATTATATAAGAAAATAAGATAAAAAGAACTAGTTTTTTATCGACAAATTAAGACAAAAGACCTCTTTTTATGACTTTGAGACTTCTGTTTACTATCTATTTGTCAAAAAGATATTTTGTGCTCTTTATTCAAATAAACAGGCACCCATATCAGGATGCCTTCCGTCTAATTCTTAAGCAATCTATAGATAGTTAATCTTTGCCGACATTTTCATAAGTGGCATAGTGTGTTTTCTTCTTAGCATCATAATGCACAGTTACCTTATAGACATAACCGGCAATTTCCCATTTTCTTGTTGAAGGATTTTTGCTTTTTGACCCTGGACCTGGATTTCCGAAATTACCATCTAAATAATGTTTCTTTGCCTCAACTGTTCCGTCAGAATGGACCAATTGATAAGACGCTTCCACTTTAATTTGATTCTTATTCTGTTGAACGGTATTAAATTTGAGGTTCTTCACTTCTTTTACCCCAACATCAACCGGTGTTGCAGGTGCCTTATAGGATACCTTTTTTGTAATCGTCCCGAATTTATCTGTTAGGGAATAGGGGAGTTCATGCACTTGCCCTGGCAGCAGTCCGTTTCTCGTAACTACTTCCTTTCTGACAACCCCTTTACTATCTGAAATAAAGATAGTAAATGTAGCCGAATACCTTTTTGCGGCTGCATCAAATTTCCACGTTGCTTCTGGAGAGAACGTAAAATCTTGGTTAGCAGTTGGAATCAATAGTATTGTATCGTAGATTTTCACACTATGGTTTAGTCCGCTTAAGACTACTGAATGTGCTGCGGTAACAACAGGCTTCCCAACGGACCAATACTCAACTTTATCGTACGTTAATATGAATTGATTGCTCGAACGGTTATATGCCCACTTTGTATTTTCCGCAACCGTGGATGTGATATACGGTACATGGTTCTTTTGTGAAACAGTTGATGCACTTAGCCCCGTTTGTTTCGTATCTGCTTTCGGTGCTGCAGTTACAACCGCTCCACTCGAGCCAAAAAGTAACGAACTAGCAACTACAGTAGACAAAACCTTTTTTGAAAAAACTTTCCCCATTTGACACTCTCCTCTTATTTTAAATCTGAGGGCCGTCTACATTATATTCATGAGGAGAGTCAAGTGTTCATATCAATTTGATCGTTCCGTTCTACAAATACAACCCCGCCAAAAAAATCCCCAAAGCTTCCTCATAAATTTCCCCAAACTGAGCAATCGGCAATGGATTAATACCGAATCCTAACTCGACAGTGAACCCTGGCCTGCGCCAATCTTGAATGAACCAATCCTTATAGCCGGCGTAGCTTTCGATTGTTTGGACCGGTTCATAGCCGCTTACCCGGCTAAATTCATTGACCATCGTTTCCGACTCAGGAGGCTCAAGTCCCTGATACCCCCAGTATATGACCTCGCCTTGTGTATGGAACGCGAGAACCCAAGCGAAGTCCCGTAACCGTGTCAAGTCTGCCATTGCAATAGCTTCCGGCTCGGAGAGTGGTCGTTCGCCGCCATAATCCCGGGGACCCGGGGTTTTCGGGTTGCGTGTGCGTTCCAAATCCCAATTAGCCGGGAACTGATCATTCAGATCGACACCTCGAATATTCGCCTTCCATCCAGAGAAATCCGTGCTGCCATTGTTCCATTCGATGACTCTCGTTCTCCACGGCTCCGTCTCTGGCGGTCCTTGCTGCACGAGTGTAACGCCGTCAGGATTCACCATCGGAACAATCGATAAGGTGGATTGTTGGTACAAAGGGAAAGTGGACAAACCGCGTATCGGAGTCTGATTTGTCAAGGAAAGCAAATAATCATTGAGGAAGGTCATAAGGACTGGCGTTGTAATCCATTCATTTGCATGGAAGGAAGCGTTGTAGTGGACCCGTTTCGGGCCGGTGCCAATTTGAATCTCAGGAATGCTCCTGTCGAGAACCGAATTTCCAATCGACTCGTTCAGGATGAAGGGATACACGGATTGAAGTCTTCTCAAATCGTTAATCATGGTCGCATAGCTATACGTCTGCTCTCCGTTGACGAGCCTCCACGTGATGCGCAAAGGAACCCGGATCGTCTGACCGATTTGCAAGCGGTTTGGATTGAGCGTTGGATTCACAAGGAGGATCGCTTCGAGGGGGACATTTCTTCGCTGCGCAATCAACCATAACGATTCTCCCTGATTGATCTGCACCTCAAACGCCACATACCCCGGAATTCGAATCCGTTGCCCGACCGAGAGAACCTGCAAGTTTGCATCACGATTCGAATCTATGATCAATTGAAGCGGAACCCTGAATAACTGGCTATAATACCAGAGAGAATCTCCAGGCCGCACTGTAATGTCCATGCCGTTCCTCCTCTATAGGGAAGTGCACAACTGATAGTAGTATATGAGGTGTGGGTGGGGGTGTACTACTTGCATAAGAAGGGAAAGGGTTACTAAACGGTGACAAGTTTTTGGGAGTCGGTGATAAAGTGCTTCAAGTCGGTGATAAACAGTGGAGAGTCGGTGTTAAAGTCGCCTGAGTCGGAGTCGGTGATAACCTTCACCGCCCATCAAAAAAGGACTATCCTAAGATAGCCCATCCATCAGCCGCGCAATATATTCTTCATATCAATCGAGAGCTCTGGAAATACAAAAGAATTTAGCGTATCATCCACGCCGAACACCTTACGTCTGCTATATCGACCATCCGAAAGACCATACAGCTCAATCGTATGATTTAGCGGGTCGACAAGCCAATATTCCTTCACTCCAGACCGTTCATATAATATAAATTTCTCATTACGATCTTTCAGCGCGGTTGAAGGAGAAAGAACTTCTACTAACAAATCCGCAACCCCAATTGCCCGATTCGAATGGATGGTTTGCTCCTTGCAAAACACAGATAGATCTGGTTGCACAATGGTATGTTGATCGCTCTCTTCCAGTTGCACATCAAAAGGCGCTATAAATACAGAACAACCACTCTTCCCGAAATGGGATCGCAGGGCGAAAAACAATTCACCAACAATCTGCTGGTGGGCAGTAGAAGGGGCAGGCGTCATATTATACGGAATACCGTCAATCAATTCCCATCGCCCATCCCAACCACATATGTCAGCAATTGTGTAACGTCGATTTGTTTCCGTCTGCGCCATGCTAATCTCCTCCCATCATTTAGTTAAGTTTAACACATTAATTATTTGAATACTTTGTGCAAAGCAATTATTTATGAAGCAAAAAAGCTACGCGATGATAAATGGATAAAAACGATGATAAATTCATGTGAGTCGGTGATAAACAGGGGAGAATCGGTGATAAAGCCCCACAAGTCGGTGATAAACAGGCGAGAGTCGGTGATAAACTCTCCCAAGTCGGTGATAACCTAGTCCATCCATCAAAAAAGGACTACCCGAGGATAGTCCAGTCCATCAAACGTCCGACTCCACAATATGATTGTCATCATGCATCGGGCTTTCATACGCTACGAGCGTGACACCGAGCTCATCCTCCAAAGCACTTAACGCATTCAACTGCTCCTCGCTCAACTCCGCAAATATTTCTCGTTCTGGCATCATAGATGACACACCCTTTCAACTTTATCGTTAGGGTGTCCAGCAAGAGTGAGGCTATACAAAAAATCCACATAAGCCCGGAGAGCCTAGTGGATGTAAACTTGTCCTATTCTTTTAGCCAACTTGCCAAGGACGATTGACCTTCGCCTTTTTCTTTGGCTGCTTGGCACCTAATTCAGCCCGCGTCATCCGCTGGGGCTCCATCCCTTTCTCAATGCGTGAACTCACTTCTCTTGATAGAGTGTAAAGGTTAGGTGCGAAAAAGACTCTAGTTGACACGTGGCCACAGTCCGGGCAGTCCGCTATTTCTTTATTGCCGGCCATTGATTTGAAGAACAGCGTAAATTCGCCGCAGTCCTTACAACGGAATGTATAATTAGGCAAAATGAGTCCTCCTTACTTCGGCATAATATCTTTATCGAAAATCTGGGTAGGAATCGCGATTGTACAGCAAGCATTCGGAATATCGACAATGCCGTTAATGCGCCCTTCAACCGGTGCAGTACTTAATAGCATATACGCCTGCTCGCCCGTATAACCGAGTGTCTTCAAATATTCGATGGCATTCAGGCACGCCCTGCGGAATGCGATATTGGCATCCAAATATGTCTGTTCTCCATTGCGGTCATCAACTGAAATCCCTTGGAAAACGAGATAATCATTGTAATTTGGCTCAACAGGACCAGGTTGGAAAACAGGGTTTTCATAGATCTTGTACTTCTCCATGCCGCCCTTAATAATGTCCACCTTCAGCTCAATCCAGCCGGACATCTCAATTCCGCCGCAAAACGTAATTTCCCCGTCGCCTTGAGAGAAGTGAAGATCGCCGACCGATAGCTTCGCCCCTTCGACAAAAGTAGGGAAGAAGATCCTCGATCCCTTCGATAAATTCTTAATATCACAGTTTCCACCATTCTCTCGTGGCGGCACAGTACGAGCGCCTTCCTTCGCAACTCTATCAAATTCCGCACCTGATAATGTACCAAGCACAACACTCTCCGGATTCGGAGCGTTCGCAAGCGCAGGCACACGGTTCGGATCCGTATCGATCAGTTTTTGCTCCCGTTCATTCCACTTTTGCAAAAGCTCCATAGATGGGGCTACACCAATCAATCCAGGATGAATAAGCCCTGCAAATTTCACACCAGGCACATGTCTCGACGTCGTATAAATGCCTTCGAAATCCCAAATCGACTTTTGTGCTTCCGGAAACTGATCCACTAAAAAGCTTCCGCCATTTTCCTTCGCAAAAATCCCGTTAAAACCCCATTCATACCCCTGATGCGCTCCAATATCCAAAATATCGACAACTAATAAATCACCAGGTTCCGCACCATTCACATACACCGGGCCGCTCAAAACATGAACACGCGAAAGATTTACTCTACGAACGTCCTCCGCACTATCATTGTTTTCAATCTGCCCATCCGTCCATTCCTTGCAATCCATCCTAAAAGACGTACCAGGGTCTACAGAAAACGCAGCAGGAATATCCGGATGCCACCGATTGTGACCCGGATGTGCTTGCTCTTCCATCGGCTTGCTCAAATCAAGTGCATACATTGTTTTTGCCATTTCGAATCCCCCAATCTTATATTTTGAATGCGCTTTCATGTTAGCAACAATATATTAAACTGTCAAATAAATATGAAATTTATAATAATATGTTGGAAATGGTCTTTGAGGAGAAGAATTAGGGAATGTAATATTGATAAAATGAATTAATGGGAATTGGATGGTGGTATATGTTATGAACTCAATTTTCATGCGTCCGGTTCGGCTCTATGAATGAATTTTGGTGCTATAATGGAAATAACATTTCGTCTAAAAAATATGAATGAATAATTGGAGGAATTTCATGAAAAATACTGATGAAGTTCTCTACGTTTGCAATAGGTGTCATGAGATGCATGAAGATGAAACAGAGTGCTGTGAAATCTGTAGTTTTGAAAGTTTGAGGATTGTACAAAAAATAGAGTTAATTAACTAAGCCAATTATTAATAACGGTAATTGAAATGAAAAGGAATAGGTGAAAGCGATGAAAAAGAAAGTTCATGTAGTTGGAGCTGTTATAGAAAATAAAGATGGAGAAATCATGGCAGCATTGAGAGGGCCGGATATGTCATTACCGAATTACTGGGAGTTTCCGGGTGGGAAGATTGAAGCGAATGAAACAAAACAAGAGGCACTTAAACGTGAAATTTATGAAGAATTAGGTTGTATTATTGAGGTTCTTGAACCGGTTGAGGATACGACTTATGAATATGAAAATGTAATTGTACGGCTTGAAACTTTCATGGCGAAAGTAGTTGAAGGAACCCCTAAGGTAAGTGAGCATGCAGATTTAAAATGGATACCAAGGGAAAAATTATTCTCATTAAATTGGGCTCCTGCAGACATTCCAGCAATAGAGAAGCTGTCTATAAGCAAAGTTATAAAATAAAGAGAGCCGGGGTGATTTGGTGGAGAACTTTGTACGCAACTTGCGTGCTTCATTACATGAAGGGTTTATAGATCAAAATGAAAGCAATCTCGGAAGATTTAAACCTGAATTATTGATTAACAATGGAGAACAGAATAGTACTGTCTTAAATACGCTTCAGGAAGAACTTGAAGCGAGTGTGGATTTTCTTTTCTCTGTTGCATTTATAACTGAAAGCGGTCTTGCGACACTGAAATCTTCACTATTAGATCTGAAGCTAAAAGGAGTTAATGGCAAGATATTAACTTCAACATATTTGTATTTCAATCAACCGAAAGTGTTTAGAGAACTTTTGAAATTAAAAAATGTAGAAGTTCGCCTGACTGACCTAAAAGGTTTTCATTCCAAAGGATATATCTTCAAGCATGCTACCCATTATTCATTAATTGTTGGAAGTTCTAATTTGACTGCACACGCATTGAAAGTAAATTATGAGTGGAATGTTAAGCTAACTTCCCATGAAAACGGGGAAATTGTAACTCACTTTAAAAATCAATTTGAGGATGTTTGGGAGAATGCATATCTATTAACAGAAGAGTGGATTCAAAACTATGAAAAAGAATATGAAAAGAATACCGTAACTACTTTAGCAGAACAAGTAATAGAAATGCCTTCCAATTATAATCCTAATGCTGTTAAAGAGGCATTGGAAATTACCCCGAATAAAATGCAACTTGCCGCTTTAAGTCAAATACAAGCAGTTCGCGAAGCTGGAAATGATAGAGGCCTAGTTATTTCCGCAACTGGTACAGGTAAAACTTATCTTTCTGCATTTGATGTAAGGTCTTTTCAACCAGATCGAATGCTTTTTATTGTGCACAGAGAACAAATATTAAATAAGGCGAAAGAAGACTTTAAGCGTATTCTGGGTGGTATTGAAGAGGAATTTGGCATGTTTGTAGGAACTAGTAAACAAACAGATAAAAGATATGTTTTTGCAAGCATACAAACTCTATCAAAACCAGAGAATCTCAGCAAGTTTGACCCAGAGGACTTTGACTATATCTTAATTGATGAAGTTCATAAAGCGGGAGCTGCATCTTATTTAAGGGTGATTGATTACTTTAGGCCAAAGTTTTTAATGGGAATGACAGCAACTCCTGAACGAACTGATGACTTTAATATATATGAGCTATTTAATTATAATATTGCTTACGAAATTCGACTGCAAGAAGCCCTTGAAGAAGACATGCTTTGTCCATTTCATTATTTTGGAGTAACGGATTTTGAATTAAATGGTGAAACGATTGATGATACTACTATTCTATCGGATCTCGTTACCGAAGAACGGGTTGACCATATAATCGATAAAATAACTTACTATGGTTATTCGGGTGATCGTGTTAGAGGATTAATGTTTTGCAGTCGGAAGGCAGAAGCGATAGAGCTATCAGATGCCTTGAATTCTCGGGGGATTCGAACAATAGCCTTAACTGGTGAGGCCTCACCAGAAGAAAGAGAACGATATATTACTCAGCTTGAAAATGGCATATTGGACTACATTTTAACGGTGGATATTTTTAATGAAGGAATTGATATTCCTAGCATAAATCAGGTAGTAATGCTTCGCCAGACACAATCCAGTATTATCTTTATTCAACAATTAGGCCGTGGATTACGGAAACACAGTTCCAAAGACTTCGTGACAATAATTGATTTCATCGGCAATTACACAAATAACTATCTCATCCCTATTGCATTATCCGGGGATAAGTCAATGAATAAAGATAATGTACGAAGAAAAACCAAGGATACAAGCTATATTAAGGGTGTTTCAACGGTGAACTTTGAAGAAATTGCAAAGAAAAGAATCTTCAACTCTATTAGCAATACAAATCTTACTACGCTAAGAATATTGCGAGATGCGTATGTAGAATTAAAGAATAAAATTGGAAGAGTTCCTTATTTGACTGATTATATTGAAAACCATTCAATAGATCCAGTAGTAATTGCAGAAAAGCATATGAATTATTACCGATTTCTTCTAAAGATGAAAGAGGAAATTCCTGTATTATCTGCATATGAAGATAAGGTTTTAACAATGTTATCCCAAGAAATTCTTAACGGTAAGCGTAAACACGAAGTTATTATGCTAGAGATGTTACTTGACAGTGGAAGCTTTTTGAAGTCAGATTATTTGGAGCGGTTATCCGCTGAAGGTTGTCGAATAGACAGTGAGACAATAAATTCAGTACACCGTATCTTTGACCTATCATTTTTTACACAAAATAATAAAACGAAATATGGTGAAAAAGCTATAGTTGAGTTCGATGCTAACGAAGGATATCGATTTAATGAGGCTATAAGTAAAGGTATTGATGAAAATCCATATTTCTTTCTTTTAATAGCTGACATCGTGAAGAGTGCAAAAATCAAATCACGAAATTATCAATGCGATAAGCAACTCACGTTGTATGAGAAATATTCAAGGAAAGATGCTTGCAAGCTATTGAATTGGGATGCTGACGAAAGTTCGACAATGTATGGTTACAAACCAAAACATGGTACTTGTCCCATCTTTGTAACGTATCATAAACATGACGATGTTGAGTCAAGTGTTGATTACGGTGATGAATTCATTAGCCCGGAACTTTTCAAATGGTATACCCGTAGTAATAGAACAATTCATTCTCCAGAAGTCCAGCGGGTTATTCATGCCGATCAACAAGGTTATGACATCCATATCTTTGTTAAAAAAGATGACGATGAAGGGACGGACTTCTATTACTTGGGGAAGGGGTTTCCTGACAAGGCAAGTGTTGAAGAAGATAGAATGACAGATAAAAACGGTAGGGATCTTCCAGTCGTTCATATGAACATGGTAATGGAACAAGCAGTTGAGAGTAAGCTTTATCAGTATCTAATTGAAGCATGATATTAAAAAATAATAAATTAAGTTAAACACATTCGTTAACTGAATAATTCAAGCGGAGCTTCCAATTGAAGCTCTGCTTTTTTATATTTTATTAACTGTATTTTTTAATGAAAATTGTACCATTTGGAAATAGGTTACAAATGAATAGGCGATATAGTACAATTGAATCAATAATTATTACCGTTAAGAATAATACTCTTTGAAAGGAGAAAAAATAACAATGTATCAAATTGAATTAAAGCATGAGGGTTTAAAAAAATATAGGGTAATTAAAGGTTCGGATCGGTATGTTGTGGAACAAAAAGCTCGCATGCAGCAGATTGTTTGGGAAGAGATGTGGGATAAAAAGCAAATGATGCAAGCCCAAAAAGAAGCCCGTGAACTAGCCGCTATGGAGAAAGAACAAAAGAAAGCATTAGCTATTCAATTAACGAATGAAGCAATTGAACAGCAAGAAGCTTTAAGTAAGACATTACAATATACTCTTGATGTCGACGACAAAATTAATTGGGAAGCTCTAAAAGATACTTCAACTTTTAATAAAAAGAAACCTATACCTCCTAGAATGTTTGATTATCCTGAAGAGCCAAGAGAAACAGAAGAAAAATACTTGCCCAAAATAGGACTTGTCGATAAGATATTCGCAAGTTTAAAACAAAAAAAGATTGATGAAGCAAGGAGATTGTATGAATTAGATTATGAAAAATGGCAGAGAACTAATGAGGAGATTTCCCGAAAAAATGAAGAAAATCAGAAAAACTATGATGGCATATTAAGCAACTGGAATGAGGAAAAGGAAGAATTTGAAACACGGCAAAAGGAAAATAATGATGCTATTAACGCGCAAAAAGCAAGCTATCAAAAGGGAGATCCTTCAGCAATAGTTGAATACTGTGACATGGTTTTATCTAATTCTATCTATCCAGATTATTTTCCACAGAAATTTGATTTAGACTATAATTCACTTACAAAGACTTTAATCGTTGAATATTCGTTACCGTCGCAAAAGGATATTCCTTCATTGAAAGAAGTTAAATACATTCAGTCCAGAGATGAGTTTAAAGAGTATTTCTTGGCAGAGTCAACGTTCAATAAAATGTATGATGATTTACTCTTTCAAATAACACTAAGAACCATCCATGAACTATACGAGGCCGATGATATTGATGCTATTCAATCTGTCGTTTTTAATGGCTGGGTTAATTCTATAGACAAAGCAACGGGTAAAGAAGTCAATGCGTGTATTCTGTCTATTCAAACAACTAAAAGCGAATTCCTGGAAATTAATTTAGGGCATGTTGAACCAAAAATATGCTTTAAAAACTTGAAAGGAATAGGTAGTAGTAAGTTGCACAGTCTCTCTCCAATTGCTCCAATCCTTAAAATTGACCGTGAAGATGCTCGTTTTGTATCTTCCTATGATGTAGCAGATGCTCTGGATGAAACAGATAATTTAGCGGCGATGGATTGGCAAGACTTTGAACATTTAATTCGAGAGCTTTTTGCAAAGGAGTTTAACCAGTCAGGCGGCGAAGTTAGAATAACTAGAGCCAGTAAAGATGGCGGTGTGGATGCAGTTGCTTTTGATCCGGACCCAATAAGAGGTGGGAAAATTGTTATTCAGGCTAAAAGATATACTAATGTTGTTGGTGTTTCTGCCGTACGCGACTTATATGGAACTGTCATGAATGAAGGAGCTACCAAAGGTATACTGGTGTCTACAGCCGATTATGGCCCGGATGCATACAATTTCGCGAAGGGTAAACCACTCACTTTATTGAACGGGAATAATTTATTACATTTATTAGAGAAACACGGTCATAAGGCGAAAATTGATCTTAAAGAAGCAAAGAAATTACTTTCCGAAAGTTAATAGAAAGTATGCTTCCATTACCAACCATATTGAAAGACCCTATATACTAGGTAACAAGGAATTTTAGTTATCAATATAGATGTCCATTAAAATAGATAAATGTAAAAAAGCAGAGCCCAATCGTTCTTGGAGCTCTGCTTTTATTATTCTCCCACACAATTAAAGGAGATTCCGGCTTTGACCGGGAAGAAGTATAACAGTGAAGTGAAAAGGGAGAGAGCAACCATGTTCATCGTCAACACTGAAGCGGCATTGTACAAGGATGGCCGTTACTTAATATGCAGGCGGAGTGAAAAGGAAGAACACGCGCCTGGTGGGATAGGGTTAGTTGGTGGGAAGGTTGAGCTTGAAGGTGCTACTTCCGATATTTTAGAGCGTACGATTGCGCGGGAAGTGAAGGAGGAAGTAGGGCTTGTCATCGAAGGACGCCCGCGTTATGTGAGCAGTACAAGCTTCGTGACAGATCTAGGAGAGCCGGTTGTGAATGTCGTTTTTTTATGTGAGGCATTCAGCGGTGAACCGTATGCAGTCAGTGTTGATGAGGTGGCGGCTGTGTATTGGATGACGCCTGAAGAGGTGTATAGCCATACTGAAGCTGCGGATTATTTGAAGGATAATATCCGAAAAGCGGAAGAAGTTCGGATGAAGGGAACTTCAGTTTAATTCATAAAAGACAACCCATCCTTGAGTTGGCCGCTCGGATGGGTTGTTCCTATTTGCGCATTACTCCAGAATAAAGGCGACTCAAGTTTTATTGATAAAAATTTTTTCATCCAAAGTATCCTTTTTGACCCCTCCTATCTATATAGAGGTCAAAGGGGGAATATAAAATGATGAACTACTTGAAAGAATACGCTCGTTTTGCCACTGTCGAAGAATTGGATGCAGCTGCGGAACAGCATGTCACACGTCACTGGGATGAGCTGACCAAATCGGATCGACAAGTGCTTGACGTCATCCGACGTTATTCGGTGAAATACGGGGCGGCCCATTTGAAACACGGAACGATTGAAGAAGCTATCGGGAAATCAAACGTAACCGTCCGACGCGCTATCCGGAAGCTTGTTGACTTGCAAGTTATCGAGAAAGTCCACTATATCCGTCCCGTTATGAGCGGGCTCGGCGCTAACATCTACATCCTTTTACCTTTCGATGACCAGGGGAAAATGACCGACCGTGACCATGACGACAAACCGTATGGTGACGCGGAATATGAGCAAAATCCAGCAGACGAAGCTCTACTTTCTAAATCTCTTTTAAAAGCTAAAGATCTTAACTACACGTCTCTGCAAGAATCGTCAAAGTTCTCCACAAGTCTATTCAGTCGGATGAAAAACCTTCTTGCGGGGACGATTGGAGACACTAAAAAGGCTCGTGAATTTTACGGGATTCATCAGTCGATTTCCAAGAGAATGCTGAAATATGACATCTATAAAGATGACAAGGGGATCTTCGAGGATCTTGCCTATCGGGCGCTATTGATTACTGTAATGGCGACGAAAAAGAAAGCGATCCACAACTTGCCAGGGTATTTCAAAGGTGTGTTGGATAAGTTGGTGGAGGAAACGTATTTCAAGGATATGTTCATGATGTTTGACGTGCGGCCTGTGTATGGGATGAGGCAGGCAGATTTGCAGGGGACATAGCTCAAGAACGCAGCTCAACGAAAAAAAGACTGCCACGGAAAACCGATTGATCGATTTTCCGGACAGCCCCATGTATGTGAGTTATGCGATTGCATTCACTTTTTCTTTATACATTGACAATGCCTGCTGCAATGCACGCTGCTGCTCTTCGTTCAACGGAACCATCGGCAAACGGACACCGCCGACCTGGATTCCTTTCAGATTCAACGCTGCTTTGACAGGTGTCGGGTTAGGAGCTGCAAAGAGTGCTTTCATCATCGGGAGCAGTCTGCGATGATTGCTGGCAGCTTCTATCGTATTGCCGATTTTGAAGTTGCGGATCATCGTTTGCATTTCATTCCCCAACACATGGGCAGATACAGAAACGACGCCTGTTCCGCCGATTGCCAAAACGGGAAGTGTCAGCGCATCGTCGCCGCTATATAATGAAAATCCTTCTCGTGTACGTTCAATGATTTCGGCCATTGCGTCTAAATCGCCGCTCGCCTCTTTAACGGCAACGATATTTTTTATTTCCGAAAGGCGGATGGTCGTATCGACTGACATGTTGACAGCGCTGCGCCCAGGAATATTGTACAGCATGATCGGCAAAGAAGTGGCCGCCGCAATTGTTTTGAAGTGTTGGTACAATCCTTCTTGGCAAGGCTTGTTATAGTACGGGGTGACGAGCATGATGCCGTCGACGCCTGCATCTTCCGCCCGCATCGTCAGTTCAATCGATTCCCGTGTATTATTCGAGCCTGTCCCTGCAATAACCGGAACTCTTCCGTTCACAACGTCAACTGTAAACTTGAACAATTCGACCTTTTCTTCGTTCGATAACGTAGGGGATTCTCCGGTTGTCCCGGCTACCACCAAGCCATCCGATCCGTTGGCGATTAAATGATTGATCAGGTTCCTTGTCGCTGGGAAATCAATTTCACCATGTTCATCAAAAGGAGTCACCATTGCTGTTACGATTTGTCCAAAATTCATTTTTCTCCACATCCTGTCTTTTATTTTGGTAAATAAAATAGAGGGTGAAGGGCAATTGCAAATAGAACGCAAAAAGCAACAACGAGGGATCGTTGTTGCTAGAAATAATAAAATAAATTATTTCTTTGCATAAGATAGCCCTCCATATAGTTTCCTATATGACAATCCTGGACTTGTTCAACCCAGAACCAGCTTCGAGATCAATGAGTGTCTCTCCACTTCGGCAAATTCCCCTTTCCACAACCTTCATAGGATCTCATTATCCTCAGATTGTGTACTGATGGTCTTTGCGCCTCTATCCTTACTTCAAAACTTGCGAAATAAGATAATGTTAAATTATATATGACTTTACATCGTATCCGGTTCAATTGCAAGTAAAAAATGAAAATAAAATGAATTGACGATATTTCATCGTATAGAATAGCGTGTAATGGAAGCTATGTTGGACCAATACAGAGTAGGGCACTGCGTACTTTCTGGTGCCTGTGCAGCAAACTATTCAGATAATACAACGAAAATGTATAAGAGGTAGTTGAGAATCCATTCATTTAGGAGTTTGATATAATTTTATTCATATTTATATACATTTGGTTGAATTGTTATAAATGCACCGTGCACAGGCACCGACACAATTTACTCGGCAATCATGAATTTGACGTCCCCGACGCCGATGTCGAGAAATAGGTCGATGATAATGTCTGCATCTTCGTAGGCTTCATTGACATAAACACCTTCGTTTTGCTTGATGAAGTCTTTCAGATCCAATCTTCCAAGCCCTTTCGAGACGGTTAGCCTGACACCAGTCTCCTTCGGAAGGATGAGAGTCACGTCTCCCACACCTAAGTCCACATCAGCCCGAAAGCCTTTGCTCCAAGCACCGCTCAGGTCGATGACAGAATCACTGACGCCGCTATCGATGGAAAGGCTGTTTAATTGGAGACCTTCCAGTTTCAATCTCGACTTTGAAACCCCCATGTCTACATCCAAGTCGATAGGAACATCATTTGTCAGTTGGAGATCCCAATCGTTTTTCAATTTTCGTTTATTGAAGCCGAACGTCGACTTTGAGCCTTGCTTAATAGTGACGAAACCGACATCTTTCTTTTTCTTATACTTCACGCTTGGCTCCAGCCTTTTGTGATTGTACGTAAAGTCCCCACTGACCCAATCGGACGAATTGCCATGTACGAGCAGGTTGCCAACTCCGAAGTCGATATCCACTTTCAGAGCATCGGCACTGTCTTTAGCAATCGAAATCTCATTCCCACTTGCCTTCGCAAACCAATTGTTATACCCGTAGATACCGATAACAACTAGAAACCCCGTCAACAGCGCAATCCATAATAGCTTATTCATTTTCATCCATTCTCCTTCTGCCCCATTTTATTCTATTCTACCTTATTCAAATGAAAAACTTACCAGTCTCATGTTTGAATTTTACATACGTCTAAGGGCTGAGAGGGAATGCGACCTGAACACAGACTTTAATGGATTTGTGACTCACATGTTTTGTCCCTTTCATTAATATATTAGATAAAAGAGTGATGAAAGGATGAGGTGTTGAGGAGGGTTCTTCTATATTCAGTAACTGTCGTCATCGGGATGGTACTAGGCATCGCAATTACAATTCTCATGGAATTATAAGATTTTCCTTTGCACAGGCACCGACACAATTAATGTAGACAAAAAAACAGAACCTACGACTGCTTCGTAGGTTCTGTTTTACACAAGAGCTCTTTTTACATAGTTTTTGTTTCTAAGTCGAAGATCCGTGATTTAATGTTCTTTAATTCCTGAGTAATAGCTGGTCCCTCAGCAATACGTTGGCTAGTTTGGTGCTCAAGCTGACCGCCGATTCCTTCCAAAAGATGGTCCACTCGATCAAACCGGCTGTGCATTTCCGATTTCAAGCTGCCTACATCAGATTTCAGGTCGCTCATTTCCGATTTCAAGCTGCCTACATCGGATCTCAGGTCGCCTATTTCCGACTTCAACCCTTCAAGCAATTGCAGAATCCTTTCCTCCAACTCTTTATCCTCCTTTCTTTATCATCTGTTGGTCTGCGAATTCGTGTATAGTCTGTTGCTTAAAGTATACAGGAAATGTAAACTAAAGCCCACACGAATGAGAACGTTTGTTTTGGTAGATCTAGTGCCTCCACATGCCTATTGAACAATGAATTATTCATTTAAAATCATGAAAACTGTACACTTAACTCTTGTCCTGTCGGTAAATCGACGTACTCTATAGTGACGGGGGAATGGTGAATAGTGAGCCTAATCCGCTATCCCTTGCCAATCAAAGGGGAGGAGGTATGGACATGTCATTATTTTTTGAGGATGAAATTGAAAAAGTGAAGAGGAAGATCGGTCCTTCGGGATTAAAGGAAATGATGTCTCAGGATCCCCGCTTGAATGGACAATTGGATGAGCTCCGTGTATTTCAGCGAAGGTACAGGGCGAAACAGCTGGAAGCTTCACGCAGGCGCCAGACATATTATTACCACTGATCAGTACAGCCCGCCAATCGTTCAGTCGATTGGCAGGCTGTCTTTTTGATTGGAAGGAAGCAGAAACTAAGGCTGCTGCCATAGATTCTGTTTTATCGGGGATGCTTATTGGAGGAGGTTTGCTTTTTCTTCAACTGCTTGGACGACATCGTCAATCGACATGCCCTTCATCGTGATGACAGGGAAATTGAATTCATTTGTGTTCCCTTCGTTGAGCGCCCGGACGATGCCGATATCATAGCCGGTTACGTCTTCATCGGTGCTAAACATCTTTGCTTCATAGCCTTTTTCAACAAGTGCATTCATGACATCTTCATACGGTTGTTCAACGGCAATTCTCACCATTTCCATTTTCCTCCTTTCGACTCTTCGTTCAACTTCTCCTATACAGTTCCCTGTATTTTTGAATTTATGAATGAGTCGTGTACGTGAATCCATTTGAAATTGGGTATAACAAGGTTGACGCGGTCATTTTTCATTCATAATGGTAAGATTAGGATTAGAACTAAAGCAAGGGAAAATGAGGAAAGGGAGATGGAAAATGATTCATAAGATCGGGCAAATTATGTTGTATGTGAACGATCAGGATGAGGCGAAGAAGTTTTGGACCGAAAAGGTCGGCTTTACCGTCATTTCTGAGGAAGACAATGGGCATGGGATGAGATGGATTGAAATTGCACCGACAGCACAGGCTGAAACGAGCATTGTTCTGCATAACAAAGAGCTCATCGCACAAATGCAACCTGAGTTGAATCTTCAAACCCCATCGTTGCTCTTGTTTACAGAAAACTTGGATGCACTTTATGAGGACCTCAAAAGCAAGCAAGTGACAGTCGGGGAATTGGTCACAATGCCAACGGGAAGAGTGTTCAACTTTGCAGACGATGAAGACAATTATTTTGCGGTATTGGAGAAGAAGTGAGTGCCAGTATCGAATTCCCTAATTGATTGCGAATCAGACATCTTATGAAATGGGAGTTGAGGACGTGACAGAGAGCAAAAAGTTCGGATGGAATTTCGATAATAGTTATACCCGTCTGCCGGAACCATTTTACGCGAAGACAAATCCGGAAGCAGCACCGTCACCTGAGTTGGTCATTTTTAATCATCCATTGGCAGAGTCGCTCGGACTGGATGCTGAATCACTGCAAAGCGAAGAGGGGACAGAGATCTTCGCCGGAAACAAGGTTCCTGAAGGCGCGGCGCCGATTGCACAAGCATATGCCGGCCACCAATTCGGCCATTTTACGATGCTCGGAGATGGACGGGCCGTGTTGCTTGGAGAGCAGATCACGCCTGAAGGCAAGCGGTACGATATTCAGTTGAAAGGTTCAGGCAAGACACCATTCTCCCGTGGCGGCGATGGCAGGGCGGGACTTGGCCCGATGCTTCGTGAATTCATCATTAGCGAGGCGATGTATGCGCTTGGAATTCCTACGACAAGGAGCCTTGCAGTGGCATTGACGGGAGCGCCAGTCTATCGTCAAGAAACACTCGAAGGAGCTGTGTTGACGCGTATTGCAGCAAGCCACATCCGTGTCGGCACGTTTCAATATGCGGCGGCGCGCGAAGTCGTAGAGGACTTGCGAACGTTAGCGGATTATACGATTGAAAGGCATTATCCAGAAGTGGCAAATGACCCGAATCCATACGTGTCATTGCTTCAAGAAGTGATGGAAAGGCAAGCTTCGTTAATTGCCAAATGGCAGTTGGTCGGGTTCATTCACGGCGTCATGAATACGGACAATATGGCGATCAGCGGCGAAACGATCGACTATGGACCATGCGCCTTCATGGACTCATACGACCCGGCGACCGTCTTCAGTTCCATCGACCGGCAGGGCCGCTATGCGTTTGGCAATCAACCTGGAATCGCAGAATGGAACCTTTCGCGATTTGCCGAAACGCTTTTGCCGCTCTTCCATGAAGACCAGGAAAAAGCTGTCCACATCGCACAACAGACGCTATCACGGTATGCGAGGATATATTACGGTCATTGGCTCACAGGAATGAGAAACAAACTCGGCCTGTTCAATGAAGAACAGCAGGACGAAGCACTCGTGAAGGATTTGCTAAAGATAATGAAAGACAACCAAGCGGATTACACGAATACGTTCCGTACATTGACGATCGGCGATCTAAATGCGCTGCCGATGTGCAAGACGACGGAGTTTACCGAATGGCATGAGCGCTGGAAATCGCGGATGGCAAGTCAGCCAGAATCGGAAGCTGCCACAAAACAGCTGATGCGGGAAAGTAATCCATCCATCATCCCGCGCAATCACCGCGTGGAAGAAGCATTAGACGCGGCAACCGAAGGGGATTTCAGCGTGATGGCAGAACTCCTTAACGCGCTTGAAGACCCTTACGCTTATACAGCTGAACAAGAGAAATATGTGGCGCCATCAGTGTCGGAAACTCCGTACAGGACATTTTGTGGGACGTGATTTCTGTATGCGATCATAAACTTCGAAGAAAGACCAAACCTTAAATGGATTTGGTCTTTTTTTGCGTAACCAAAACCATTTTCTCTCGTATATAGGACGAACAATGAAATTTTCAAATAATATTTGAACCTTTTCAAGTTTACGCAGTCTAATGTGTAAGAGGGGCGAATGAGGTGTTGGAAATGGATGAGATAGAGATCAGTAAAAAAGCGATAGGTGGAGACGATGAGGCCTTTCTCGCGCTCATGCAGCTTCATAGAGAAGCGCTCCTTCGAACAGCAATTGCATTCTTGAAAAATGAGGCAGATGGATTGGAAGCTCTTCAAGAAGTAACGTATCGGGCCTACAAAAAAGTTCATACGGTTAGAGAACCGGCGTATGTGAAGACGTGGCTTATCCGCATTATGATGAACTATTGCCAAGATCAGTTAAAAAGAGGCAAACGGTATGTCATGACTGGAGAAGTGGACGAAACAATCGGGAAGAAAGATGAATATCGATTGGAATTGGCTGAAGCACTTGCCACATTGAAACCAGACGAGCAACAGTTAATTTATCTAAAATACGTTCAGGGTGTAAAAATAAAAGAAATCGCAGAACTATCAAGTATACCGGAAGGCACGGTCAAGTCGAGGCTGCATAATATTTTGCGATCGCTTCGGAGCCACTTCGGGGATAAAGGAGGAATGGATCATGTATGAGAACGAAGAAGAAAAATTACTGGAAATGAAGGATCAGCTGGAGAAGATCCACCTACCTTTGGACGAAGCGGATGAAGCGATTCGTTTAGGGTTTGACCGCGCGAAGCGTGAAAAGGTGAAAACAAGGAAAAAGCTTAGGCGGGTTTGGTCTCTCGTTGCGGCAGCACTTCTTTTCGCCACGTTTATTACGTCCATACGCGTGTCGCCGGCATTTGCCAACGCTGTCGCATCGATACCGGGCATGGAGAAGTTCGTGGATTTCGTTCAGTTTGATAAAGGACTGGAAGCTATTTTCAAAAATGACTATTACCAAAAGGTCGATGCGGTTCAAACGAAAAATGGGTTGACGCTTACGATAGACGGCGTCATTTTGGATGAAACGGGGATGAATGTTTATTACACAATGAAGTCAACGGAAGCAGTGAATGGGCTAAGCATTCAATCAGTCGACTTGAAAAATGAGCAGGACATTCCACCAAGCGGAATGTCATATGGTGGCTCCAGTCCATTTGAAAAATCCAGAGAATGGGCCAGTCAAATTAAGTACTATTTTCAGGAACCAACTTTATTTAAAGACTTATCTTTTACCGTGGAGATGGATGTTTTATTCCAAGGGGAAACTATTTCGTTCTCATTGCCATTTGAGCTGAAGGAAAACGTGAAACAAGGTAAAACAATTGTTTTAAATCAAGAAGTTGAGATTGAAGGCCAGAAACTCACAATTCGAGAAATTACTATTTACCCGTTACGCATTGCCGTGAAAGTCGCCTTCGACGAAACCAATACGAAGAAGATCCTCAAATTCGAAGATATGCGGCTGGAAGATGAAAAAGGCGAGGTGTGGGGCGCCATTGAGAATGGCGTGGTCAGCAGTGGCGATGACACCTATTTTCTCCAAAGTAATTATTTTGAGGAGCCGAAAGAACTTTATTTACGTATTAATAAAATGCAAGCCTTAGATAAAAATGAAGCGACGTTGGTTGTCGATACGGATAAAGGGGAAATCCTCAATGGTCCGAAAGATGACAAGCTGAAAATTAAAGAATCTTCGAGGTCGGGATTGCACCTTATCATGCCGAATGCTGGAGACGATCCAACACATTCTTACGATATTATTTCAACCGGTAAAGATGCGAATGGCAAGAAGATTAATATTCCATCGACGGGTATGTATATGGATGAAGAAGGAACGAGGCATTGGGATATGACGTTTGAAACATCAAATTATACGAACCCGCTTCACTTGGAACTAGCGTTCTACCCTAACTACATTACCGGTAATGTAAAAGTAGAACTGCAACAATAAAGGAGCTCGGCAGGCGTTCATAAACTTTTAAGAAGACCAAATCGCAATGGATTTGGTCTCTTTTAACCCTGGAACAAAACATATGTTCGTTTTAAAGCTAAAAAAAATTACTGCTTCCGCAAATAAAGTGGATCGAAGAAAATCTCATATCCCTTATGAATTGTCGAAACGCCAAATCGGGAGTGGTAATGGGCAATGGACTCCATCAAATAATCCTCCGTCACCTCAAGGTGCGTGCACACTTCCTCAACCGTCTTGAAACCTGATTCATAGCATTCGATCAATTTATCCAACGATACGATTTTTTCATATCCCCATCTCCTCGCAGCCAGCTCCAACTTCAAATTCGTCAGCTTCTGAAGATCCGTAATATCGCCATAGGTCGTTTCATAATGGCCGATTTCCTCTGCCAAAATGCAATGTTTTTCATAATGGCTCCGATTCTTATCAATGAGCACGACATCGTCCATATAAAGGCCGCCAAGCCCGGATGGAAGCGTTTTGACTTCCTTGATGACCAAGTGGGGGTATTGGGCAATCAGGGATTCATAGGTCATGGAACCACCTCACTTTCGTTGCGACTTGATGAATTGGATGTATTTTTTTATTTCCGCCAGCTCTTCCTCTGTCAGATCATCATCGATATGGGCAGCAATCGTTTCAACCGTGGCTTGCTTTTCGGGCACATTCAGCCCGAGCATCTGATCCAAGGAAACATGGAACGTTTCTGCAATCGCCTTGATTGTCCTCGTTTTTGGTTCGATGGAATCGGACTCCCACTTTGACACCATCCCTTTCGTTATCGAGAGACCTAGCTTTTGATTGATCCGATCCGCAAATTCCTCTTGGGATAATTTATGTTCGCTCCGGATCTTTTTAATTTCGCGGCCTATAGAATACATCATGAAACCCCCTGTTCGTTATGGTTATTATATCCTAAAGTTTCTCCCGTGACAACTAAGTGGTTGTAAATGAAACATGCCCATGATAAAGTGTTGTTACAAAGTTTCATTATTGAAACCCGTTTCTCTAATGAAACTAAAAAGCATGAGGGGTGATACGTATGATGAAGGAGGAAATGGAGCAATTATTGAAGGATTACCATTGGATGATCAACAGTGTTAAAGTCATTCGGGAGGGAATGAATGAAGTCGGGGAGGGAATGACGTCGCGATACGGGCTGGAAGCAGCGATGCCGAAAGCGAGCGGCCGTCCGAACGATCCGATTTACCGGGAATTCAACAGAAGGGAAAGGCGGCTGAAGAAAGTATACGAATATGAACGGAAAATCCAACTTGTCCAGGAACGTATCCCGCTCATTACGGAGGATCGGGAAATTGAAGTGCTGCACTGGCTGCTTGAGGGGAAGAGCTTGCGGTGGATCGGCCGTCATATGCAATTGTCGGACCGCCACATCGGCAGGATAAAAGATGCCGTCATCGACAAAATGTCGCAAATGTCGCACGTGCCGCATATGTCGTAGAAATGACGAGTGAAAATCTTTCGGGTTACAATGGGTGCAAGCCGAGTGTCCAGCTTCGAATGGCAACTGCTCGGGTCGCTTCGGTATTGAAGCGAAAGCCGTAACGAAGAACGGCTTTTGCGAGTAAAAGCGAAGCGTTACGAGCACAAATTATTCTTGGAATCGGCCTAGAGCAACACAAGTAACAGGATTTTAAAAGAGCGTCCACTGGGGCGTTCTTTTTGTTTTCCTGAAATAAAAGGAGGATTGGCATGGCTACGAAAGAGCTGCTAGGTTATTTTTTGACACAGGGTCCGTTTGCCGTCCTGTTCGTTTGGCTGTTTTGGTATCAAGTGAAAAGCAGTGAGTCACGGGAGAAGCGTTATCAGTTTTTATTGGAAGCGATTACGGACAAATATGATGACATTGTAGAAGAAATACGAGAAGTGAAAGAGCGGTTGCCGAAGGAATAGGCATCGCTTTTTTTAATGGACGGAAAGGAGGTGATCACCATGTAGACATCCAAAAACGGCGGAATGTCGGACAGTCACGGAATAAAAAACTAAAAAACGAGAGGAAGATGAAAAATGGTTAAAATCTATATTGATCCAGGGCATGGTGGAACAGATCCGGGAGCTTCGGCAAATGGTTTGAAGGAGAAAGATGTGACGCTCGCAATCGCCACGCGCGTCAAGAACATGCTTGAGAATGAATACTCCAATGCGACGGTGCGGATGAGCCGGACGGGCGATCAGACAGTCAGTTTACTAGAGCGGACGAATGACGCGAATGCTTGGGGTGCCAATTGTTATTTAAGCATCCACATTAATGCAGGCGGGGGAACGGGGTATGAGGATTATATTCATGATGCGCTGTCGGATTCCTCTACAACCGCCCAACTACGGAATACAATTCACGCGGAAATTGTGAAATTGATCGATATGCCGAACCGCGGTAAGAAGAAAGCGAACTTCCATGTGCTCCGTGAAAGCAGGATGCCTGCAATGCTCACGGAGAATGGGTTCATCGACAATACGACCGATGCTGCGAAAATGAAAACGTCTGCATGGCTCGACAAAGCAGCTAGAGGTCATGTGAACGGACTTGCCAATGCGCTTGGCCTACAAAAAGTAAGCACACCCCCGCCAACGGGTGATGTATTATATCGCGTTGTCACTGGTTCCTTCACAACGAGGACCAATGCAGACCAGCAAGTTGCCGCGCTCAAGGCGAAAGGATTCGACAGCTTCATTGACATCGTCATCCTGAACGGCGTCGCGTATTACCGCGTCATTACAGGATCATTTGCGGACAAGTCGAACGCGGACAAGCAAGTAGCCGATTTGAAGGCCGCAGGATTCGACGCGTTCATCATCGTCGTTAATCAATAACGGAAAACGCCTGTGCAGTCGAATCCTGCACAGGCACTTTTACATTTCATATCAGTCGCCAAAGTATTCATTCGTCAAATCACCATTCACCCCGATAGCTGCCGCACTTCCGGATCCCGCCGCAATGACAAGTTGTGCAGGGACGATATGCGCGGCGTCCCCTGCAGCATAGACATTCCACACATTCGTCCTGCCGTACTCGTCGGTCTGGATGCCGCCGTATTCATTCAGCTTACAGCCGAGCTCTTCCGCGAACTGATTGCAATGGCTCCAAAGGGGAGTGACGAACCCGCCGGCACGGTCAATGAGGGTGCCATCCTCCAGCCGGACACTTCGCAGTTGTCCATTTTCACCTTCCAGCCCTGCGATATTGTCTTCATAGACTTGGATGCCTTTCGCGAGCAGCTTATTACATTCATCGGCCTCAAGCCGTCCTTCGCCATTTGTAAACACCGCTAGATCCTTGCTCCATATAAAAACTTCTTTCGCGAGCTTGTATACGTTTTTATCCGCAATGACGGCGAGCGGCTTATCACGGAGCTCCCAACCGTCACAGTACGGACAGCTGAACAGGCTCGTCCCGTAGAACTTTTCGATGTTCGGGATGTTCGGCTGCTCGTCTTTCAAACCTGTCGCTAGTATGATTTTTATCGTTTGAAAGCTGTTGCCTTCCGCTGTTTCCAATTCAAAATGGTTGTTGTCCAGCCCCTTAATAGAAGCAACCTTTTCGCTTTTTATTTCCACGGAAGGATAGTTGGCGATATCCCGATGAGCAAGTCGCCGGAACTCGTCCGGCAGGATGCCGTCTCGTGTAATGAATCCATGAGCCTCGCGTGTCACCCGGTTCCGGGCTTGATTATCATCGAATAGAAGCACCTTTCTTCTCGCTCGTCCAAGCACAAGGGCGGCATTCAAACCAGCCGGGCCGCCGCCGATTATGACACAATCGTACATCATGAATCCATTCATCCTTTTTAGTCCAAGTTTACCCTTGCATATTGAAAATAAGCTTCGAGTGCGGTGGAAAGACAAAAAAACATACGGGCATAAAGTTCATGAAAAATTACGGTCGTAACTATATTGGACTATAGGAGGGATGAGTTGGAGAAAAAGATGTTGGAGCGCGGCATCGGTCTTGGCACTTGTTTGGCTGTCGTCATTTCCTGGAGCGTACACAAATCGATCCTTTGGGCAATCTTCCATGGAGTCCTTAGCTGGCTGTATGTCCTTTATTATGCATTGACGAGATGATCTGCATGTTTTGGATGGCCTCCTTTTTGGGAATACTAGTCGTATAAACGTTAGGAGGAACGACATCATGAAAAGCTACGCTGGAGATAAAAATGAAAAGCCAAACGGACTTCCGAAAGACTCGGCCGCAATAGCGAACGAAGCAGCTAAAAAAGCGGAGGCGCAAATAGAGTCAATTAAAGAGGAAGCCCGTAATGAATTGAAAAGACAGCAAAAGCAATAGAGTTTAGATGGATGCCTGACGATTTCGTTGGGCATCCTTTTCGTTTTCGGTTATGGCGCAAACTGTGCCACCAATTTGGAAAATAAAGCATGACTTTACCCTCCCCATGTATTATGATGTTGCTAAATACAAATATTAGGGGGTTAGGTCAATGAAACTTCGCGTTTCTGCTGTGCAATATCATCTGCATTCAATCAGCTCCTTTGAGGAGTTTGCGGCACAATGTGAGCACTATATTCGCAATGCCCAGGAATACGGGGCAGAGTTTGTTTTATTTCCGGAATTTTTTACTACGCAATTGCTGTCGATTGGTGATGAACACGGAAAAGCGTTATCGATTGAGGCGCTGCCGGGCTTTACGGATCAATACATTGAACTGTTCACAACGTTAGCAAAAGAGACAAACATGCATATAATCGGCGGCACTCATGTCATCCAGCGTGAGGGGCGCCTTTATAATGTCGCTCATCTATTCTTCCCGGATGGCACAGTGGAAGAGCAAGCGAAATTGCACATAACCCCATTCGAAATTGAAGGATGGAATATGGCAGCCGGCGATGAGCTGAAAGTTTTCGATACAGAAAAGGGCAGAATTGCCATCCTTACGTGCTATGATATCGAATTCCCCGAAATCGTTCGGATGGTGAAGGCGGCGGGTGCAGATGTTATTTTCTGTCCGTCTTGCACGGATGACCGTCATGGGTTTTATCGCGTCCGGTATACGAGCCACGCGCGTGCGATTGAAAACCAAGTATACGTCGTGTTGACGGGTACGGTCGGCTCCTTGCAGACTGTCGATTTCATGCGCGCGAACTTTGGGCAAGCCGCAATCATCACGCCGAACGACATTCCGTTCCCACCAAAAGGATTGGCTGCGGAAGGCGAGTTGAACGACGATATGCTCGTTACAGCGGATCTCGATTTGAGCTTGTTGTACGAAGTGCGTGAGAAAGGTTCGGTGACAACTTGGCGTGATCGCAGAACCGATCTGTATACAGATTGGGGAGCAAATCCAATCAGGAGCGAGAGCAGTGGCATATCGCAGTGAAGTGATGGTCCCCCATGAGGGGAGTTTCATTCCTGTTGTCGTCCGCAATTATACACGGTCGGACTTCGATGCCATGATCGCTCTGCAAGCGGATTGTTTTCCACCGCCATTCCCGGAAGAACTTTGGTGGAGCCGGGAACAGTTGGAGAATCACGTAAGTTTGTTCCCTGAGGGTGCCGTCTGTGTCGAGCACGATGGAAGAATAATAGGATCGCTCACGGGCTTGCTCGTGAATTTCAATCCCGATGAGCCGATGCATACTTGGGAAGACGTGACGGATGGCGGGTTTATTCGAAACCATGATCCCGACGGCGACACGCTTTATATTGTCGACATTTGCATCAGCCCCGAGTTCCGGAAGGCGGGCCTTGGCAAGTGGATGATGCAGGCGATCTACCAACTAGCCGTCAAGCTTGATGTTGAGCGGGTTCTTGGCGGAGGGCGGATGCCCGGGTACGGGAAGGTCGCGGGTGAAAAATCCCCGCAGCAATATGTCGATGAGGTTGTCCAAGGGACGTTAAAGGATCCTGTCGTCACATTTTTGCTTCGCTGCGGACGCATGCCGGTTACGTTAATCGAAAACTATTTGCAAGACGAAGAGTCGCATAACTATGCGTTATTGATGGAATGGAAGAATCCGTTCAAAAGGGGGGAATAGAGAATGGAATTTATTCGCGTAAACGATATTGAAGATCCGCTATTCGCGAAGATGCACACATTACTAGGGGAGATCTTCCCGCCGGAAGAGGTTTTGGAGTTCGACCTATGGAAGGAGCCGCTCGAAGACCCTAGCATCCGCGTCTTCGTTGCGGTGCGTGAAGGGGAAGTGGTTGGCGCTACAGAGTACCGCTATTATCCGGACTGGAATATCGCGATGACGGATTTCACGATCATTGGACAGTCGGGCCTCGGCATTGGTCGTTTCTTAGCGAAAAAGCGCGAAGAAGATTTACGGCGGCTGGCGGAAGAAAATGGCAAGACGTTGTTCGGCATGTTCGCGGAAATTTATGATCCATATGACCGCGAAGATTTCGATTTTGGCGGAGTAATGGCCATGAACCCGTATGTCCGGAGGGAAGTGCTCTCCCATCTTGGCTACAAGCGCCTCAATTTCCCTTACATCCATCCTTCATGGAAAAACGACGGAGAGGCAGTGGAAGGATTGGATTTCTGCTTCATGCCGACGGATGAACAAGTGACTGAAATCCCATCCAGTCTCATCGTCGATTTCTTAACGGATTACTATTCGGTGTTGTCGAACAAACCTCAACATTGGCTGGACATGATCGATGAGCTGAAGCAATTGGAATATGTGGAACTTTGTCCACTATAATAATGAAATCCACGCAAATCCTCAAAAAGGGCTGCGTGGATTTTTCTAATTAATCAAGCAGTTCTACTTCTCTTTTAATAAATGCCGTTCGTTCTTCGATATAGTTTAGAATGTAGTCAGGTTCTTTATCAAAACGATCAATACTGTCCTTTTTATACGGATCCAATAATACATAAGGTCGAAGCGATGCATGCATTCTTTCTATTTTTGGCTTTAAATATTCCACCGTGAATTGATTGTTTACTATATCCTGCAACAAGCTTTTATATTGGTTCCGGAATGTGCTACTATCGAGAATCCTTGCTGTAAGTGTATTGAAGCCAGTAATTCGTAAGTAATCACTTCTCATCTCCTCACCATTTACGTCTCTTCCCCAAGTGGCGTCATAATCCCAAGGGATGATTTCATACAACCCGCTTTTCTCGTTCCGGTAGAGTGCGTAGTTATGGACGAATCCATCAAAATTTTGAGTGAAAACAACCCCGGCGAGCCAGAGTAAATATTTATCCACATCAATATAGTCCACAATTTCCTTCTCAAAGTCTTCCCTTGAAATCGTATTAATGTCTATGATCATTTGATGCAAATGGTCTGTGTCTTCCTGAGCTCCACATTTCAGCTCATATCCGATAGCAAGTGATTTTTTCACTTCTTTGTCCAAGTCGCTCATTAGCGAAAAATTAGCATCCCCATCGACGGCATAAAAAATAGAACCAGCTGGCAATCCTCGATTTGCAAGGAATCGATCATCCACTGATTCCAATTCCAAGTATACCCCTTCGTTTTTTCCATTCACCTTCAAAAAGACAAACCGTGATTGAGGTGCGAGGCAGCCAATTTCATTAAAAAAATCGAAGGAAAGTTTATTTCTCATTAACGAAGGATCCTTATATTCTGCATTTAAATGAAATGTGTTTGCGTTTCGATACGTTGTAGGCTTGTATAAGGAGACTTGATATGACTTTTTAGGAAAGCCGCGGATATGGGAACCTCGATATGCGATGTCCACTTCGTATTTTTTTCCATGAATCGTTAGTTTTGCAGAAACAGGATCATCAATCCAAATGTCTTTTCGCAGTTCATGCAAATCCAAAGGGTGAATAAAAAGTCGATATTCAGGTAATTTTTCGTTCGTTGCCATGAGAATCCCACTCCTTCATTCATTATTCTATTTCTATGAATAATCATGAAGGATGTTTCCATGACAAAATTTTTGGAAGTTGTGCACTTAACTCTATTCCTGCCATGTATGCAACGTATTTTAAGAAGAGGAAGTAAGGCGTATTACACGCGCGGATTCTTTCTCTACAACATGAGAGGGGAGGTTTGGACATGTCACTCTTTTTTGAAAATGAAATACAAAGAGCTAGGGAAAAGGTCAGTCGGTTAGGTCTAGAAGACTTTATGTTTCAGGATCCTCGAAGCAATAGAAGGACATCACGGAAGAAACGGAGAACGAGCAGGGTTCGAGTAACCTCGCGCAAACGCCGTCTTACGAGCAGGGTTCGGGTAACCTCACGCAAACACCGGCGCACGAGCAGGGTTCGGGTAACCTCACGCAAACAGCGTCGCACAAGCAGGGTTCGGGTAACCTCACGCAAACAGCGTCGCACAAGCAGGGTTCGAGTAACCTCACGCAAACGCCGTCGCACAAGCAGGGTTCGAGTAACCTCACGCAAACGCCGTCGCACAAGCAGGGTTCGGGTAACCTCACGCAAACGCCGTCGCACAAGCAGGGTTCGGGTAACCTCACGTAAACACCGTCGCGCGAGCAGGGTACGGGTAACTTCACGTAAGCACCGTCGCACGAGCAGGGTACGGGTAACTTCACGCAAACGCCGTCGCACAAACAATGTTTGGGAAGCATTCTGGAACCACAAACGTAAGAATAGAGTTCGAGTAACTATGCAGAATCGCAATCATCGCACAAGCAATGTACAGAACACTTCGGAAAACCGCAAACGCACAGGAGGAGTACGGGACACTTCGGAAAATCGCAAACGCACAAGCAGGGTTCGTGTAACTTCGCGTAATCGACGTCGTACAAGTAGAATGCGAGTAACGTCCCGCAATCGTCGACTAACAAGTAGAAAGCGAGTCACTTCGCGCAACCGAAGAAACAATGTATTCGACACATCTGTTAATTTTCGACCTAATTGTCGAAATCGAGCCACGTGCCGAACTCGATTCTTCTAACTATCGAGTAGCAGGAAACAAGGCTATCCAAATTCAATGAGCGTAAAAGAAATACCCGTCCCCAGCTACATCATTAGCAGGACGGGTATTTCATTTCTATTTTAGTGATTCGTAAAAAAAGCAAAAGACTTCCGCATCAGTTGCATTTCTTCATAATAAAACTCGCATGTCTTCCCGCCTGCTTGTCTTGCCGGTAGGAAAAGCCGTCCGAGCTCACATAGGTGCATGTCCGATCGACATCAATCTGGTTTTCCGGGATTCCTGCAAGCTTCAATTGCTTCTCAACAGTTTTCTGGTTATCGATATGGTATTTATTCGTTGCTTCATTGAAATAAATGAATTCATCCGCATAGCCGAGCGCTTTGAACTTCACATATACATCCTCGTCCACTTCAAACTTCTCCTGACTTAACGCCATGCCGAGTTGCACGTGGAAGTCGCTTGGATCGCATCCTTCTTCTTTTTTCAAACGTTCAAAAACCTTCAATGTAATTTCTTTGACAGTTCCTTGCCATCCTGAATGAATTACTCCGACAATTCCATTCACTTCATTATAAAAAATGACCGGTACACAGTCGGCGGTGAAGCTGCATAGTAAGAGATTCGGCTCCGTCGTATAGAGCGCATCTGTGTCCGGAATGGCAGTGGCTCCGACTACAGCGCCCCGCCCCTTATCTGCAAGGGTCACCTTATGCAGATTCGCGCTATGGGTTTGACTGGCGCAGACGAAATCCTTTGGATTGCATTGCAAGAAGGTCGCCAATCGTTTTCGATTTTCCAGTACTGTCTCGGGGTTCACACAGGCATGGAACGCCATATTATTATGTTCAGGCGCAGTTCCATCTTTCAATGTCGTGCCCGCAACAAATTTTTCATTATCAATATAGATTTTTGTTTTCATATCATCACCTGCTATTACTATACTCGATTCCTCCACGGACAACCATGACAGCTGTGCCGGGAATTGCTATATTTTCGTTCCTATATTTTTATATCCTGCTCGAGCGATAACGAAACAAGAGGTCTTATTGATAGCGGATACATGGCGAAATAAATGAACCGGTTAAAATCCGGCTGTCCGGGAAAACTGATTGTAGTTGACGGAAAGGAGCGTTTTTCTATGAAACAGAAGAAGGAACCTCATGAAAGACTGACCGAAAGGAATTACGGGTTAAGTTCGACCCAGGAAGTGCTATACCAAAAAGAATTTAAAAGTGCGGACAAAGCTGCAAAAGAAGATGAGAATAAAAAACAGGAAAAAGAGCAATAATGAGAGAGCCGCGATTGATTGCATTCCCCCTGCAGTCAGTCGCGGCTTTTTTCATTAGTAATTTGAAGGACCCATCACTGACCGTGCACCAACGGTTTTTGATGGGTCCTTCTGTGTTTCATCTAATTCCCTTGAATGTGGATGAAAATCAACGTGAATTGTCGTCAAGCGGTGATAAATTCAAAGGGGGCGGTGATAATGGACCGAAAGTCGGTGATAACGCTCAGAGAGTCGGTGATAAAACACAAAAAGTCGGTGATAACTCACATATGCATGCCAATTTTATGAAAACGTAAATATTTTATTCATTATTCTCTTTTTATCTTGTATAATAATGGTAGGCAACTAATGCCAAGAGACTATAAAGGGAATGAGAATGATTAAAATACATTGGAAGAAATTATTGGTTCTGTTGTCAACCGTCTTCCTAGTCATACAGATTGCGGGCAGCTTCTTTTTCTATGAGCTAGCAGTCAAGCGCGGACCGAAAGAGTACTTACAGGGCAATGCCGATTTGGAAGTGTCCGATCAGACGATGGAGCTTTACCTGAATGGCGGCTGGAAACAGTGGGTCGCTGCTCAAAAGTTCGAAACGCTCCACTTGACCTCGCGGGATGGGCTGAAGCTATCAGGCTACTATTTGCCTGCGTCCAAACCCACGAACAGGCTTGTCATTTTGACGCATGGCTATTTAGGCCACGCGAAGCAAATGGGTCTCTTCGGACAGTATTATCATAATGAATTAGATTACAACATCTTTATGCCGGATGCGCGAGGGCATGGCAAAAGTGAAGGTGATTATTACGGATTCGGCTGGCCGGATCGGCTCGATTTGATCGATTGGACGAATTTGTTAGTGCAGAAGCTCGGACCGACAACCGAAGTGGCGTATCATGGTTTATCGATGGGAGCAGCGACGGTGTTGATGGCGAGCGGCGAGGAAGAGCTTCCCCGTCAAGTGAACGCTATTATTGCAGACAGTCCATACCAATCTGTCTATCAATTATTCACCTACCAAATGAACCGGATGTTCCATCTTCCGGCATTTCCTTTATTGGACAGCACAAGTGCATTGACGAAAGTCCGAGCCGGTTATTCATTTAGGGAAGCCAGCGCTTTGAAGCAAGTGAAGAAGGCGCAAGTGCCGATCTTTTATATCCACGGAATGAATGATACATTCGTTCCGACTGAGATGGCTGGGGAATTGGAACGAAGCACTCCGAGCGAAACGGACATATTCCTCGTTCCGAAAGCGAACCATGGCGAGGCCTTTGCGCTTGCGGGTGAGACATATAAAGTGAAAGTCGATCACTTCCTCGATCGTTATATGAAATGAAGAGCCGGTTCCGATTACGGGAACCGGTTTTTTCATTCAATTGGCTCGTTCGCTTTTCTAATTTGTTCCGGGTCCGTGTCGCTATACTGCGCAGTCCCTTTGCCGCCAGTACGGGCAAGAATTTCCTTCACTTCATTGTAGGTCAGGCCCGAGTTTGCATTTTGCTGTTTCACTTCTTCAATATCGGTTCCAGCTTCAGTGAATTTCTTTGCATCTTTCATGTCATCTACCTCCATTACTTTATGATCCCTTGTAATGAGGTTTTTATGCCTGTAGCGGAAGTGTTATTATTGAGATAACTCTAACAATGTTTTCTTTGAATCACGCAAGGGAAAAACAGGAATGGAGGTGTTCGAATTGGATAAGATCATTTACATTGTCCGTCATTGTGCAGCCGAAGGACAATCGCCGCACGCGGATTTGACGACTGAAGGGATTGTTCAGGCTGGAAAGCTAGCGGATTTTTTTGCGGATCTGAAAGTGGACCGGATCATAACGAGTCCTTTCGTCCGGGCGCGGAGGACTGCGGATCCGATTGCTGATAAGAAAGGGATGTATTTTGAAGAGGATAGTCGGCTGGCAGAACGGACGTTAAGCTCGCATTCATTTGAAGATTGGCTGCTGAAACTGGAAGACTCTTTTCTCGATATCCATTTGAAATACGAAGGCGGTGAATCTTCATACGAAGCGATGGAGCGAGTTTGTAAAGTGGTGGATGAGCTGCCGGACGGTTCGCGAACTGTTCTCGTGACACATGGGAATCTGATGACGCTCCTGTTGAGATGTTATGATGAGCGGATCGGTTTCCCGGAATGGCAGGCGTTGACGAATCCCGATGTCTATCGTGTCCGTGTGACAGAGGACGGTGCGCAAGTGGAGCGAATTTGGAAGGAAGAAGCGTTGCAGTGAAGTATAAGCTATTGGATTGATCCTTTCGTGAAGATGCGGAGGGATTTTTTATGCCATCCGGATGTTATCTATCGAATCCCGGGAGTTATCTATTGAATTCACGAAGTTATCCATTGAATAAACAAATTTTTCACCAAAAAGGGACTTTCTTCCCGCGCCAAAAAATGCTTTGGAAGTGGAGGCCACATTGTTTCACCATCCCGCAACAAGGGCATTGACAATAAAAAGCCGTTCAATGTTTAGGTGGTCTGTCAATGCAGCAAAATGAAAGCAGGAGGTGGTCCGTATGCTATTTGAAATTAAATCAGTGAAGCATGAACATGACCTGATTTCATTCATATGGAATGATGTCGGTGGATTTTATAATGTGTACAAGGACGGCAAGCATTTGTATGAAGGATCCGTTCCGGAATTCCAGGACGGGGACTTCAAACATGGAAAACTCTATCACTATATAATTGAGCGTGTGGAAAACAATCAAGTCGTCGATGTGATCGCCATGCAGACATCGGCCTTTGCCGAAGAGAAAAATGTCGAAAACCCATTACAATCGCTTGTCATGACGACGATTGTCGCAAGGACGCAAATCGCGCTATCTTGGGAGGAAATTAAAGACGTTACGGAATATGAAATTTACCGAAACGGGGAATTCATGGCAAAAGTCGATACGAACAGATTCATTGACCGTGATATTGACGTCGATCAGTCTTACGTCTATACGATCCGTTCCAGACGCCCGTTGAAAAAATCCGAGGAGCTGTTGACGTCGGTGAAATCGGCGGTATCCAATTTGTTTGGTATGTTAAATCCAGCTACATCCACGTCTGAATCGGCTGTTGAAACGTTTACGACAATCAAATCGATCGGGAAGCCTAGCGAGATGCTTAGACCGATCAATGAACGAGAGCGGGAAATCGATAATGTCGATCGATGGAAGTTCCGCTACACGACGTTTTTGAAGGATCAGTGGATTCGAAACCCAAACCTGCTGTCGCCGAATCATTATTTCAAAGGGGACGGACGGGGATACGATCCGAACGGGGAAGGCTTCCGGACGCGTGTCGATATTGAGCTTGCCTATGACGAAAGTGGTGAACCGATGACCTTCTCGAAAGAAGTGGGTCCAACCATCGCATACGATCATCTAAAGCGATTTAGGGAAAAAGCGAGGGCATCCGCGGACGGTATTACGCTGAAGAGAACCGACCATAAAAAAGGGGAGAGCGGTTTTCTGCTAGAGCATTCGGTCGGCAATCCGTTGACGACGGCACCGAAAATTGACTATGAAGTGAATGCCGTTTTCAGACGGCATGGCACATTTGATATGTCGGGCTTCTTCGATCCGTCTCCCCATCACGAAATCTATTTGATGAAAGGGAGAGGAGAGGCGTGGCAGCCTATCCTGCAAGTCGAGAGCAGGGGACTCGCCTTCATGTCAGAGGCGATCGCCTACCATTATTGGCGATGCTCGAACTTTGAGTGAACTTCCTTTTTGACAACCAAATTGAGTTCTGATATCATTACCTTGAATTCAAGATATATTTATTTGAGATAGATAAAATTCAGAACGACTTGGGTTGCGACTTTAAAATGATTGAGTCCGTTTCCGGATGTAATTGAGGGGGAGAGCATATGAAACATATTTTCAAGCAAGGAGCCGATCCATCTAAACCGACGCTTCTTTTATTGCATGGAACAGGCGGGACGGAGCAGGATTTATTGCCGCTCGCGGGATTGATTGACCCGGAAGCTTCCGTACTAAGTGTGCGGGGGAATGTGCTGGAAAATGGGATGCCGCGATTTTTCCGAAGACTCGCGGAAGGTGTTTTCGACGAGGAGGATCTTGTCTTCCGTACGCAAGAATTGCACGCGTTTCTCGATGAGGCGGCGGAAGAGCATGGGTTTGACAGGTCGAATATTGTCGCTGTCGGTTATTCGAACGGCGCAAATATTGCGGCGAGCCTATTGTTCCATTATGCTGATTCGTTGAAGGGTGCCGTTCTGCATCATCCTATGGTGCCAAGGCGAGGAATTGAACTTCCTAATTTAGCAGGAATTCCAGTGTTCATTGCAGCAGGGAAGAATGATCCGATCTGTCCGGCGCAGGAGACGACGGAGCTGCAGGAACTACTGACGGCAGCTGGTGCGTCGACAGAAGTCCATTGGGAAATGAATGGACATTCGTTGACGCGGACGGAAGTGGAAGCGGCTACGGAATGGTATCGTAAAAACTTGTAAAAGATAATATGGAAAATCCGCTCCTTAAAATGGTAACAGGTTCGGTTGATGGGGAGAAGAATGTAATTAACAACGTAAATAACAACGTAAATAACAAGTTAATCAGCATATATTTTAACAGTGAAAAAGCTATATAAATAACAAGTAAAAACGCTCAGAAATTGAACTGCCCCCCAATTGTTGGACACATTCTAACAATTGGAGGTGCAGTTTTACTATGGCAAAATATACGCTTGAATATAAACTAGCTGCTGTTAATCGGTATTTGGAAGGCGGAGAAAGTTATATTTCAATTGAAAGGTCAATTAGAACACCTGTAAGCGTAGTGATGAACTGGGTAAAGCAATATCAAGCTCATGGGATAGATGGTTTAATAAAGAAAAGCTACACAAATTACTCCTTACAGTTTAAACTGGATGTACTTAATTACATGAGTGATAATGGGACGTCACCAAATGAAACAGCTGTGATTTTCAACATTTCCTCTCCAGCAACGATAAGAGCTTGGAGGATCCTTTTTGAAAAAGGTGGAATAGACGCCCTCACTTCTAAGAAAAAGGGGCGTCCATCCATGAAAAAAGAATCCCAAGAGAAACGAAATAACGAGTCTCCAAAAGATGATACTGTCGCATCTTTACATGCCGAAGTGGCACAATTACGTATGGAGAATGAGTATCTAAAAAAGTTGAATGCCTTAGTTCAGAACAAGGGAAAATCACCAAACAAGATAAAGCGAAAGTAATCTATGAACTAAGGCTAAAATTCCCGGTTAAAGCACTTATAAAGTTGGCTGGTATACCCCGCAGCACCTATTATTACTGGATTGATCAATTCAATCGTCCTGACAAGGATGCGGAGTTAAAGGAAATGATACAGTCAATATATCATGAACACAAAGGCCGTTACGGCTATCGTCGTATCAAGGACGAATTAGAAAACAAAGGATATAATGTGAATCATAAAAAAGTGCAGCGATTAATGAAGGAATTAGGTTTGAAATGTGTTGTCCGTATGAAGAAATATCGTTCATATAAAGGGCAGGTTGGGAAGATAGCACCAAATGTGTTAGATCGTGATTTCAATTCCGATAAGCCAAATCAAAAATGGGTAACAGATATTACAGAGTTTAAGTTATTCAGTGAGAAGCTCTATCTATCTCCTATTCTTGATTTATTTAATGGTGAAATCATCACATACACTCTGGGTTCCAGGCCAACTTACTCACTGGTATCAGATATGTTAGAGAAGTCTTTTGAGCGATTGACGGATGAGGATGAACTGATTCTTCATTCAGACCAGGGATGGCATTACCAAATGAAACAGTATCGCCATGCCTTGAAAAAAAACGGAATAACACAGAGTATGTCCCGTAAGGGAAACTGTTATGACAACGCTGTGATTGAGAACTTCTTCGGGATCTTGAAGTCTGAATTTCTTTATTTAAATGAATTTGAAAGTGTTGATCATTTTAAAAAAGAACTTGAAGAATATATGAATTACTATAATGACAAGCGTATCAAGTCTAAATTAAAAGGCAAGAGCCCTGTACAATACCGGACTCTTGCCCAACGCGCAGCTTAAATAAATACACTGTCCAACTTTTTGGGGTCACTTCAAAATCTGAGCGTTTTTTGTAGCAATATTTTACTATCCTTATTGAACTAAAGCAGGTGAATTACCTCTTGGGAAGTACATAGAAATAGAAAAACAAGCAATCAGACATCAGAAATCATAGTCGAAATAGCTTTTCACAAATCTTGACATGCGGTTTCTGTCATCTGGTTCACCGATTTTGTCCAAATCAGAATCATAGAAGTACAAATACGCGATGCGTTGGTGTTCATCGGATGTGCCAATCATCCCAAAGGATTTCGGATAGCCGTTTCCTTCCAACACTCGGAACACATAGCTGTTGAGCGAGAACTCAACATTCGGGCGACTCGTATCATCGGTCGTTTCAGACGTGGCTTCCGGTTTGGAGATTGCGAAGTCTTCTGCGAGTTTCCCTTTTTCGCTTTCATAGGTTTGCGTGTCATATTCGACCACAAGCACTACCGAGTTGGCTTCGAAGAGGAACATCTTTTTTTGCGTATGTCGGTAGTCGATGTCCCTGTATGTTGGCAACTCGTCAAGAACGGGCATCACGTCTTTTGCTTCCGCATCCATTGCGGTGCCCGTGTTCAGGTACTCATCGATATCCGTACTTGTCTTGCTACATCCCGTCAGCAGGAGCGCAACGGTCATTATGACCAAGAGTTTAATAAGCGAAACATGTTGTCGTTTCAAAAATCCCATCCCCTTTTGTGTCATTCCTCATAGGTTCCCGTGACTGTTGCAATTTTACGTTTTACATCAATTTCCGTTTCTTCTGATTGAACAAACTTGCTCCGTTAGTTCAAGACCATCATTTCGCAATCTTTAATTTATGTTAGCACAGATTCCTCATTTACCTTCCATTTTTTTCTATCCAATATCCAATTAGCAAGTGTTTTAACAACGGAATTAACAAAGGCACATAAATTTATGTGCTGTTGCTAATTCCTGTGCCAATTGTGGTACCAGTTCGTCAATATAAATAACCTAAATGTTGATATAACAACAAAAACGGGGACACCAATTCATATGCGAATTGTGTCCCCAAATGCTGTGTTTTTTGTTGTTTTCTCCCCATCAACCGAACCCGTTATTAAAATGAGACCGGCTTTTTTTCGATCATACTGTTTTTTGCGGACGTGGCCAGATGAAGTAGGAGACTGAGATGGCAAAATCGATTCCAAGGACGAGCGCCCAAACTTTCAACATGCCGGATATTGCTTCTGTTTTGGAAGGATCATCGATCAGGTAAATCATCAGGAAAAGGAAAGAACCGCCGATGATGAATGCGAGCACATGCTGCAACGAGCCTTTTATCGAGTGTTTCGCATAGGCGAGCCCATGTTTTCGGACAGGTTTCGTGCCTTGTTTATTGACATAATACAGAAATCTCTCGTCCGCCCAGCGGATCATACTTTTTCCGAAAGCGATGGATACACCGAGATAGATGGCGGCAATTCCATGGACCTGCGTGGCAGTGGCGCCGTTGTAAAGATCATTCGCTGTGACGATGAGCAATAGCAGCTCAATGACTGGTGTTAAGGCTAGAAAAAAATCCTAGCTGTTTTTTATTGAAAATATATCTTGTGACAAGTCCTGCTGCAATGACAACCCAAAATCCGATTTCGCAAGCAACGATGATCCAAGCGATAAAATTCAATAGGACACCTATATTCATACAGCAAGATTGTTTCCGTGTATCGTACCATAGCAAAAGTTTCTTGCCTTCATAGAATATGAAAAACTTGGGGGGAACTTGTTTGGAAGAATAAAAAGGTCTGGTAGCCGGTTTGGAACCGATTAACAGACCTTTTTCGTATTTAATGAAGGCTCATTTAATTGCCGAAAGGCTCAATTAAACGTGGAAGGACTCATTTAATTACGCAAGGGCTCATTCAATTGCACAAGGGCTCAATTAATTCAGCGACGGTTCCTTCATAGAATCGAATTCCATCACTCCTGCCACAACAGCTCATCCATTCGGCAGCTCAATACGGAATTTTGTCCCTTCGCCTTTCACACTCTCAACAGTTATCGTTCCGCCGTGCAATGTGACCAGTTGTTTCACGATCGATAACCCTAATCCGAACTCGCCATATGGATTCGTCGTCCGTGAGTCGATTGCCTTGTAAAACCGACTCCAAATCTTCTCAATCTCATCAGGGTCCATTCCGATGCCTGTATCTTCGATTTCAATGATTGTGCTCTCCTCTTGTGCATAGCCCCTTATCCAAATCATGCCGTTTTGCGTGAATTGGATGCTGTTTTTCACAATATTAATCAATACTTGGGTGAGGCGATCGTAGTCAGCGAAGACAGAAGCTTCCTCCGCGACTTCCACCACGATTTTATCGCCGCGTTCCGCTGCCGCTTCCTCCAATTGGTCCTGGATGATGCCAAACAGTTCCTTTAGTTGAATCTCCTGTTTGTGAAGCGTCACTTGATTGGAGCGGATTTTTTCGTAGTCTAGATTTTCATTCACGAGGCGGATGAGGCGCACTGTTTCACTGCTTGCAAGCTGGAGGCCTCGCTCCTTTTCGGAATCAGAAATCATGTCATTGCGCAATCCTTCGATGATGCCTCGGATTGTCGTGAGAGGTGTCCGGAGCTCATGCGACACGTCCGCCATGAATTGTCGGCGGCGGTTTTCAAGGCTTTCGATTTCCACTGCCGATGCTTCGAGTTTCTCAACCATCTTGTTGAAATCTCCTGCCAGCTCTCCTACTTCATCGACACTTGCTGTCGGTATCCGAACGGAATAATCGCCTTGCGCAACATTCGCAGTTGCAGATCGTAGCCGCTTGATGCGCCTGCCGTGGAATGTCGATAGAAGTCCGCTTAAGAGCAATGCGATCGCGAGCGCAATGAACGTTGTGTAGATCAAATAGCTGTTCATCTGCGAAATGACTTCGCGTGAGCCTTTGATAGGCGATGTTAATAAAACCCCTCCGACGAACTGGTTCCGGTGGAAATAGGGGAGGAGGACGAAAGTGACTGCTTGTTCGAATCGTTTGTATTCCTGTTTCACGGTGATCGTTTTTCCGCTTTGCAATGCCCGCCACTCTTCCTCATTGAGTTCAATCAAAGGCGTCTCAAGTCCGGTCGAATAAATGATGGCCGACTTTTCGTCGAATAAGGAGTATTGGATATCCCGGCCCTCCAATACATATCCGTATGATTTTAAGAGGGAGCGGGAATTCCTCTGATCCTGCTCGATATCTGTCAAAATCGATTGTCCGTAGGAGGCGAGCTCCTCGGTTTTATTGTCATAGACGAATTGCTCGACGAAATGGGAGAACAGCAGGCTTAGGATTAGAAAAGCGATGATGATGACACTGAAATGGCTTGCCAGCTGCTGGTGGAAATATTTGATTTTCATTCCGCGTCACCGGCCGTTTCGTCAAATCGGTAGCCAATGCCCCAAACCGTGTGGAAAAACGGCTGATCTGCCTTCGACACTTTCGAGCGGAGCCGTTTAATATGCACATCCACCGTCCGGTCATCGCCGTAAAAGTCATAACCCCACACTCGATCCAAAAGCTGCTCGCGCGAAAACACCTGTTTAGGGTGCTGAATGAAAAAATGGAGCAGGTCGAATTCCTTCGGTGTCAAATTCGGCACGGGCTTGTCGTCTAATAGCACTTCGCGCGTGGCAGTATTAATAGTGAAATGTCTCGTTTTCAAAGTGTCGACGTCAATGCGATCTTCTTTTGCAACAGCATACCGGCGCGTGACTGCCTTGATGCGGGCCATGAGCGCCAGCGGGCTGAACGGCTTCGTCACATAATCATCCGCACCCATTTCAAGCCCAAGCACCTGGTCGGATTCGCTATCCTTTGCGGTCAGCATGATGATCGGCACTGCAACGTCGTCTCGGCGGAGCTTCCGGCAGATCGTCACCCCGTCCATCCCCGGCAGCATCCAGTCGATGATTAGACAGTCCCAATTTCCAGAAATGGCCCGCTCATAGCCTTCAAGCCCGTCTTTTACGAACTCGCCTTGTATCCCTTCCTTTTCAAAAAACAGTTCGATCATGGAAGAGACGCTCTCATTGTCTTCAATTACGAGGATTTTCATTTGCCGTCCTCCTAAGTAAAGGTTTCTCTATTCTATGATTATAACGGAATGAAGAAGAAAAACCCGCTTAGCAATCATCTAAGCGGGCGAGAATATTATTCAACTATATTAATCGTTACCACAAAAAACTACTATCTCTGAAAGAACACTCCATCCCCTGAATAGTATAGTGGAACGGTCTTCCTGCCTGGGCGGTGGTCAAGGAAGTTCTTGTATGCAAATCCTTTCACTTCATCCTCGCTAAACCTTGCCAATAGCTCGTTGATCAAGGCGGGGTGCATCGAGGCATCTTCAAGACCAATGATTTTTTCAGTGATGCCGTCAAAGTCGGAACCTAATCCGATTTGCCGGACGCCTCCAAGGGAGCAGAAGTGGTCAATATGTGTGATGAGGAGATGGAAGCGGAACCTCTTTCGGTAACAAAAGGCGGATTATAAATGACGTGGATCAGTCCATTCTTTTTGAATAAATGCGTTGCCTGCTCATCCGTCAAGTTCCGAGGATGATCGCAAATTGTTTTTGAATTGGAATGACTCGCAATTGGAAAGTGGGCCAAGTCCAAAACGTCCCAAAACGCCTTTTCGCTGAGATGGGAAACGTCCGAGAGAATGCTATTTTCATTGCAAAATTGAATAACTTCTTTACCAAACGCCGTTAAGCCTGCACCCCGCTCTTCCTCGACTCCATCCGCAGCTAAATTCGCATTGTTCCACGTCAATCCTATCGAAAGGACACCAAGTTCACGTAGAATCGACAGCTTCTGCATATCATTTCCGATGCAATCGACACCCTCGAGCGTAAGAAACGCACCGATCTGCCCTTTTTCAAGCCGATCAAAATCATCCCACGATTTCAGCGCCTTCATATTCGTATTTTTGCCAATCACTTCGGTATAAAAGTAATGGATCTGATCGAGTGCCGCCTGGAATTTTTGGTCCGACTTGATGGATGGTGAAATGAAGATGGCGAAAGCTTGGATTAGAACTCCGCCCTGTTTCAGTTTTTCGTAAGTGACATCGAGATCAGTGGAATCTTTAAATGTAATTTTCCCTTTTGCTTTATGCATTCTAGCCAGTACGTCGCAGTGCAGGTCAATGATATTCAACGGCAACCATCCTCTCAACACAAGCTTTCATGTAAGCGTTGAATAAGCGCATGGAAACCTGATCGGCATTTTGCATCAAAGCCTCAGGGTGCCATTGTACGCCTACGACGAAAAGGTGATCTGTACTTTCAACCGCTTCGATTATGCCGTCGCTTGCTTTTCCAGATACGATGAGCGGAGAGGGGACATCCTTTAACGCTTGGTGATGATAAGAATTCACCAAGATTTTGTCGGAAGTCGCGATGGACTTGAGGATAGTGTCTTTTTCAATATGGACCGTATGTGATTGGTGATCCCTCTTCGCCTTTTGATCGTGCTGCAATACCGGAATAGTGATTTGCGAGGTGATGTCCTGGTAAAGCGTTCCGCCGAAAGCGACATTCAGCACTTGGTGACCTCTGCATATTCCAAGAATCGGTTTATCCAAAGCGAGCATATACCTCGTCAGTTCCAATTCGATCGAGTCTCTTTCGGGCGTCACGTTTCCAAGTTGCGGCAAAGGCTCTTCATCGAATAGTTGAGGATTTATATCACCTCCGCCTGTGATTAGTAAACCATCGAGTAGCGTGGTAATTTGCTGTACGTCACTTTCCACCCCTGTCGGTATGATAAGAGGTATACCTCCTGTAGTAATGACTGCTTGGATGTAAGTGTGTTGGAGCGTATGTGCAGTTGAATCTATGTTGGAAGTAATGCCGATGACCGGTTTCAAATCTCAATCCCCCTCTTTTAGTGAAAGCCTCTGAGTATACACCTACACCCATCAGAATAGTCAGACGAATGAGTTGTTTTAACTTTATCAAACGTGAAAGAGCCTTTCAAGATGATTTCAAAGAAGAATATGAAAGAAAGACCTATGAATATGAAACACCTCTGCTAAACATATAACTAGCAAAGGTGTTTAGTCGTTTTGTTCATTTAGTCGACAGGCGAATTGCTCGTCAATGTCAATTCAACCGTCCGTTTTTGGGAGCCTGAGTAAACGGTGAGCGTCGCTTTGTCTCCAATCGAAAGCTCGGAATAAAGGAATTTTCGCAGCTCCATTGAGTTGTTAATGTCGGTTCCGTTAATCGCGGTGATGACGTCCTGCTCTTTCAATCCCGCCTTCCCCGCAGCAGATGTCGGGTCGACACTTGCGACCATCACGCCGCCTTTTACTTCTTGTGGAAGGTTTTGCACATACATATACGGAACGTCGGCCAAGTCCGCGAGGCTGACACCGATATAAGGCCGCTCGATTTTTCCGTTCTTCGTGATTTCTTCAAGCAATGGGACGACGTCATTGCTCGGGATGGCAAATCCGAGGCCTTCCACGCCGTTTTCCGCGATTTTCAAACTATTGATGCCGATGACTTTACCATCCGGCGTCAGTAAGGCGCCGCCGCTGTTGCCGGGATTGATGGCTGCGTCGGTTTGGATGACGTTCATTTCCCAGTTGCCTGCAGTTGTTTTCACATCGATAGAACGTGATGGCGCACTAATGATGCCTTGTGTGACGGTGCCGGAAAAATCCAGGCTGAGCGGATTTCCGATCGCGACGACCGAATCGCCTGCCCGCAGTGTGTCGGAATCCCCGAACTCAAGGGCGGTGTCGACTTGTTTGCTACTGATTCTCAAGACGGCCAAATCGGTCAATGCATCGCTTCCGATCAGCTCCGCAGTCTCCTTTTCGCCGCCTTGCAAAGTCACTTCGACTTTGCCTGCACCTTCGATGACGTGATTATTCGTCACGATATAGGCATCGTCGCCATCGATATTATAGATGACTCCGGAGCCCGTTCCGAATTCCGAAAGCTCGGAGCTGCCGGCGAACCGGTTGCCGTTATTTTTAAAGTTTGATACACCGACAATCCCTTTCGATGCATGCTCCACCATATCGGAAAGGGTAGTGGGGGCATTCGCCGAAGTTTGGACGATATTCCGAGTCGAGGACGAACTCTCCGTCATAGCCGCTGTTTCCTCCTTAACTATCTTTGCCTGCAATATATCTGTGTTCGCCACAACGCCCAACGTAAGCGCAGAACCGAGAATGCCCGCTCCGACTGACGAGATGAAACGTTTGCCGAATGAACTATCCATAACTAAAACCCCTTCCTTGTTCTTGTTATTTTCATTGTAAAAGGAAAGTATGAACAAATTATTACGGCGGAATGAACAAACGGTAAACATTGCTCTCATATGAAAATCTAATCTATGTAACTTGCAATAATTTATATAGTCAGATAGAATGGAATTAACAGACTCTTCGTTTAATAAATGTAAGCGCATTCAAATTGAATGGCGCTGCATGCTTCTGCATATGGTGGCTTTGTGTGCAATTTTTGCACTTACTATAGCAATCTTTAAAGAATAGGGAGGAATGGAACATGGTACAAGCTGTTGAGAATCACGTTTATGCATTTCCGAACACAGAAGGGGCTAAGGTGAATTTTAAGGAACGCTATGATAATTTTATCGGCGGAAAATGGACAGCCCCAGTGAATGGACAGTATTTCGACAACCCAACGCCAGTCACGGGCAAAGTGTTTACGCAAGTGGCGCGTTCGACTGCGGAAGATATTGAGCTTGCGCTAGATGCAGCCCATGCTGCGAAAGATGCTTGGGGGAAAACGTCCGTTACGGAACGGGCGAATATCCTGTTGAAAATTGCTGATCGCATGGAAGCGAATCTTGAGATGCTTGCCGTTGCGGAAACATGGGAGAACGGTAAAGCGGTTCGCGAAACGCTGAATGCCGATTTGCCGCTCGCAATCGACCATTTCAGATATTTCGCTTCGGCAATTCGATCGCAAGAAGGCGGCGTCAGCCAAATCGACAATAATACAGTGGCGTACCATTTCCATGAACCGATTGGAGTCGTCGGTCAGATCATCCCTTGGAACTTCCCGCTCTTGATGGCGGTTTGGAAGCTTGCACCTGCGCTCGCTGCCGGGAACTGCGTCGTGCTGAAGCCGGCTGAGCAAACGCCTGCGTCCATCTTAGTATTGATGGAATTGATCGAGGATCTATTGCCTGCAGGAGTCGTCAATATCGTCAACGGTTTTGGTCTCGAAGCGGGCAAGCCGCTTGCGTCGAACCCGCGGATCGGTAAAATCGCATTCACAGGCGAGACGACGACTGGCCGCCTCATCATGCAATATGCATCACAGAACTTGATTCCGATGACGCTTGAGCTTGGCGGGAAATCGCCGAATATCTTCTTCGAGGACGTCATGGCGGAAGACGATGAATTTCTGGATAAAGCGATTGAAGGCTTCGTCATGTTTGCCTTGAACCAAGGTGAAGTGTGCACATGCCCTTCACGTGCATTAATCCAGGAGTCCATTTACGACAAATTCATCGAGCGTGCAATCGAGCGCGTCAAAGCGATCAAAACCGGCAACCCGCTCGACCCGACAGTCATGATGGGCGCACAAGCTTCAACGGAGCAATTGGAGAAAATCCTTTCGTACCTTGATATCGGGAAACAGGAAGGGGCAGAGTGCCTCGCTGGTGGAGAGCAGAACAAGCTCGGAGGAGAGCTGGCGGATGGCTATTACGTCAAACCGACTGTCTTCAAAGGGAATAACAAGATGCGTATCTTCCAAGAGGAAATCTTCGGGCCGGTCGTTTCCGTCACGACATTCAAGACGAAGGAAGAAGCGTTGGAAATTGCGAACGACACATTATACGGCCTAGGAGCGGGCGTCTGGACACGCGACATGAACACGGCATACCGCTTCGGACGTGGCATCCAAGCAGGTCGCGTCTGGACGAACTGCTACCATGCATATCCGGCACACGCCGCTTTCGGAGGCTACAAAGCATCCGGAATCGGACGTGAAAACCACCTGCAAATGCTGTCCCATTACCAACAGACGAAAAATATGCTCGTCAGCTATAGCGAAGACAAATTAGGCTTCTTTTAATTAATAGAGGGATTTCTGATTTTCGAATGAAAGGAGGAATGCCGATGCCCGAACGCGTTCTTGCAACGGACGCCGCTCTGGAGTTGATTGAATTATTGAAGGGAAAGCATGGCCCATTGATGTTTCACCAATCGGGAGGATGCTGTGACGGCTCCTCCCCGATGTGCTACCCTGAAGGCGACCTGATCATCGGAGATCAGGACGTCCTTCTCGGACATATCGGAGGGACGCCTTTCTACATGCATAAAAACCAATACGAGTATTGGAAGCATACACAGCTGATCATTGACGTCGTGGAAGGCAGGGGAGGTATGTTCTCCTTGGAGGGGGTGGAAGGGAAGCGATTTCTTACACGGTCCCGAGCTTTTACGTCGGAGGAAAATGAACAAATTCAGCAAGCTTCCAAGGCATGACAAAAAGGTTCTGGACAACCGATCAGGTGTCCGGAACCTTTTTCAAATTACTGATTGGATAGACTCAATAATTTCGTCAACAGACTCGCAGCAAATGCGCGCGTCGCTTGTTCAGTCGGTTTGAAAGCTCCATCCTCCAACGAAATGACACCGAGTCCGCTCATCGTTGCAATTGCATGGACCGTCTCCGCGTCATAATCACCCATATCAGTCGGAGGAGTGAATGAATTGGACTCAGACATAGCGCCGCCGAGTTCACCGATAGCTACACGCCATACCATTAGCGCCAACTGTGCACGACTCACATTCTGCGTCGGTTTGAAATGACCGTTTTCACCTTTGACGAGGCCGTTTGCAAATGCCGTTTGAATATCGGATTGCGTCGCTGCGGCATAATCGCCGATATCATCGAATGGCACCGAAATGTCTGCGGCCGGCAAGTTCAGTGCCCGCACGAAAACTGAAGCCGCTTGCGCCCGGGTCAATCCATTATCCGGCTTGAACGATCCATCCGCATATCCATTGAAAATCCCGAGTGAAGCGGCTTGCTCAATCGCTTCTTCGGCCCAATGACCTTGAATATCGTTGAATAATGAGGCTGCCGCTTTCGTCGTCACTGTGACGGAAGGCGAATCCTCGCTGCTCATGCCGTTTTCATCTACCGCCAAGATAGAAAATGCATACGATTGATTTTCTTCCAAATCCCCGACCGTGAATGTAAACACATCTCCTCCAACAGATCCGACCTTTTCATCGCCGAGATAAATATCATACGTCGCAATCTGACCTTTAGACGTCGCCGGCTTCCAAGCGAGCGTGACAGAATCCGTTGTCACTTCATCGGCTACAAAAGCATCGACAGGTATCCAAGGATAATCAGCTTGTACTTTATTCCAAAACTGTTCCGCCACAATCTGATAGCCTTCAGGACTTAAGTGGATATTTTGCGGATTGGGCAAATTGACTTTGAAATCCTTTGCAACGATATCGGCAGTCTCCACCCAATCGACATTCGGCAATTGCGCTGCCGTCTCAATCGCTTTATTCACACCGTCCAACAGCTGTGCGAGCAAAGGTTGAATCTCCTTAGGTAGGTGAGGATAAGGATTGTAATAGCCCATCACATACACTTGCGCGTCAGGATTAATCTTATGGATTGCTGTAATGATCTGCATCAAGTTTAGACCCACTTGCTTAATTTCCATTTGAAGCGCTTTCTCGTCATACGTCAGAGCAAACGTCGACGGATCAATTTTCACATGCGCAAGCACATCGTTCGCGCCGGCACTGATCGTGACTAAGTCTGCTTTGGCAATCGCGTCATGCAGTTGGATGGAATTGCCGTCAGCATCTTTCCGCGTCACATTTGCTTCGATGTCCTTCAGTACATCCTTAGTCGTATAGCCAGGCACAGCGAATGTTTTATTGAACGAATCCAATAGCCCTGTTTCTTCCAGAGTGCCTGCCAGGTAATCGGCATAGCCTTCACCCATTTTACCGAGATGGTCCATCCCTGCTGCGAGCGAATCCCCTAACGCGAGATAACTCGCGGAGGCGACCCACGTCGGTGCGGCAACTTCGTTTGCACTATGCTCGACAGTAGTGTCGGCGTTTACAATTTGAAGGGGAGCCATTCCCACATACAGTACGAGCGCCAACAGAGCGAACAGATTACATATGAACTTTTTTCCCATATTTCCTCCCTTTAGAACTGTTTTTTACATTTTACCTGACAATTGAGAAACTTTCAACGCGGTGAATAAGTCGACTTGGGACAAACTCCTAGCTGTTCTCCAAATGTATGTCCGCTCCTCAGAAGTTATTCGGAAATAAAATAAGGCGCTTCTCATAAAAGAGGAAGCGCCGGAATATTGTTAAATAAATCGTTTTCTTTCTTCCGGAGAAGGAAGCATGCACGCACCTTCATTTTTGCCGAACCACCGATAGCGGTTGCGCGCAAAATAGTCGTAAAAGCCGTCACGGATTTTACGTGGGACGAGTATAAATAGAAACAAGAGATGCCATAAGCCATCCAACTTTTTTGCGATACGGAGTGCTGCGGAAGATTTTGTGTACGCCTTTCCGTTTTCAATCAATACGATGCTATCGACATCATCCGGAATTTGGTATTGCTTCACATACTTTTCGCCGGTTTCGCTTTGCAATGAAGAAAAAAGGAAGTGGGCAGCAGGATCACGTTTTATTATGAATTGCACACTTGAATTACAAAAGTTGCATTCTCCATCGAATAATACAATTCGTTTCATCGTAGTGGCTCCTTCCGACATGCTTAGTATTATTATATCCTTATTGAACAAAAAGAAACGCAATCTATGATTCTTTACGTAATACAGAAAATTTGGTATAATAGTAATATCGGGAGAGGATGCCGTAGCTTTTCTATTACGGTTGTCGTCTTCATTTCCTGTCACATTTGCCTTGGGTAACATGTAAAGGAGAGTGATTGAATGGAACGCGTATTCATTGATCCGTACGAAATGGAACTGAGGCAGGACCCTGATTTCATCGCATCTCTCGAGATGATTGACGAAGGTTCACCTGTCCATTATCCGCAGTATACAAAGAATGTGAAAGAAGCTGCGGGATTTGATCCGAAAGAATTGCCGCGAGTTTACCAATAATAAAGTGTAACAGGGCTGTCTCCAATCAATGGGGACTGCCCTTTTTTATTACTAGAAGAAACGAAGTTTCAAAATTTTAAAAATAAGGGATAGATAGACAGATAGCATAAAAGAGAGCATTTTCACTTTATTGCTTCCGAAGGAGGAGAGGAATCGCCATGAAGTTAGCACGCAATATTATCATTGCCCTCATTGCCGGTGTCGTTGTCGGACTAATTCTGAACTTGTTCGCCCCGGAAGTTTTCGGATTTATGGATAAGTACCTGTTCAAGCCGTTAGGAAGCATCTTCCTGAACCTTATGAAGATGCTCGTCATCCCGGTCGTCTTTGTTTCCATCGCGCTTGGAACGGTAGGCATAGGTGATCCTAAGAAGCTAGGAAGGATTGGAGGGAAGACGATAGGATATTTCTTGGCTACAACTGCCATCGCCATCGTCATTGCCCTCTCCTTGGCACTCATGCTGAAGCCGGGTGCAGGAGGAAACTTTGATACGTCAGGAGCGAATTATGAAGCGGCAGAAGCACCGCCAGTCATGGATACGTTGCTGGGTATCATCCCGACGAATCCGGTCTCTGCAATGGCAGAAGGGAATATGCTGCAAATCATCTTCTTTGCAGCTTTAGTTGGATTCGGGATCGCAATGCTCGGCAAGCGGGTGGAGCGAGTCACCGAATTGCTGGAGCAGGCGAATGAACTAATTATGTATCTCATCACCTTCGTCATGAAGTTTGCACCATATGGAGCTTTCGGCTTGATTGCGTCAGCAGTCGGCAGTCAAGGATTCGACGCGCTGCAGGCGATGGGGATGTATATGGGCGTTGTCCTAGGCGCTCTTCTCATCCACTCGATCGTCGTCTACGGGGGCACGGTGTCCTTGCTCGGAAAACGGAATCCGATCTGGTTCTTCAAGAACTTCTTTCCGGCGCAGGTCGTCGCCTTCAGTACGGCGAGCTCCGCGGCAACGCTTCCGATTTCCATGAAGACTGCGCAGGAGAGGCTGAAAGTGCCGGAGTCGATCAGTTCTTTCACACAATCTTTAGGCGCGACGATCAACATGGACGGAACGGCAATCATGCAAGGGGCGGCAGTTGTTTTCATCGCCCAAGCTTATGGCATTGAACTGTCAATGGGACAATTGCTCACCGTCGTCCTTACCGCAGTCCTTGCCAGCATTGGGACTGCCGCCGTGCCGGGTGCAGGGCTGATCATGCTGGCGATGGTTTTGACATCTGTCGGTCTACCTGTCGAAGGAATTGCACTCGTCTTAGGGGTCGACCGACTGCTTGACATGGTGCGTACGGCCGTCAACATCACAGGAGATGCAGCTTGCGCAGTTGTCGTTGCTCAGACGGAGGGTGTCCTCGGCGAACCGGATGATGGCCGGGTGCTAGCTAGTACAAAGACTATCTGATTCATCGGCAAAAGCATACATGAGAGCTGTCCAGAAAGTAGCTTAGACTGATTTTCCGGACAGCTTTTTGCTTAAGGTAGCCATACATAGGCTAATGTGACAAAGTGTATAATATGAATATGACAGACGGCGTCTTGCACGAACAGAATTGACGCTTGCCGAGAAGGATGAGATAGATGAAACGGACAATTGTATGGTTCCGTAAAGATTTTCGGTTACATGATAACCCTGCGTTATGGGAGGCGGCCGAAGAGGGAATTGTCATTCCTGTCTTCATTTGGTCAGAAGAAGAAAAGCAGGCATACGCGGAGAGTGAAGCCTCCTTATGGTGGCTCTACCATTCGGTGGCATCTCTTGAAAAGGGGCTTCAGGCACGTGGCTTGAAGCTCTTTATTAAATCTGGAGATGAGTTTGATGCGCTTGTCGAAGTAATGGAAGAAGCGGGTGCGGATGCCGTTTATTTCAATGAACGCTATGAGCCTGCTGAGAGAACGAAGGGAAGCAGGATTGCAGCACAGCTCGAATCGATCGGGATGGAGGTGCAAACATTCCACGGACTCCTTTTATTCAATCCCGATCTTGTGAATAAACTAGGCGAACCTTATAAAGTGTTCACTTCTTTTTGGAAGAGGTGTTTGCAGGAGACTGTAGACCGCCCGCTGCCTGTTCCAGAAGGGATGAAAGGAACAGACCGAAAGATTGAAACACTTTCCTTGGATCAGTTACGCATGTTGGATAAACATCCGTGGCATCAGAAATTCCACGAGTACTGGGAGCCCGGGGAGGAAGCGGCGGTTGAGAAATGGGAACAGTTTTCTGATGATGGAATATTTTATTACGGAACAGAGAGGGACCTCATTTCGAGCGGTTCTTCCTCTATGCTCTCTCCTTATCTTGCTGCAGGTAACATTAGTGTGAAGGCGATGTGGCATTCTGCGAAAAGAGTATATGAGGAGATGCCGGAAATAGAGTTTCATCGATCGATTGATACTTTTCTTAAACAATTGATATGGCGTGATTTTGCCTACCATCAACTGATTCATTACCCAGACATTATTCGGATCCCATTGCGGAAGCAATTTGCAGACTTTCCTTGGCAAGGCACAGCTGAGCAACTCATGAAATGGAAAAGGGGGCAGACGGGCTATCCGCTCGTCGATGCCGGTATGCGGGAACTGTGGGAAACAGGTATGATGCATAACCGTGTACGAATGGTAACCGCCTCGTTTTTAGTCAAACATCTGTTGATTCCGTGGGGAGAGGGCTACGACTGGTTCAAAAATACGCTCCTCGACTTTGACACCGCCAACAACGCAATGGGATGGCAATGGATAACAGGATGCGGCATTGACTGTGCACCTTACTTTAGAGTCTTCAATCCGTTCTTGCAAAGTGAAAAGTTTGACTCGGATGGCGAGTATATACGGAAATGGGTGCCGGAACTTTCCGGTCTGCAAGCCCCGTATATCCATAGGCCGTGGGAAGCGCCACCGTCCGTGTTAGAAGAGGCGGGCATTCAAATGGGTGTGACATATCCCTTACCGATTGTCGATCACGCCGCTGCGAGGAAGCGTGCATTGGAAGCTTATCAGCAAGTGAAAGGGAAATAGATTGAGGAGAAGGGGAAGACAAGCACACAGAACAAATAACTAGTGAAATTCATATCGTCCATGGTCGCTCGCCCGTATGTCCCGGTCTTTTTCACATGTAATAGGTAGAGGGGGGTGAGTGAAGATGATGATGCAACACGGACACTGTGGAGGACATTGTGGAGGACAGTGCGGAGGATTTTGTGGAGGAAACCGGATGATGCCAATGAGCCAACTGCAACCAATCGTTTGCCCGACACAATGTCGCTTCAATGACCAATTCTTCCCAGTTGAACAACCGTATATTCATCCGATTGTCAACGTCAATAGGCAGCATCCTGTTATCACGCCGCGGCACTATTTTACTGAGACAACGGAAACCGTAATGGGCGCGCCGGTATACCCTGGACAAGGGCCTGGTTTCGGTAGAAGGGGCAGAGGCTTCTTCGGCTTTGGGAGAAGAGGGTTCTAACAGCAATACAGCTGTCTCCGGCGTCGAGCACTTCGACAGCGGGACAGCTTTTTTGTTTTTTTGAATCGCGACGGTGGAGAGAAGCAGACACATAAAGCTCTCCGCGTCCAAAGCAATCCTCCGCGCGTCCAAAGCACCGCCATCCGCGCCCAAACCAACCTCCCACGCGTCCAAAACACCACTCCCCACGTCCAAACCCCATCCAAAAAAAGCCGCCCCCACATAGGAGGCGACCAACAAGTCAATCCACATTAAAATACCGCGCGTCTGGATGCGCAAATACGATGGCCGATACCGATGCTTCCGGCTCCATCATGAACTCCTCGGTTAAATGGACGCCGATGTCTTCCGGTTTCAGCAACCCGAAGAGTTTAGACTGATCCTCAAGGTTCGGACAAGCCGGATAGCCGAACGAGAAGCGCTGACCTTGGTATTTGGCAGCGAACCGGTCGCGCATCGTGAAATCGGTGGCGTCCGGGAATCCCCATTGATCACGGATTTCCTGGTGGACACGCTCGGCGAATCCTTCCGCCAATTCAAGCGCTGTCGCTTGGAACGCATGGCTCTCGAGGAATTTCCCTTCCGCCTTCAACCTGTTCGCATACTCCCGTACACCGTGTCCCGCCGTTACTTGCATGAGCGCAACATAGTCCATCTCACCGCTTTCCACCGTCTTCAAATAGTCGGCGAGGCAGAGGAACGGCTCCTTGCTTTGACGGGGGAACGTGAAGCGTTCGATTTCCGTCTTCGCGTCTTCCGGATCATATATGATCACATCGTCTCCGTCCGCCTGCGCGGGGAAGAACTGGTACAAGCCGGAAGCGGAGAGATTGCCGGATTCCAGGAAGCCCGTCACCATTTCATGAAGCTGCACTGCACGCTCCTCGCCATTCGAAAGCATCTTATCGACATTGCCGCGCAACCCCAAATGATGCCCGATCAGCGTCCGCATATTGACGTAAGGGTACAAATGCGAGACTGAGTAATCTCTAAGGACACGTCTACGCAAGTCCGATGGGACGAAAACCGGCGCATCTTCCCGCACTGTCTTCACTGGCCTCGGTAATACGGCAACCGCGGTATCCCGCGTCGCACGAATCGCCTCTGATTCGATACGCTTCTCCTGCTTTTCCACGAGTTCATTCAGCAAAGCCTCTTTGTCTCCGCCCTGCAACCGGTTGGCAAGGTCGAGTCCTTGCATCGCATCCTTCGCATAGATGACCGGCCCATCGTATTCCGGTGCGATCTTCGTCTCCGTGAATCTTCGTGTCAATGCAGCGCCGCCGACCATGACAGGCGTGTCGATGCCTGCCGCCTTGAAATCTTGGGCGGTGAGCACCATTTGCTGTGCAGACTTCACGAGCAATCCGGACAGCCCGATAATGTCCGGCTTCTCTTTCCGGATGACGTCAATGAGGGTCGCTGGCGTCACTTTAATGCCAATATCGATGACGCGGTACCCGTTATTACTCAAGATGATGTCGACAAGGTTTTTCCCGATGTCATGGACATCCCCTTTGACCGTAGCCAAAATGATTTTTCCTTTACCGGAATCGTCCTCTTTCTTCTCCATGAACTGCTCGAGGAATGAAACCGAAGCCTTCATCACTTCCGCGCTTTGTAATACTTCAGCTACGATCAGTTGGTTATCGTTGAACAGGCGGCCGACCTCCGACATCCCTTCCATCAACGGTCCGTTAATGACTTCGAGCGGCGAATCATACATCTCGAGCGCCGCCTCCAAGTCAGGGATCAGGCCTTCCTTCGTCCCTTCGACGACGTAATACGCGAGCCGTTCAGGAACCGTCTTCGGAATATCGTCCTCGGTCTTCTCTTTCTTCTTATCCCGGTAGAAATCCGTGAAATCCGCAAGCGTCTGATCGGTTGTCGTGAACAGAAGATCATTCGCAAGTTTTATTTCATTCTCCGGAATGGAAGCGTACCGTTCCAACTTCTCCGTATTGACAATCGCGTAATCGAGTCCCGCCTGGGTGCAATGATACAAGTACACCGCGTTCAGTACTTCACGGCCGACAGGGGGCAGCCCGAAGGAAACGTTACTCACGCCGAGCGTCGTCAACGACCGCGGCATTTTCTCCTTGATCAGCCGGATGCCTTCGATCGTTTCAACTGCCGAACCGATGTATTGTGCATCACCCGTTCCGACAGGGAACACGAGCGGATCGAAAATGATATCTTCAGGAGCGATTCCCCATTTGTTCACAAGGAGATCATAGGAGCGTTCCGCAATCTCAAGCTTCCGTTCGCGCGACACTGCCATTCCGATTTCATCAATCGTCCCGACGACGACAGCAGCGCCGAATTTCTTCACGAGAGGCATCACCGCGTCGAATCGTTCTTCGCCATCCTCCAAATTGATGGAGTTGATGATCGCTTTTCCTTGGGAGAACTTCAACGCCTCTTCGATGACCTTTTCATCCGTCGAATCGATGACAAGAGGCACTTTCACCTTTTTGACGACTTCCTGCATGAAGTTCTTCATGTCTTCAAGCTCATCACGATCCGGATTCGCAAGGCAAATGTCTAGGACGTGAGCACCGCCGCGCACTTGAGCACGTGCAATCTCGGAAGCCTCCTCGAATTTTTCTTCGACAATCAACCGTTTGAACTTCCTTGAACCGATGACATTCGTTCGTTCGCCGATTAACAGCGGGCGCATCGATGGGTCATATAATAACGGTTCGATGCCTGAAACAGCATGGTCATGCCCGTTCTCAGGCTTCTGGCGCGGGGTGAGACCGTCAACCGCTTCACGGAGCGCGCGGGTATGATCAGGGGTCGTGCCGCAACAGCCGCCGACCATATTCAGCCATCCTTTTTCCGCGAATCCTTTCAGCTTCAAGGATAAGGATTCAGGCGATTCATGGTAATGACCTTCTTCGTCAGGCAATCCGGCGTTTGGATAGCACGTGACATAGCTCGTCGCAAGATCGGAAAGTGAGCGCAGATGATCCGTCATGAATTCCGGACCTGTCGCACAGTTCAATCCGACTGACAGCGGCTTAATATGCTCAATCGATATATAGAACGCTTCGATGCTTTGCCCGGCCAAAGTCGTTCCCATCGGTTCAATCGTCCCCGATATCATGACAGGGAGCTCGATACCTGTTTCGTCGAAAGCCCGTTTGATCCCGATTGTCCCCGCTTTTACATTGAGCATGTCTTGGCTCGTTTCCATCAATAAAAGATCAGCACCGCCTTCGATCAATGCCTTTGCTTGCACATAGAAATCGTCAGAAAGCTTGTCGAATGTAATTCCTCCTGTGACGGAAAGCGTCTTCGTTGTCGGACCGATTGCGCCGGCGACGTAACGCGGCCACTCCGGTGTCGAGTAGTCGGCTGCACATTTTATCGCGATTTCCACAGCCTTTTTATTAATTTCAGAAGCCCGGTGGCCGAGGCTGAATTCGTCCAGTACGAGGGGGGTGCCTCCGAATGTGTTCGTGCAAATGATATCCGCTCCCGCCTCCAAATAGGCCCGGTGGATCTTATCGAGGATATCGGGGCGAAGGATATTCAAATATTCGTTACAGCCATCGTATTCCTCTCCGCCGAAATCGTCTGTCGAGAGATCTTCCGCTTGCAGCATTGTGCCCATCGCTCCGTCTATGATGAGGATTCTGTTTTTTAGCTGTTGTTCGATTGGATGTTTAGGCATGGACAATACTCCTCTCCTTCTTCCCGTCAAGTTCTTTTATATGGCTGATGAGTTCCAAAGACATGTCATAGCGGAGAAACGGCGTAATGATATAGATGCCGTTGAATAGTTCCGCTGCTGTGTCGATCAGTTCCTTCGCTATATTAATGCCTTCCTGTGTCGCTTTTTCACGGTCATCCCCGCATGCGGCCATCCGGTCGAGCACCTCTTCGGACAGTTTGATGCCCGGCACTTCATGGTGCAGGAATTCGGCATTCCGAATATTTGTGAGCGGCATGATGCCGATGAAGATCGGCGTATCCAAATGCTTCGTCGCTTCGTGAATGTCGATGATCTTCTCCTTCGTATAGACGGGCTGTGTAATGAAATAATCCGCCCCGCACTCAATTTTCTTTTCGAGCCGCTGCACAGCACGGTCGAGAACGCGGACATTCGGATTGAACGCTGCAGCGACCGAGAATTTCGCCTTTTTTCGAAGAGGCTTGCCCGTGAAGGAAATCCCTTCGTTCAATTGTTTGATGAGCTGCAGCAACTCCATGCTGGAGACGTCATAGACGCTCGTCGCGCCGGGGAAATCGCCCACTTTCGTCGGATCTCCCGTGACGGCGAGGATGTCATGGATTCCAAGCGCATCGAGCCCCATCAAATGGGATTGCAGCCCGATCAAGTTATGGTCGCGGCACGTCAAGTGGACGAGCGGCCGGATATGATGTTCATGCTTCAACATCGACCCCATCGCCATATTGCTAATGCGAGGGGAGGCGAGGGAATTGTCCGCCAATGTGACGGCGTCGACACCGGCTGCGTGCAATTCATTCGCGCCGATGAAGTATTGCTCTGTCTCCAAATGGCGGGGCGTATCTAGTTCCACGATGACTGTCCTTTGCGTTTTGGCCTTTATATGAAGCGGTACGTGTTTTGTAGGTTCCGCTTCCCGGATGATAATCGGTTTTTCAGGTGTGACGATTTTTTTCGTGACCGGCGGCAGTCCCGCCAACTGTTTTTTCGCGGCGGCGATATGCTTTGGCGTCGTTCCGCAGCATCCCCCGATCAGGCGGACGCCCTCATCGTGGAGTAGGGTTGCTGCACGCCCGAAATAATCGGCTTCGGACGCATAAACGATCCGTCCATCCTCGACATCGAGCAAGCTTGCATTCGGAGCTGCGGAAAGGAACGCTCGCTCCGGAATCGTCACTTTTTCAAATGCTTGGATCGTATGATACGGACCTAACCGGCAGTTGACGCCGACGACATCCGCTCCTAACGCTTCCAGCTGATGAAGCGCGTCATTGAGATTCATTCCATTTTGCAAGACACCGGGCTCATCCATTGCGACTTGCGCAATGAGCGGCAGATTCGTTAGTTTCCGCAGCTCGGTAACGACCGTCGACAATTCTTCAAAATCGTAATATGTCTCTAGCAACAGTCCGTCGGGATCGCCGGAAAGCAAAGCGTCAGCCTGTTCACGCACCATCGTCAGCACTTCGGTTAGCGAAGCGTCACTTTTCCGGATGCCGCGCAGACCGCCGATTGTCCCAAGCACGAATTGATTGCCAGGCGCCGCGGCACGCTTCGCAATCCGGATCGCCGCCTCGTTGAATTCCTTTACCCGATGCTCCATACCGTAACGGGCGAGCTTGAGAGAATTAGCACCATATGTATTCGTCTGGATGATATCCGCCCCCGCATCGATATACTCGCGGTGGATCTTCTCAATAATTTCAGGCTTCTCAACGTTCAATTCTTCATAACAAAAATCAATGCCATATGAATACAGCAGCGTCCCCATCGCCCCGTCCGCCACCAGTACATTATCTTTTAACCGATCAAGCAATCTCATAAGAAATCATCCTCTCTTCAATCGATATCCCTTAACCTACTAATCCCTTGTACACCAATCCGGCATGTTGCCATCGGAAAAACGTATAAACGGCTCCAAATACGCATAAATCTTCCCAAAAGCGCATAAACGTCGCCAGACACGCATAAAACCATCAAAAGACGCATAAACGCTGCCAAATGCGCATAAATGCTCGAAATTGCGCATAACCTTCTCCAAAGACTCAAAAACGCATCTCTCTATGCGAAAAATTTCGACAGGACTGAAAAATAAAAAAGCCTTCGCTGAAAAGAAGGCTTTGGATAGTGAATTCTCGCTTCTTCTCATCTGCCAGGCCGAAACGGACCTGCTGGAATTAGCACCTGACCGAAACGGCTGGTTGCTGAAGCTTCGACGGGCCAGTCCCTCAGCTTCTCTCGATAAGAATTTGTTATGCAGTTGTTTGAATAATTTAAAACATCATATCGTTAAATATTGGATACGTCAATAGGTGAATTGTGATAGAATGGGCCTATGAATAAAAGGTAGAAGGTGAAGTTGTTGAGGATTTTCAAATTTTCCGTCCCGATTGCACTCCTTGTTGCCGGAATTGCATGGTGGATGCTCCATAAAAACTTTCAAGAAGTTCCGGGCATGTCGAGAATGTGGATCACGATAGGCGCAGCCGTCCTAAGCGGAATACTCGCCCATTTTTTATTCCCGAAAAGTGAAGACAACTAGCGTTGATACAGGAATCGATAGCGAATGATGCTATCGGTTTTTTTATTCGCAGATGTTTGGTTAACTGAAATAAAAATCAGGTTGACACAATTTGAGTTAACTTTTATTCTATTGAAGATAACTTAAATTATGAGGTGGACTATGACAACAGCTACAGTGAATACGAAAAGAGGGATGAGTGCGCTCAGCCTCGTCTATTGTGGTATGTTTGCGGCATTGATGATGATCGGGGCGAATATTACATCGTTTGTGCCGTTTCTTGTCATCGGCGGCGTGCCGATTACATTGCAAACATTTTTCGCCGTCTTGGCGGGATTAATTCTTGGAAGCCGTCTCGGCGCGATTTCCATGACAGTCTATATGGCAGTTGGCTTGGCAGGGGCGCCGGTCTTCTCAAAATTCCAGGGAGGATTCAGTGCGGTTCTCTTTCCGACATTCGGATTTATCGTCTCCTTCATCCTCGTTGCGTATATTGCCGGGAAGATTGTTGAAAGAAATGGAAGTTTGCGAAGCTATGTAATTGCAGCTTTAGTTGCGATGTGTGTGAATTATTTATTCGGGACGAATTGGATGTATGCTGCCTATAAGTTATGGGCTGCAGCACCTGACGCATTCAGCTATGGAGTGGCTTGGGCCTGGATGGTTCCGCCGTTGCCGAAAGACATTCTCTTGTCGATTCTTGCCGGATTCTTCGGCCATCGGATGTACAAAGTTTTGAAAGTGAGGCGGGCGCATTGACGATTTTTATGGAATTGGCGGACCGTGTGCTGTCTGGCGGCAGTTTATCGGATGAGGATGCGCTTTCTATATTAAATTGTCCGGATGATGATCTGCTTCCATTGCTGCATGCTTCTTATAAGATTCGCAAGCATTATTATGGAAATAAAGTGAAGTTGAACATGATCATTAATACAAAATCCGGTCTTTGTCCGGAAAACTGCGGATATTGCGCACAATCGATCGTCTCAAAAGCGCCGATTGAAAAATATGCGATGATGAAGCAGGAAGAAATTGTGGCGGGGGCTGAACGTGCGGCGTCTGTGAACGCAGGCACATATTGTATCGTCGCTAGCGGGCGAGGGCCGCTAAACCGTGAGCTTGACATCGTCATTGATTCCGTCAAGGAAATTAAGGCAAAATACAGCGACATGACCGTATGTGCTTGTCTCGGTCTGTTGAAACCGGAACAGGCAAAACGTTTGAAAGAAGCGGGTGTCGACCGATACAACCACAACATTAATACATCTGCTGCTCACCATGAGAGCATTACGACATCTCACACGTATGATGACCGCGTGAATACGGTGGAACTGGCGAAGGAAGCGGGAATCTCTCCTTGTTCCGGTGTGATCATCGGCATGAGGGAGACGAAAGAGGATGTTGTTGCAATGGCGCGCAGCCTGTATGCGATGGATGCCGATTCGATTCCTGTGAACTTTTTGCACGCGGTGGATGGGACGCCACTTGAAGGAACGAATGAGCTGACGCCGCGTTATTGCTTGAAAGTGCTCTGCCTCTTCCGTTTTATGAATCCGACGAAGGAAATCCGGATTTCGGGCGGCCGCGAAGTGAACTTGCGCTCGCTTCAACCATTCGGCCTCTATCCGGCAAATTCAATTTTTATCGGCGACTATTTGACGACAGCTGGGCAGGAAAGCGACCGGGACAGGCAAATGCTCGAGGACCTAGGATTTGAAATCGATATGGAGCCGTTAGCGAAACAACCGGTGACAAGTTAATCGAATAAATACAAGGGGCGATCCTTCAAGTTGGTGCACATCAACTTGAAGGATCGCCCTTTTTCAAGGATTCAAAATCATGATTAAATATATGAATCGTTTAGCTGCTTCATCCGTATAGATAGGAGAGGTTTAATATTAATAGAAAAGAGTGTTTAGATGATAAATTTACTCCTATTCTCACTCGTTGCCGGAATTGTTTCCGCGATGATTATCGTGCCGCTGACGTCGGTCTCCAAAGAGGGGCAGCCTGTCTTCAATCGTATCGCAGCCTTGTCAGCGACTGTTGTGCTCATGGCGGCTCTCACGTTTGCACTTTACTACGTTTCAAATTTGGACAGGAATTGGACGTCTTTGTGGGCGCTAGCTCTCATCGCCACTCTAGCGGGCGTCGTGCTGGCAACCGGAAAGGAAAGAAGCGCTAAGATTGTCCTTTTCTTGGCGGCATTAGCAGGCAGTGTGTTCATCCTTTGTGCGCCGCTTTTCAATGCGAATGAAAAATATATAGCGGTGGAAATGGACCAACAGGTTGAAATCAAGGCGTTCGACGAAACGAAGACGCCTGCAAGCGTTCCACCCCAATTCGCCCGGAATAAAATGAAGAAGGCATTCGGTCAAGTGCCGAATACAAGCTATTATGAGCTTGGCAACTTGCAAATCCAAAAGGTAGATGGGAAGTTCGTCTACATCGCACCCGTCGAGTTTTCGGGCTTCTTCAAATGGCTGAACGGGAAGACGACCCCTGGCTACTTCACGATGAGTGCGACCGATTCAGCGGATAATCCGAAGTTCGTGAAAACTGAAATGGCGTATACCCCTTCATCATATTTTCATAAACAAGTGGAGCGTCATATGCGGATGGCGATGCCGGACCTCATCTTTTACGGCGATGTGCAGCTTGAAATCGATGACGAAGGCAAGCCGCATTATATCCGTTCCTACGGAAACTTCATTTCAGCGAGGAATGGATTCGATGTACAAGGAATTGTCATGGTCGACCCGGGAACTGGGGAAGTGAATCAATATCCGCTTTCGAAAGTCCCTGAATTCATCGACGGGGCGGTTTCGCCGGAAGCGGTCAGCCTTCAAAACAGCTATTTCGGAAAGTACGTCCACGGATTCTGGAATTCGATCGTCGGGAAGAAGGACGTGAAGCTGCCTTCGGACGAAGGGACGGAATCGAATGTCAGCCCGGTATTCGATGAAAACGGTCATATGTATTATTTTACTGATTTCACAAGTCCGAGAGAAGGCGTCGACTCGATGCTCGGCTATGCATTGACAGATGGCCGCACGGGCGAGGCGACTTACTATACTGGCAATCTTGAGGAGTCTTATATGGATTCACAAGGCGCTCTTCAAATTATCGAGAAGAAATTCATCGAGAAGAAATGGAACGGGGAAATGCCGGTGCTTTATAACTTCTATGGCGAAGCGAGCTGGTTGACGCCGGTACTTGACTCGAACGGCTTCCTGCAAAACTACTTCATCGTCTCGGCGGCGAACCCAGAAATTTCGGTTTACGCCAACTCGCCGAACGAAGCGTTAAGGCTGTATAAAACAGCATTGCAACGCGGCGGAAGCACAGTCGACGGCAGCTCGAACGCCGAGGAAGGAAAAGCGTCTGTCAACGTTGTCCGAGTCTATAAGGAACGCGCCGGCGACGCCACAATCGTGTCGATCCTTGCCGACGACGGGCGGAACTACATCGTCTCCACCGAAGCCGTTCCGTTAGCAATCTACATCCAAGAAGGAGACCATCTCGCCATCACATATTACGAAACAGGCGAGCTCTTCCTACCGGTCAAGGAAATGAAGAACGCTACAATTGAATAAAATTAAGGCAGCCTCCGAAATATCGGGGGCTGCCTTTACTTATGGACATTTAGTATTGATTATTTATTCAAAAACAGCTCGCCTTGTGGTCCTAATGGGATGCCGAGCAAGTACCAAACTGCGAATAGGATGATCCACATGATTGCAAATGCGATTGAGTATGGCAAAAGCGAGGTCATGAAAGTGCCAATTCCGATTTTTGGATCGTACTTTTTCGCGAATGTCAGAACGATGGCGAAGTATGCAAGCATTGGTGTAATCGGGTTGGTGATGGAATCACCGATACGATAAGCGGCTTGCGTCAATGCCGGACTATATCCCATGATCATGAACATCGGTACGAAAACAGGTGCGAGAATCGCCCATTTTGCGGACGCGCTGGCAACTAGGAAGTTGATAAGGGCAGCGACGATAATGAAGCCGATGAACAGTGGCAGACCTTGCAAGCCTAATGTTTCCAGCAACTCAGCCCCTTTGATGGCTACGATTGGGCCGAGATTGCTCCAATTGAAGTATGCAATCATCTGTGCTGCTGCGAAAGAGATGACGATATACATGCCCATGCTGGACATTGCCTTCGCCAAATGATCTGCAAAGTCTTTTGAGTTGTTTAAAGACTTGACGATTTTTCCGTAAATAATTGATGGCACAAGGAAAAGGATCATCATTAATGGAACAAGGCTATCCATCAATGGCGAGGTCGTTAAACTTCCTGTTTCAGGATGGCGAAAAAGCCCATTTGCAGGAAGTGAAAGAGCTAAAACAATGCCGATAATGAGAGCGACTGAAAGTGCAGCCCATCGTAGCCCCTTCTTCTCTAAAGATGAAACTTCTTCTAATACTTCAGTCTCCCCTCCATACTTGCCAAGTCGCGGTTCGACAATTTTAGTTGTGACAAGAACTGCTACAGGCACTAAAACTAAAGTGGATACCGCTAAAAAGTAGTAGTTCATCCCGGGATTTCCTGAATAGGTAGGGTCATAGATATGTGCACCGATTTCTGTGAAGCCGTATATGAGAGGATCCAACACATTAATAATAAGGTTTGCTGAAAATCCGCCCGCAACAGATGCATAGGCGGCTGCAAGCCCTGCAATCGGGTGTCTGCCAAGCGCAATGAAAATCATCGCAACAATGGGCGGCAAAACGACCATAGCCGCGTCAGCAGCAGCATTCCCTAAAATTGCGACAAGCACGATTGTCGGCAAGATGATTTTCTTTGGAGCGTTCAAAATAGTCGTCTTCATGACTGTGGCGATTAAACCGGTTGACTCTGCCAACCCTACACCGAACATAACAACGAGGACGAGGCCGAGGGGTGGAAAGCTCGCAAAGTTTTTCACCAAATTAGATAAGATCATAATGAGGCCTTCACCGTTCAGCAAATTGACGACTTTCACCACTTCGCCGGTTCCAGGATTAATAGCTGATGTGCCGAGGACGCCGAAAATCGCTGAACAAACTAAAATAAGTGCGGCAATGTAAACGAACAACATTACGGGGTCAGGCAATTTGTTGCCGTATTTCTCGATGAAATCTAGAAATCTGTTGAACAACCCTTTATTGCGCATTTTAGCTGAATTCATTCTCCCATACCTCCTTCATATGACTCTTCTACACTGTAACTTATTAAAGAGTAAGGGACAATATGATTATATTCATATTAATTAGGTAACTGTTGTTTTTAGGACAATTTGAGCTTTATTTAATGAAATTCGACAAAAAAGCGACCCATTCTCTATTTAATCTAGAAATGGGTCACTTTTTTTGTATACATTAATATTTTGTTTGATAGCAAGCCCTGTTGATTGGAACGGAAATCAACCGTTAGAAGAAATTTTAATTATAAGAGTTTGTTCAAAAGGACAGACTGCGCGATGCGAAGAAAAACGACTGTTTGCCTCAATCGTTTTCATCTGCCCTTTTAAACGAAACTCCATGAAGAGGAAGAAGAGGTGCACAAAATCCTCAACTAGTTTATTACCCGTTTTATTCCAATCTAAACATGAAAAGTGATAAATACATATCAATTGCGCGCTAGATGTATTTTCATGTACAATTAAGTCAAAGATAGTCAAAGTCAATGGCTTAACACCGGAAGAAAAGAGGTGACATCATGCGAAACATTTCCGACATTATAGAAGGGTATTTAAAGGCGATTATCGAAAAAGAAGATAGCGGGACTGTAGAAATCAAACGGAGTGAAGTCGCAGAGAAATTTCAGTGCGTTCCTTCGCAAATCAATTATGTCATTAACACCCGCTTTACTGTAGAACGTGGATATGCCGTCGAATCGAAGCGTGGAGGGGGAGGGTATATCCGGATTTACCGCGTTCAGACGAATTCGCATAAGGAATTGATTGAACATATTTTAGAAGGAATCCAACAAGGCGCGACGTACACGATGGCCGAAGGAATCATCTATAGGCTGTTGAATGAGGAAGTAATTTCGGAGAGGGAGTCGAGGCTCATCTTGGCTGCGGTGGACCGGACGACGCTCCAATACCCATTGCCGGAACGAGATCTCATGCGGGCACGGGTTTTACAGGCAATGCTCAAGACCCTCATCTATAGGCAGCTTGAATAGAATTCGACGAATACGAGGTGCAGATTATGCTATGCGACAATTGCAAAGAACGGCCGGCTTCCGTGCTCTTCACCCAGGAAGGCATGGGCGGGTCGACGGAACGTCATCTATGTGAGAAATGCGCGTTCCAAACCCAAATGTTCCATTTCGATCCGAATCAGGAACCGTTGTCAATCCAACAATTCCTTTCCCACTGGTTCGGAGGGAGCGAATCGATTCAGCCTTTTCAGCATTCAAGGGAAAGCAAGCCGGACGGGCACATTTGTCCGGACTGCCAATTGACGTTCAGGAAATTCCTCGATATCGGCAAGTTCGGCTGCCCGACGTGCTATGACACATTCAAAGAGTATTTGCCGCGTATTTTCAGCAAGCTTCATAACGGACATACGACGCATGTCGGGAAAATACCGGTCTCCCTCAATGAACGGTTCGCCTTGAAAAAGAAGGTCGAGGAAATCCGGTTGAAAATGCAAGAAGCAATCGAGACGGAACGTTTTGAAGATGCCGCGGCATTGAGGGATGAAGCGAATGCGTTGAAAGAACGTTTGGCAGAAGGCAGCAATGGAGGTGAAGGCAGCGATGTCAATTAATAAATTCATGAAAGGTGCCGTCACAGGATGGATGACGTCACATGGGGAGCACTCGGATATCGTCATGTCGACGAGGATCCGTTTGGCCCGGAATTTAAGGGGATATCGATTCCCGATCGCGTTCACGGCCGAAGAGGCGCAGAAGGTCGACTCGCAAGTTTCGGCCGCCTTGCTTACTTCCGATGAAAAAGGGTATTCCTATATGAAGATGTTGGAACTTCCAGCTCTGGAAAGGCAAGTGCTTGTTGAGAAGCATTTGGTCAGTCCGCAGTTGACGGATGTAAAACGACATGGAGCGGTCATCCTGTCGGAAGATGAGACGTTGAGCATCATGGTGAACGAAGAGGACCATATCCGCATCCAATGCATCTATCCGGGCTTCCAGTTGGAAAATGCCTATGATCATGCAGACTCTGTCGATAACTATTTGGAGAATATTCTTCCTTACGCCTTCGACGAGGATTTCGGCTACTTGACGAGCTGTCCGTCAAATACGGGCACGGGCATGCGGGCGTCGGTCATGATGCATTTGCCCGCACTGACGATCACCAAGCAGATCGAGCGCATCATCCCGGCTATTTCTAGACTAGGAATGGTCGTCAGAGGGAGCTACGGAGAGGGAAGCGAAGCGCCGGGCAATATTTATCAGGTTTCGAATCAGACGACTTTGGGCAAACCGGAGAAAGAGATCCTTTCCGATTTGAAAAATGTGGCGCTTAGGCTTATCGCCCACGAAAGGCGCTCACGCGAAATCCTCCTTTCGAAATCGCGCGTTGCACTGGAAAACAAGCTCTTCCGCTCGCTCGGCACGATTATGTATGCAAGATTGCTGCCGTCGGGTGAAGCGGCCCGCTGTCTGTCGGACGTACGTCTCGGCATCGATTTAGGGATTATTGAGGATGTTGACATGTCCATATTGAATGAATTGATGATTTTCATGCAGCCCGGCTTCCTCCAGCAATATGCCGGGGAGGAGTTGACGGCGGAGGAGAGGGATATCTTCAGAGCCGATCTATTCCGAGAACGACTTCGGTCGGAGCAGCAAAGAGAACAAAATAATACAGAAAACTGAGCAATACTTTTGCAACGTACTTTTCTATTAACTATACTTAAGTCAAAGATGGTCAAAGTCAATTTGTTCGAAGTGGATTGCTTTATGGTCCATTGGAATAGAGTAAGAGGAATTCCTATTCCACACTTTCAATAGTGGGGACAGGATAGACGTTACTATAGAAGGAGTGGAAAGAATATGATGTTCAATCGTTTTACACAGCGGGCACAAAAAGTCCTGCAGCTTGCACAAGAAGAAGCGATCAGACTGAAACATGAATCCATCGGCACCGAGCATATTTTATTGGGACTCATACGGGAAGGCGGCGGCATCGCTGCGAAAGCTTTGGAAGCGATCGACGTCAGTTTCGAAACGATAGAAAAAGGAGTAGAAAGCCTCGTCGGTTCCGGATCGAAGGAAGTCGGTCCGATCGTGCATTACACGCCGAGGGCGAAAAAGGTCATCGAGCTTTCTGTCGATGAATCGCGAAAGCTTGGCCATTCCTATATCGGGACGGAGCATATTCTGTTGGCGCTCATCCGCGAAGGGGAAGGGGTGGCTGCCCGCGTATTAAATAATGCGGGTGTCAGCTTGAACCGCGCGAGACAGCAAGTACTTCAATTGCTCGGAAGCAATGATAACGCTGTCGGCAATCAAGGCGCTTCATCATCTGCCTCCACACCGACGCTCGACAGCCTCGCCCGGGATTTGACGGAAGTGGCACGTGAAGGGACGCTTGACCCTGTCATCGGCCGCAGCAAGGAAATTACACGAGTGATCGAAGTGTTGGCTCGCCGTACAAAGAACAACCCTGTATTGATCGGGGAGCCGGGTGTCGGTAAAACGGCGATTGCGGAAGGCCTAGCGCTTCAGATCGTCCATAATGAAGTGCCTGAAATCCTGCGTGACAAACGCGTCATGACACTGGATATGGGAACGGTCGTTGCGGGCACAAAATACCGCGGCGAGTTTGAAGACCGTATGAAGAAAGTGATGGAGGAAATCCGTCAAGCGGGAAATATCATTCTATTCATTGATGAATTGCATACACTTATCGGGGCTGGCGGAGCCGAAGGGGCAATTGACGCTTCGAATATCTTGAAGCCGTCGCTAGCACGTGGGGAATTGCAATGCATCGGTGCTACGACGCTTGATGAGTACCGTAAATATATCGAAAAAGATGCTGCGCTTGAAAGACGTTTCCAACCGATTCAAGTCGATGAACCGACTGTCGATGAGACGATCTTGATCATCAAGGGCTTGCGTGATCGATACGAAGCGCATCATCGCGTGAAAATTACGGATGAAGCGATCGAGGCTGCTGCGAAAATGTCGGATCGGTATATTTCAGACCGCTTCCTTCCTGACAAAGCGATCGACTTGATCGATGAAGCGGGTTCGAAAGTGCGACTCCGTTCGTATACGACACCTCCGAATTTGAAGGAGCTCGAAGCGAAGCTGGAAGCGATCCGCCACGAAAAGAATGCCGCGGTGCAAAGCCAGGAATTCGAAAAGGCGGCATCATTCCGCGATAAAGAGCAGAAAATGAAGGAAGAGCTCGAAAAGACTAAGACGGAATGGAAAGAGAAGCAAGGGAAAAAAGAATCGGAAGTGACAGTTAACGACATTGCGGAAGTTGTCGCAATGTGGACGGGGGTGCCGGTCGCGAAAATTGCCGAAACGGAAACTGCCAAACTGTTGAACATGGAAGAGCTTCTGCATGAACGTGTTATCGGGCAGAAAGAAGCCGTAACGGCCATTTCAAGGGCGATTCGGAGAGCCCGCGCCGGATTGAAGGATCCAAAGCGTCCGATCGGTTCATTCATCTTCCTCGGACCTACGGGTGTCGGGAAGACCGAATTGGCAAGAGCGCTTGCGGAAGCGATGTTCGGGGATGAAGATGCGATGATCCGCATTGATATGTCCGAGTATATGGAGAAGCATTCGACATCCCGACTCGTCGGTTCACCTCCGGGATATGTCGGCTATGACGAAGGCGGCCAGTTGACCGAGAAAGTCCGCAGAAAGCCTTATTCAGTCGTATTGCTGGATGAAATTGAAAAGGCTCACCCTGACGTCTTCAATATTCTACTGCAAGTGCTTGAGGATGGAAGATTAACGGATTCCAAAGGTCGCACGGTCGATTTCCGCAACACGGTCGTCATCATGACGTCGAACGTCGGGGCGGAAACGTTGAAACAAAACCGTTACGTCGGATTCAATCTGCAAGATGGCGAACGTGATTACGAAGACATGAAATCAACGATGCTGGACGCGTTGAAAAAAGCGTTCCGTCCTGAGTTCTTGAACCGTGTGGATGAAATGATTGTCTTCCACTCGCTTGAAAAAGAACATTTGAGAGAAATTGTCACGCTCATGTCGAACGCGTTAACAAAACGTCTTGCAGAACAAGATATTACACTCGAGTTGACAGATGCGGCGAAATTGAAAATCTCTGAAGAAGGATACGATCCGGATTACGGTGCTCGTCCGTTACGTCGGGCTTTGCAAAAGCATGTTGAGGACCGTCTATCTGAGGAGCTGTTGAGCGGAACAGTTTTGACAGGTGGAAAGGTGATCATCGATGTAGAAGATGACGAGTTCGTCGTCAAGACGGATCGCGTTGCAGTGGCAGAAAAACAATAATAGGATGGCCCTCCCGTAGAGTTCGCTATCTACGGGAAAGGGCTGTCCTTTTCGTATATGGAGGTAAATATGGCAAAACGGAAAACGAAATTCATGTGCAGGGACTGCGGCTATGAATCGCCGAAGTGGATGGGGAGGTGCCCCGGCTGCGGCGAATGGAACACGATGGATGAGGAAGTTGAAATCGTCAGCAAAGGTCCGCGTGGCGCTTTCAAGCATACGGAAACTATCCAGCAGAAAGCGATGCCAATCAGTTCGATTGAAACCGTTGAGGAACCGAGGGTAAAAACGGAGCTCGGCGAATTGAACCGGGTGCTTGGCGGCGGAATCGTTCCGGGCTCGCTAGTTTTGATCGGCGGCGATCCGGGCATAGGGAAATCGACGTTGCTGCTGCAAGTCTCTTCACTTCTCGCGAATCAAAAGCAACGCGTCCTTTACATATCAGGTGAGGAATCAATCAGACAGACGAAGCTGCGAGCCGAACGTCTCGGCGTTGCTTCGGATGAGTTGTACATTTATGCGGAGACCGATTTGGCGAAAATACATGAGACGATCAACGATGTGCAACCGAAGTTTGTCATTGCCGATTCCATCCAGACGATCCACCATCCCGAAGTGACATCGGCGCCGGGCAGTGTTTCGCAAGTGCGGGAATGTACGGCTGAACTGATGCGCATTGCAAAGACGCAAAATATAGCCATTTTCATCGTCGGTCATGTGACAAAAGACGGACAGATTGCAGGTCCGCGCCTTCTCGAGCATATGGTGGATACTGTCCTCTACTTTGAAGGGGAGCGCCATCATACGTACCGGATCTTGCGCAGCGTGAAGAACCGATTCGGCTCAACGAATGAAATCGCGATCTTTGAGATGCTACAATCCGGATTAAAGGAAGTTTTGAATCCGTCAGAGCTATTCTTGCGGGAAAGGTCTCAGGGAGGCGCGGGGTCGACTGTCGTAGCCTCGATGGAAGGGACCCGTCCGATTCTCGTCGAAATCCAGGCGCTTGTGACGCCGTCAAGCTTCAATTACCCGAAGCGGATGGCGACCGGGATCGATCAGAACAGGGTGTCGCTGTTGATGGCTGTTCTGGAAAAGCGGATGGGAATGCTCTTGCAAGCGCAAGACGCCTATATCAAAGTCGCTGGAGGCGTCAAGCTTGACGAACCGGCAATCGACTTGGCGGTCCTCGTCAGCATCGTTTCGAGTTACCGGGATGCGGCTGCGGGAGCGACAGATTGTTTCATCGGTGAAGTTGGGTTGACGGGTGAGGTGCGCCGAGTGTCCCGCATTGAACAGCGTGTGACGGAGGCGGCGAAACTCGGATTCGAAAAGGTCGTCATCCCGTCTTCGAATATCGGCGGATGGGATTTTCCGGAAGGGATTCAAGTAGTCGGTGTCGAAACGATAAGCGAGGCATTAAACATCGCATTTTCGTGAAAAATGAAAGGATATGGGACTTTTTTAAGGGAGTTCCATTTCCTCAGTTTTTCGATATGAGGAACTTCGCCGACTTTTCTTGTGTCCTATACTTACCGGTAAAACATCGGTATCGATGGTTCAAAACGGCGTAGCATCTGGAAAACATGTATAGTTGGTAGTAATGAAATGGAGGTGTCGTACATGTTAAAAAGAGTAGTTCAGATAGGACTGCTGCTGATCGGGGGAACGCTCGGCGTATTATTTCTACCGTATTTATTCACTTTATCTTCTTTTACTTCAAAGCCGATGATTGACAATCCTTACGTAGCTGCTGTCCTAGGGGCGATCGTGTTATATTTGCTTAGCCTTTTCATTGCAGACCCGATCGTGAATTTCATTAAATGGATGGAAGACCGCCTGTTGAAGGCCCCGATTTTCGATCTTCTGTTCGGAACGATCGGCCTGATGGTCGGATTGAGTGTCGCCTTTCTTGTCAGCTTCGGGCTGAGCAGTGTGGAAATCCCGGTCATTACGTCCATTCTGCCCGTCCTTCTATCCATTCTTCTCGGATATCTCGGTTTCCAAGTCGGCTTCAAGAAGCGTGAGGAGTTTTCCCACGCCATTTTCGCGGCAAGGAACAGCAATCCGAAAAAGAGGGATGGCGGGGATGCTACGGGGGAGCTTGATGCGAAAATCCATAAGATCTTGGATACAAGCGTCATCATTGACGGAAGGATTGCAGACATCGCTTCGACCGGTTTTCTGGAAGGGCTTCTCGTCGTTCCGCAATTCGTCTTGACGGAGCTCCAACATATCGCAGATTCATCCGATTCTTTAAAGCGTACGAAAGGAAGGCGCGGCCTTGATGTCCTGAAGCGTTTGCAGACGGATGACGGTCCGAGCGTTTTGATCACTGACGAAGATTTTGCAGACGTTGCGGAAGTCGACCTGAAGCTTGTCCGTCTTGCGAAAAGCATGAATGGCCAGGTCGTGACAAATGACTTCAACTTGAACAAAGTGGCGGATCTTCACGGTGTAGCGGTATTGAACATCAATGATCTAGCGAATGCGGTGAAGCCGGTCGTCATTCCTGGTGAGGAGATGCATGTTGTCGTCATCAAGGATGGGAAGGAGCATAACCAAGGTGTCGCCTATTTGGATGATGGCACGATGATCGTCATTGAAGATGGAAGAATGCATATCGGCAATGCAATCGATGTCGTCGTCACGAGTGTTTTGCAGACTTCCGCGGGCCGGATGATCTTCGCGAAGCCGAAAAACGGCAAAGCCGCAAAGGCGCATTGAAGTAGAAAGCTGAGGAACGATGATGAAGACATATACAGTACTGCTCCCGGCAGCGGGAAGCGGCCGGCGTATGGGTGCCGGATTCAACAAGCTGTTTTTGGAGATGGCGGGCAAGCCGATCCTCATGCACACATTGCAAGTGTTTGAACAGGATCCGGCATGCTCAGGAATGATCCTCTCCGTGAAAGAAGAGGAAAAGCGGGAAATCGAAGGAATGCTTGAACGTTTCGGTATTACGAAAGTGACTGCGCTCGTCGAAGGCGGGGCGGAACGGCAGCAAAGCGTGGCGGCTTGCATTCGTGCTCACAAGGCCGGGGGAATCGTCCTCGTCCATGATGCGGCACGTCCATTTATCAAACAGGATGTCATCGGTGAGCTTGTCGATGTTGCCGATGAGTATGGTGCCGCAATTGCCGGTGTCCAAGTGAAGGATACGATGAAGGTTGCGCCGGGCGGCATTGTCGAGGAGACAGTGGACCGTTCAAAGCTTTGGGCGATTCAGACGCCGCAAGCGTTCCGTTATGACTTACTGAAGGAGGCGTCCGATAAAGCCGAAGCTGAGGGGTTCCTCGGGACGGATGAGTCGATGATCGTCGAACGGTTAGGTCATCCGGTAAGAGTTGTGGAAAGTACGTATGACAATGTTAAAATGACGACGAAGGAGGACCTCCTGTTTGGCGAGGTCCTCTTGAAACAGAGACGGCAGGAGGATTTCTGATGATTCGTATAGGACAAGGGTTTGATGTACATCAGTTTGAGGAAGGGCGGCCTTTGATCATCGGTGGAATTACAATTCCTTATGAGAAGGGATTGACAGGGCATTCCGATGCGGATGTCCTATTACATACGGTGACCGACGCTGCGTTAGGGGCAATCGGGGAAGGGGATATCGGCAGGCATTTCCCGGACACGGACGAGGCATTCAAGGATGCGGATTCGGCGGTCCTTCTTCAAAAAGTATGGGAAATCGTAGAGTCGAAAGGCTATCGGTTGGGCAATATCGATTGCACGATCATGGCGCAAAGACCGAAAATGGCGCCGCATATTGAAACGATCCGCGCCCGCATCGCAGAATTGTTGAACGCGGACGTGTCCCAAGTGAACGTCAAGGCGACGACGACTGAAAAACTGGGCTTTGTAGGCAGGGAGGAAGGGATTGCCTCGATGGCGACGATTCTCCTTTTAAAATAAACAAGGCAGTGTTAAAATACACAGGAATAACAACGAACGGAGATGCACTCAAATGACAACAGAAGTACGCGTACGTTATGCGCCGAGTCCGACCGGCCATTTACATATCGGCGGGGCTAGGACGGCATTGTTCAATTACCTATTTGCAAAACACCATGGCGGTAAATTTATTATCCGCATCGAAGATACCGACACGGAGCGGAATATCGAAGCGGGCGAATTATCGCAACTCGATAATTTGAAATGGTTGGGGATCCATCACGACGAGTCCGTTGATATCGGTGGAGAATATGGCCCTTACCGTCAAATGGAACGTTTGGACTTGTATATGAAATATGCGCAGGACATGCTTGACGGAGGACATGCCTATAAATGTTTCTGTACGACTGAAGAGTTGGAGGCGGAGCGTGAAAAGCAGAAAGCTTCTGGCATCGCCGCACCGATGTACGCGGGGACTTGCCGTCATCTGACTTCTGAAGAAGTTGCTGAAAAGGTAGCAGCAGGCATGCCGTATACGGTCCGCATGCGTGTACCTGAACAGGTTACGTATACAGTGGATGATCTTGTTCGTGGGGAAGTATCGTTTGAATCGAAGGATGTAGGCGACTGGGTGCTTGTGAAGGCGAATGGTATCCCGACATACAACTTCGCGGTTGTTATCGATGACCATCTGATGAAAATTTCGCATGTTTTCCGCGGTGAGGAACATTTGACGAATACACCAAAACAATTGATGGTGTACGATGTGTTCGGCTGGGAATACCCACGTTTCGGGCATATGACGTTGATCGTCAATGAAGAGCGGAAAAAGCTTTCAAAGCGCGACGAATCGATTATCCAATTCATTTCCCAATACAAGGATCTCGGCTATCTGCCGGAAGCGATGTTCAACTTCTTTGCGTTGCTTGGCTGGTCGCCTGGCGGTGAAGAAGAAATTTTCACTCGTGATGAATTGATCAAGCTCTTCGATGAAAGCCGACTTTCTAAATCGCCGTCCATGTTCGATAAAACGAAGTTGACGTGGATGAACAACCAATACGTGAAGAAGCTCAGCTTGGACGAATTGATCGAATTGACGTTACCGCATCTCCAGGCGGCTGGGCGTGTAAGCGAAGAGATGACAGAAGAGGAACGCCAATGGGTGCACGACCTGATCGCCCTTTACCATGCGCAATTGAGCTATGGGGCTGAAATCGTCGAATTGACCGCCCAATTCTTCAATGATCATATTGAATATGATGAACAATCTAAGGAAGTCCTTTCCGGTGAACAGGTTCCGGAAGTGATGGCATCCTTCCAACGTCAATTGACTGCGCTTGAATCGTTCGATGCTGCTTCGATTAAAGCGGCTATCAAAGAGGTGCAAAAGGAAACGGGCCATAAAGGGAAAAATTTATTCATGCCGATCCGCGTCGTCACAACCGGACAGACGCACGGTCCTGAATTGCCGGAATCCATTGCATTGATTGGCAAGGAAAAGACGATTGAACGGGTATCGAAATACGCCAATTAATAACTTGACTCTGCCAAATACACCTCCTGCCGCAAGCGGAAGGGCAAGGCTGATTTAGTTGACTTTAGGCATTTTCTAGGTACAATTAACGTACATTCAGTTAAAAGAACGAAAGCTTTGATAAGGAGAAGTACACATCTCATGCTCTTCAGAGAGGATCATCACCGGCTGCAAGTGATCCGTGCCTCTGCGATGTGGAAATGCACCTTTGAGCGCCGTGCCGAACGAAGGAGTAGGCCGGACGCATCGCCTGCGTTATAGGCGTCAAGCGGGAAGGGGTCAAAACCCCTTCCAAGCGGAGTGGAACCGCGCATTCAATGCGTCTCTGTCTTACTGTAGACAGGGGCGCTTTTTGCGTTGATTCGAAAATATAAAAACAGGGGGCGAAAACAGTGTTTCGTAGGATGAAGGAAGACATCCGTTGCATTTTTGAACAAGATCCTGCAGCGCGCAGCACGTTTGAGGTGGTACTTACGTATTCCGGCCTCCATGCGGTGTGGGCGCATCGGATTGCGCATGCTCTCTATAAGAAGAACTTCCTGTTTCTTGCGAGGCTCATTTCGCAGATCAGCCGTTTTTTCACAGGCATCGAAATCCATCCTGGCGCGACGATCGGCAGACGCTTATTCATTGACCACGGCATGGGGATTGTCATTGGTGAGACTTGTGAAATCGGCGATGATGTGACGTTATACCAAGGTGTGACGTTGGGAGGAACGGGCAAAGAAAAAGGGAAGCGACACCCGACGCTTGGCAATAATGTGCTCGTCGCTTCGGGGGCGAAGGTGCTCGGCTCCATTACAATCGGTGAAAACAGCAAGATTGGTGCAGGGTCGGTCGTGTTGATCGATGTGCCGGCCGATTCGACTGTCGTCGGCATTCCAGGCAAGGTCGTCGTGACGAACGGCGTGCGGGTGAGAGATAAGCATGACCACCGCAACTTGCCGGATCCTGTTGAGGATACGTGCAACAGACTGGAAGCGGAAATCGCATTACTGAAAAGACGGATAGAAGAACTTGAGAAGGAAGGGAAAACCGATGAGTATTCAAATTTATAATACATTGACACGGAAGAAGGAGCCTTTCATCCCACTGGAGGAAGGAAAAGTGAAGATGTATGTGTGCGGGCCGACCGTCTACAACTATATTCATATTGGCAATGCGAGACCGGTTATCGTATTTGACACCGTGCGCCGCTATTTGCAGTATCGTGGCTTCGACGTCAATTATGTATCCAACTTTACGGATGTCGATGACAAAATCATCAATACGGCTAACGAGCTTGGCGAAGAGGTTGGGGAGTTGACTGAACGCTTCATCAACGCCTATTTCGAGGACGTCGGAGCACTAGGCTGCGGCAAGGCGGACGCCCATCCACGGGTGACGGAGCATATCGATGACATCGTCGCTTTCATTCAAGTGCTTGTAGATAAAGGCTACGCTTACGAGGCGCAGGGCGATGTATATTACAGGACGCGCAAATTCGAAGGCTACGGAAAGCTGTCCCATCAGTCTGTCGATGAGCTGAAAGTGGGTGCACGCATCGAAGCTAGCGGCATTAAAGAGAATTCTCTCGACTTCGCGTTATGGAAAGCGGCGAAGGAAGGGGAAATCGCTTGGGATAGCCCGTGGGGTCAAGGCCGACCTGGTTGGCATATCGAGTGCTCCGTCATGGCGAGAGAGCATTTAGGCGATACGATCGACATTCATGCGGGTGGTCAAGATTTGACATTCCCACATCATGAAAATGAAATTGCGCAGTCCGAGGCGATGACCGGGAAGCAGTTTGCGCGATACTGGATGCATAACGGCTATATTAATATCGATAATGAAAAGATGTCCAAGTCGCTCGGGAATTTCATTCTCGTCCATGATATTCGCAAGCAGATCGATCCGAAAGTGCTTCGTTTCTTTATGCTGTCCGTGCATTACCGTCATCCGGTGAACTTCTCGCAAGATCTTGTTGAAAGTGCGGCGAATGGTTTAGATCGCATCCAAACGGCGTATAACAACTTAAAACACCGTTTAAGCACATCTGCAGATTTGGGCGACCAGCAGGATATATGGACACATAAAGTGGATGAGGCAGTCCGTCAATTTGAAAGCGCAATGGATGATGATTTCAATACTGCGAATGCCATTGCCGCCATTTTTGAACTCGTGAAAACTGCCAACGTTTATTTGTTGGAGAAGAATACACAAACAGCCGTACTCGAATATTTCATTACCGCATTTGACCGACTGATGGAAGTGCTCGGCTTGCCATTCGGCGGGGAAGAGCTGTTGGATGATGAAATCGAAGGGCTGATTGAGGAGCGCTTGACTGCTCGCAGGGAACGGAATTTCAGCCGTGCAGACGAAATTAGGGATCTATTGAAGGAAAAAGGGATCATCCTGGAGGATACCGCCCAAGGCACGCGGTGGAAAAGAGGATGAGCGGCGTATATACATTGCGTGACGTGGACGTGAAACAGCTGAATGCACTTGCACTCGCCTATATGGGGGACGCGGTTTACGAGCAGGCGGTCCGGGAACATTTGCTGCGATCGGGCCGCGTAAAGCCGAACACACTTCATAAGGAGGCGACCCGGTATGTATCCGCCAAAGCCCAGGCATCAGCCGTCAAGATGATGCAGGAAACGGGCTTCCTCACCGAAGAGGAGGAAGCGGTCCTGCGCCGCGGGCGGAATGCGAAGTCGGGATCTGTCCCTAAGAACACCGATGTCGTGACTTATAACTATAGCTCGGCATTCGAGGCAGTACTCGGATACTTATATTTGTTAGGCAGAAACGAACGGGTAGGGGAAATCATAGGCAGGACAATGCAGTTCATCGAAAATCCGAATGAGGAGGGTGCATCATGACAAACCAGGAATCAGAATTGATCGGCGGCAAAAACCCAGTCGTGGAAGCGCTCCGTTCCGGCAGGGAACTGAATAAGATCTGGATTGCCGAAGGGTTGAATAAAAAAAGCATCGGGGAGATTTTGTCGCTTGCGAAACAATCAGGAATCGTCGTCCAAGCGGTGCCAAAACAGAAACTTGACGGAATGCTTGACGTGAACCATCAAGGCATCATCGCCTCGGTTGCCGCCTATTCCTATGCGGAGCTGGATGATTTGTTTGCGCTCGCGAAAAATCGTGGCGAGGATCCTTTCTTCCTTATCCTCGATGAATTGGAAGATCCCCATAATCTCGGCTCGATCTTACGGACGGCCGATGCTAGTGGCGTGCATGGCATCATCATCCCGAAGCGGCGTTCGGTCGGCTTGACGGGAGTCGTCGCAAAAGCATCGACAGGAGCAATCGAGCATGTACCTGTCGTCCGCGTGAACAATCTCTCGCAAACGGTGGAGGAATTGAAAAAGGCGGGTGTCTGGATTGCGGGAACTGACGCCAAAGGCTCACAAGACTACCGTTCCATGGATGCAACATTGCCTCTCGCCATCATCATTGGCAGCGAAGGGAAGGGTATGTCCCGCATTTTAAAGGAGAAGTGCGACTTCCTTTATCATTTGCCTATGGTCGGGCATGTGACATCATTGAATGCTTCCGTCGCTGCGTCCTTGCTCATGTATGAAGTGTTACGCAAACGCAACCCCAAAACGCCGGGGTCATGAAAAAGGATATTTTGCTCGTCGATGGATATAACATCATCGGGGCATGGCCTGAATTGCGGAAATTGAAGCTTGAAAATCTAGCCGAAGCCCGTGACCGGCTCATCGAACGGATGGCCGAATACAAGGCGCATACGGGCTGGCGTGTCATCGTCCTGTTCGATGCGCACTTGATGCGCGGAATTGAAAAGAAGGATTGGAAGCATAAAGTCGAGGTCGTTTTCACCCGTGAAAATGAAACCGCCGATGAACGCATCGAAAAAATGGTATCGGAGCTGAGTGGGCGTCGGGTCCAAATTCACGTGGCCACATCCGATCTAACGGAACAATGGGTCATTTTTGCACAAGGCGCCCTCCGCAAATCGGCTCGAGAATTGGAAATTGAAATGAATGAAATCGATAAGTTGATCACGAAAAAAGTGAAGGAAATCCAAGAGGAACGACCGTTTTCCAAGATTCAATTGTCCGACGAGGTGGCAGAAATATTTGAAAAATGGCGACGCGGAATGAAATGAACGGTTGACGCAAAATTTTTCCATACGGTATACTGATTGAAATGGCAATAACGAATCGGGGTGTGGTGATTGGCGGGAAATGTATACGTTCAGGGGAGTACATCTGATTTCGCCGGGCTATCCGATGAAGAGCTTTTAGTTCGTATTCACGAGGGCAGCACGGACGCGCTTGATTTCCTTATTACCAAATATCAATCTTTCGTAAAAATGAAAGCGCGCTCATACTTCATGATGGGCGGCGACCGGGAGGATATCATTCAGGAAGGGATGATCGGCCTCTACAAGGCGATCCGCGATTTCAGGATGGATCGGCTAGCTTCGTTCAGGGCATTCGCGGAGCTGTGCATCACTAGGCAGATCATCACGGCCATCAAGACAGCGACGAGGCAGAAGCATATTCCGCTGAATACGTCGGTATCTTTGGACAAGCCTGTGTACGACGAGGAATCGGACCGCACTTTGCTTGACGTCATTTCCGGGTCCGTAATCGATGATCCGGAAGATTTGATGATCCATAAGGAGGACTTCATCCATATGGAGGGGGAAATCAACAAAGTATTGAGCGGACTTGAAAAACAGGTGCTATCACTCTATTTGGAAGGTCAGTCTTATCAGGAGATATCGGACGAGTTGAACCGGCAAGTCAAATCCGTGGACAATGCGCTGCAACGCATCAAGCGGAAACTTGAACGGCATATGCAAGTAGATGTCGTGCATTAATGCATGCCAGATAGTGGTTGCCAATCAATTTCCATCGTGTTGACATCATGAATATTAGGTGGTACTCTTTAGCAAGGCAATGACTATGTAATTAGACTGTCGAGAATAGTTGCACGACGGAAGTTTAAGGTGGAAAAATGTCTAACAAACTGATTTTATGCTGTGATCGCTGCGGGTCTAGAAACTATGTCATCCCTGCGGGGAACAAACAGTCGACGGTCCGGTTCACAGTGAAAAAGTTTTGCAATCAATGCAATGCACATACAGAACATAAACAAACAATCTAGTTGCAGTAATATACTTAGTATTCGGAGGTCTACGATTGAATGGGTAAGGTAACCGGCTTTTTAAAAGATGTCGTCTCTGAAATGCGGAAGGTCAGCTGGCCGAAGCGAAAAGAATTGACACGGTATACGATTGTCGTTATCACTACAGTCGTTTTCATGGCGGTTTATTTCGGTCTCGTCGATTTGGGCATTTCAGAAGTCATGGAATGGTATCTTGCGTTATAATAGGACAGCATGAATATCCTTGTTGAAAAATATCCCGTCTTGTCACATGAACGGGTTTTTTCATTTCTCGGAAATTTATAGAGTCTAATCGGCTTATATACGGGGAATTTATTAGTAAGATCTTAAAAGGAGGGACGGACACAAAGTCCTACGTCATTATGGAAATGGAGAAAAATTGGTACGTCGTCCACACGTATTCAGGTTATGAAAATAAGGTGAAAGCCAACTTGGAAAAACGTGTTGAGACGATGGGTATGCAAGATAAAATATTCCGCGTCGTCATCCCTGAAGAGCAGGAAACGGACTTCAAAGACGGCAAAAAACGGACAGTTATGAAAAAGACATTTCCTGGATACGTCCTTGTGGAACTGATCATGACGGACGATTCTTGGTATGTCGTTCGTAACACGCCTGGCGTGACGGGCTTCATCGGCTCATCTGGCGGAGGTGCGAAACCAACTCCGCTCTTGCCGGAAGAAGTTGATTTCATCCTCAAGCAAATGGGCATGAAAGAACGGAAAGCCGAAGCTGACTTCGAAGTTGGCGAAGTGATTGAAGTGCTTGAAGGACCGTTCGCGCACTTCCAAGGGAAAGTGGAAGAAATCGATCAGGATAAAGGCAAAGTCCGAGTTTCCGTCGACATGTTCGGCAGAGAGACGATTATGGAGCTTGACTTTGAGCAGGTTGAAAAAATTTAAGAGATTACCACTTGCAAGATACGCATAATAGTGGTATCATTTCAAAGGTCAGACTGTAAACAGAACAGACTGGACGGATTAACCAAATTCTACCGGGTGAAACCGGCAGACACATATTGAGTGGGAGGGGCAACCCAATTACCACATCACGGACTTAAGGAGGTGTGTCTCGTGGCTAAAAAAGTAACCAAAATCGTAAAATTGCAAATCCCTGCAGGTAAAGCTAACCCAGCTCCACCGGTTGGACCGGCACTAGGTCAAGCTGGCGTCAACATCATGGGATTCTGTAAAGATTTCAACGCACGTACAGCGGATCAAGCAGGTTTAATCATTCCTGTTGAAATAACTGTATTTGAGGACCGTTCATTCACTTTTATTACAAAAACTCCACCAGCAGCAGTATTGCTGAAAGTTGCAGCTAATCTTCAAAAAGGTTCAGGTGAACCGAACAAAAAGAAGGTAGCTACTGTAAAACGTGATAAAGTTCGCGAAATTGCAGAACAAAAGATGCAGGATCTAAACGCAGCATCGGTTGAAGCGGCGATGGCAATGGTTGAAGGTACTGCTCGCAGTATGGGAATCACGATCGAAGACTGATCGCGATAATACCATAATGTGTTCTTTGTAGTGGGGGTTGCTGTTCCTTGGAACACGCAACCCTTATTCGTGGGAGGTTCAATCCGTTAAAACCACAAACGAGGAGGAAATTTACAATGGCTAAAAGAGGTAAAAAATTCACTGAGGCGGCAAAGCTTGTCGATCGCACAAAAGTGTATGACTTGAAAGAAGCGATTGAGCTTGCAAAGAAAACAAGCACAGTCAACTTTGACGCAACTGTTGAAGTCGCATTCCGTCTTGGAATCGACACTCGTAAGAACGATCAGCAAATCCGTGGAGCAGTTGTGCTTCCAAACGGTACTGGTAAAACTCAACGCGTTCTCGTTTTCGCAAAAGGCGAAAAATTGAAAGAAGCGGAAGCTGCTGGTGCAGACTATGCAGGCGATGCAGAGTACATCACTAAAATCCAACAAGGCTGGTTCGATTTCGACGTTATCGTTGCAACTCCGGACATGATGGGCGAAGTTGGTAAAATCGGTCGCGTATTGGGACCAAAAGGCCTAATGCCAAACCCTAAAACAGGTACAGTAACATTTGATGTTGCTAAAGCTGTTGCAGAAATCAAAGCAGGTAAAGTTGAATACCGTGCGGACAAAGCTGGTATTATCCATGCTCCAATCGGAAAAGCTTCTTTCGATAACGAAAAGCTTGAAGAAAACTTCCAAACTGTTTTTGAAACGATCCAAAAAGCTAAACCAGCTGCAGCTAAAGGAACTTACATGAAGTCAGTGAATATCACTACTACAATGGGTCCTGCGGTTAAAGTTGATCCGTCAACTGTAGTTGTTAAATAAAAACATTGACAAGCTTGAAATCTTATAGTAAGATTTCGTTTGTTGCAAACTAAATCATTTGTACCGTAGACAGCAGGGGCGTATTAGCTTAATCATCCTGCCGAGGACAAGACGCTCTTTTATGTAAAAGATGACGACTTTTCAGCCCTCGTGGTCTACTTTGTGGATTGCGAGGGCTTTTCATATCGGTATAAGTGACCCGAATTCTTACAGGAGGTGTCAAGATGAGCAAAGTATTAGAAGCTAAACAAGCGGTAGTTGAAGAGATCTCAAGCAAATTGAAATCATCGGTTTCCGTTGTCGTAGTCGACTACCGTGGTCTTAACGTGAGCCAAGTAACGGAACTTCGTAAACAGCTTCGTGAAGCAGGCATCGACTTCAAAGTTTACAAAAACTCAATGTCACGCCGTGCTGCTGAAGCCGCTGGACTTGAAGGGTTGAATGAGCATTTGGTAGGTCCGAACGCAATCGCATTCTCGACTGAAGATGTTGTTGCTCCTGCTAAAATCCTTAACGACTTCGCTAAGAAGAACGACAAGCTTGAAATCAAAGCAGGCGTTATCGAAGGAAACGTCGCTTCTGTTGAAGATGTCAAAGCATTGGCAGAACTTCCATCACGCGAAGGACTTCTTTCTATGCTACTCAGCGTTCTACAAGCTCCAATGCGCAACTTCGCGCTTGCAACAAAAGCTGTTGCAGAGCAAAAAGAGGAACAAGGCGCTTAAGTTTACTCAAGTTGCCTGAACGACAATACGCGGGGTAATCCCCGACAAAACAAAACCTATTTAGGAGGAAAACATAATGACTAAAGAACAAATCCTTGACGCGATTAAAGAAATGACAGTTCTTGAATTGAACGACCTTGTAAAAGCTATCGAAGAAGAATTCGGCGTAACTGCTGCAGCTCCAGTTGCAATGGTTGGCGGAGCAGGTGCTGGTGAAGCTGCTGCTGAGCAAACTGAATTCGACGTAGTTCTTGCATCTGCAGGAGATCAAAAAATCAAAGTTATCAAAGTCGTTCGCGAAATCACTGGCCTAGGCTTGAAAGAAGCGAAAGAAGTAGTTGATAACGCTCCAAAAGCAATCAAAGAAGGCGTTTCTAAAGAAGAAGCTGAAGAAATGAAAGCGAAACTTGAAGAAGTTGGCGCTGGCGTAGAAGTTAAGTAATCATTGAATAATGAAGAAAGGCTCGTCATTTTGGACGGGCTTTTCTTCGTTTTTTTATCTACAAGGAAAAAATGGGTAACCTTTCGGGAGGAAGGAGAATCAGAATGGCTGAACATTACTACTCTAAAAATCCAACGGTGAAAAGTGATCCGAAGGAATGGCAAGCGACATTGCGCAACAACCGGCTGCGTTTTAAGACAGATGCAGGTGTATTCAGTAAAGGGGAAGTGGATTTTGGTTCCCGTCTGTTAGCGGAGTCATTTACTATGCCTACCGTTGCAGGTGACGTGTTGGATGTCGGCTGTGGATACGGACCAATCGGATTATCGATCGCCGCATCTTTTCCGGACCGGAACGTTCAAATGGTCGATGTTAACGAAAGGGCAATGGCGCTGGCAAGCGAAAACGCCGAACTGAACGGCATAAAGAATGTGTCGGTTTACCCGAGCGATGCATTGTCGGCTGTGGAGGCAGAAGGTTTCGCTGCGATATTGACGAACCCGCCTATCCGGGCAGGAAAAGAGACGGTATTCAAAATCTATGATGGTGCTTTTTCCAAATTGGGCGCCGGAGGGGAACTGTGGGTCGTCATTCAGAAGAAGCAAGGAGCTCCTTCGACAATAGCACATTTAACGGAGATCTTTGGAAATGTGGAAACCGTGGAAAAGAAAAAAGGATATTTTATACTTAAAGCCCGAAAAATCTTGACGTGAGAATCTTCTTGTGCTAGTATTGTAAAATGCATAAATAATATAATGCGGTCGTGTGCCCTTTTGCATAAGTTTTGGAAATCTAAGGCATACTGGCAATGGATAAAGATTGTTAAACCGAAAATGAGCTCTTGCCAGAACTCGTTTTCTTTTTGTTTTTTCGATATCATACACTATTTTTATGATTTCGCAAAGGACTAATATTGTTTTGAGGGGTGAAAGAGTTGACAGGTCATTTAGTTCAGTATGGTCAACACCGTCAGCGCAGGAGTTTCGCGCGGATCAATGAAGTTCTCGAGCTGCCGAATTTGATTGAAATCCAGACGGCATCTTATGAGTGGTTCTTGGAAGAAGGATTACGGGAAATGTTCCGTGATATTTCTCCAATCCAGGATTTCACAGGTAATCTTTCTTTGGAATTCATTGATTATCAACTTGGTGAACCGAAATACCCTGTTGATGAATCGAAAGAGCGTGACGTTACGTATGCAGCTCCGCTCCGCGTAAAAGTGCGCTTGCATAACAAAGAAACAGAAGAAGTGAAAGAACAGGACGTTTTCATGGGCGACTTCCCGCTTATGACAGAAAACGGAACGTTCATTATCAATGGTGCGGAAAGGGTCATCGTTTCCCAGCTCGTCCGTTCTCCAAGTGTCTACTTCAACGATAAGACAGACAAGAACGGAAAGCGTGGATTTGCTGCGACTGTCATTCCGAACCGTGGTGCGTGGCTCGAGTATGAAACGGACGCAAAAGATGTTGTCCATGTCCGGATCGATCGTACGCGTAAATTGCCAATTACCGTTCTTCTCCGCGCGCTAGGATTTTCGACGGATCAAGAAATCATCGATTTGATCGGAGACAACGAGTACTTGAGAAATACGCTCGAAAAGGATAACACGGAAACTTCGGAAAAGGCCTTGCTTGAAATCTATGAACGCCTCCGTCCTGGTGAACCGCCGACATTGGATAGCGCGAAGAGCCTGCTATACTCCCGCTTCTTCGACCCGAAAAGGTACGACTTGGCGAATGTCGGACGGTATAAAATGAACAAAAAGCTTCATCTGCAAAACCGTCTGTTCAATCAAACGGTTGCAGAAACACTTGCAGACCCTGAAACAGGTGAAATTCTACTTGAGAAGGATCAACTGATCGACCGCAGAACATTGGACCGCCTATTGCCTCACCTTGAAAAAGGGGTCGGCATCCAGGAAGTATCACATGTCGGCGGGGTTCTGGATGAAAATATTACAATCCAGACGATCAAAATCTACGCTCCGAAGAGTGAAGAGAAGCAAGTGATCAATGTCATCTCGAATGCGAGCATCGATGAGTCGGTGAAAAATGTGACACCTGCAGATATCGTCGCCTCCATCAGCTATTTCTTCAACTTGCTCCATGGAGTCGGAAATACGGATGATATCGACCATCTCGGAAACCGTCGTTTACGTTCGGTTGGCGAATTGCTGCAAAACCAATTCCGGATCGGTTTATCCCGTATGGAACGTGTCGTTAAAGAACGTATGTCCATCAATGACACTCAATCGATCGTACCTCAGCAATTGATCAATATCAGACCGGTCATCGCTTCCATCAAGGAATTCTTTGGCAGCTCGCAACTATCTCAATTCATGGATCAGACGAATCCTCTTGCCGAATTGACGCATAAGAGACGTCTGTCAGCACTCGGACCGGGCGGATTGACAAGGGAGCGTGCGGGCATGGAAGTCCGTGACGTCCACTATTCCCACTACGGACGCATGTGTCCGATCGAAACGCCGGAAGGTCCGAACATCGGATTGATCAACTCCCTTTCTACGTTTGCGAGAGTGAATAAGTTCGGTTTCATTGAAACTCCTTATCGGAAGGTTGACCCTGAAACTGGGCGCGTCACTCACCAAATCGACTATTTGACTGCGGATATCGAGGATAACTACGTCGTTGCACAGGCGAATGCGCCACTTAACGAAGATGGTTCCTACGTGAACGAAGAAGTCGTCGGACGTTTCCAAGGGGATAATACTGTATTTAAGCGCGAACAGATCGACTATATGGACGTATCTCCAAAACAAGTCGTCTCTGCTGCAACTGCTTGTATCCCGTTCCTTGAAAACGATGACTCCAACCGTGCCCTAATGGGTGCGAACATGCAACGTCAAGCTGTACCTTTGTTGAATCCGGAAGCCCCGTTCGTCGGCACTGGAATGGAACACGTGTCAGCACGCGACTCCGGAGCTGCGGTCATTGCGAAGTATCACGGAATTGTCGAGCACGTCGAAGCGAAGGAAATTCGTGTACGCCGTATTGAAACGGTCGATGGCAAAGAAGTGAAGGGCGACTTGACGATTTACAGACTTGATAACTTCATCCGCTCAAACCAAGGGACTTGCTATAACCAACGTCCGATCGTCAGCGTCGGAGATCGTGTAAAACCACGCGATATCCTTGCAGACGGACCTTCGATGGATAAAGGGGAACTTGCTTTGGGTCGTAACGTCCTCACTGCCTTCATGACGTGGGACGGTTACAACTATGAAGATGCGATCATCATGAGTGAACGACTTGTGAAGGATGATGTGTTCACATCTATCCATATCGAAGAGTACGAATCTGAAGCAAGGGATACGAAACTCGGACCTGAAGAAATTACGAGGGACATCCCGAACGTCGGAGAAGAAGCGCTTCGCAACCTAGACGACCGCGGTATCATCCGTATCGGTGCAGAAGTTCGCGATGGCGACATCCTCGTCGGAAAAGTGACGCCTAAAGGGGTTACTGAACTGACAGCTGAGGAGAGGCTCCTTCATGCAATCTTCGGTGAAAAGGCCCGTGAAGTGCGCGATACATCCTTACGTGTTCCACACGGAGCAGGCGGTATTGTTCTTGACGTAAAAGTGTTCAACCGTGAAGACGGGGACGAATTGCCGCCGGGCGTCAATCAGCTCGTACGTGCGTACATTGTACAGAAGCGTAAAATCTCCGTAGGGGATAAGATGGCTGGACGTCACGGTAACAAAGGGGTTATTTCCCGCATCCTGCCTGAGTCGGATATGCCATATCTTCCAGACGGCACGCCGATCGATGTCATGTTGAACCCGCTTGGGGTACCATCGCGTATGAACATCGGACAGGTATTGGAAATGCATCTAGGAATGGCTGCCCGGAATTTGGGTGTCCATATGGCTTCTCCGGTATTTGACGGAGCGAATGAAGAGGACGTCTGGACGACGATGGAAGAAGCGGGCATGAACCGCGACGGAAAGACGATCCTTTACGATGGCCGTTCAGGAGAACCATTTGATAGCCGCGTATCTGTCGGCGTCATGTACTTGATCAAGCTTGCGCACATGGTCGACGACAAGCTCCATGCTCGTTCGACTGGACCGTATTCACTCGTTACGCAACAGCCGCTTGGAGGAAAAGCCCAATTCGGTGGACAGCGTTTCGGGGAGATGGAAGTGTGGGCACTTGAAGCTTATGGTGCCGCTTATACATTGCAAGAAATCCTTACTGTCAAATCAGATGACGTTGTCGGCCGTGTGAAAACGTACGAAGCGATCGTCAAAGGTCAAAGCGTGCCTCAACCGGGCGTTCCTGAATCGTTCAAAGTATTGATCAAAGAACTTCAGAGCCTTGGTTTGGACGTGAAGATGCTAACGGAAGAATTTGAAGAAATCGAAATGCGTGATCTTGATGATGACGATGATATGCAACCGACAGATGCATTGAATCTCATGGCTGAAGATCAAACAGTTTGATTGAAAATTAACTTTTAGAATTGGATAGGGGAGCTCCAAAACGCTCCTCTATTTTAACGATACTGATGAGAGTCCATCGCGGAGATAAGATAAGAGGGAGGTAGGCTCCTTGATAGATGTAAACAATTTTGAGTATATGAAAATCGGCCTTGCTTCACCGGATAAAATTCGTTCTTGGTCTTACGGTGAAGTGAAAAAGCCTGAAACGATCAACTATCGTACGTTAAAGCCTGAGAAAGACGGTCTGTTCTGTGAACGGATATTCGGACCTACGAAAGACTGGGAATGTCACTGCGGAAAATATAAGCGCGTCCGTTACAAAGGTGTCGTCTGTGATCGATGCGGCGTCGAAGTGACAAGGCAAAAAGTGCGCCGTGAACGTATGGGGCACATCGAGCTTGCAGCGCCGGTAACGCATATTTGGTATTTCAAAGGCATCCCGAGCAGAATGGGTCTTATTCTCGATATGACACCACGTGCCTTGGAAGAAATCATTTATTTCGCATCTTACGTAGTCATCGACCCAGCAGACACGCCGCTTGAACGGAAACAATTGCTTTCCGAGAAGGAGTTCAGACTCTACCGTGAAAAGTACGGCTCTAAATTCCAGGCGCTGATGGGTGCTGAAGCGATTGAACAGCTTCTGATGGCAATCGATTTGGATAAAGAAACGGAAATGCTGAAGGAAGAGTTGAAGACAGTACAAGGTCAACGTCGTACTCGTGCGATCCGACGCTTGGAAGTCGTCGAATCTTTCCGTAACTCCGGAAACCGTCCGGAATGGATGGTTCTTGAAGTGTTGCCGGTCATTCCTCCAGAATTGCGCCCGATGGTACAGTTGGACGGCGGCCGTTTCGCAACTTCCGATTTGAATGATCTTTACCGTAGGGTCATTAACCGTAACAACAGGTTGAAGCGTCTTCTTGACCTCGGTGCTCCTGGCATCATCGTACAGAATGAAAAACGTATGTTGCAGGAAGCTGTCGATGCGCTCGTTGATAATGGACGACGCGGACGTCCGGTTACAGGACCAGGGAATCGTCCGTTGAAATCCCTCTCCCATATGTTGAAAGGGAAGCAAGGTCGCTTCCGTCAAAACTTATTGGGTAAACGTGTCGATTATTCAGGCCGTTCGGTAATTGTTGTCGGACCTAACTTGAAAATGTATCAATGTGGTCTTCCGAAAGAGATGGCAATTGAATTGTTCAAGCCTTTCGTCATGAAGGAATTGGTCGAACGCGGACTTGCCCATAACATTAAGAGTGCAAAACGCAAAATCGAACGTTTGCATTCCGAAGTATGGGATGTCCTCGAAGACGTCATTAAAGAGCACCCGGTATTATTGAACCGTGCCCCTACACTTCATAGACTTGGGATCCAGGCATTCGAGCCGATGCTAGTGGAAGGCCGAGCCATCCAACTTCATCCACTCGTATGTACGGCATACAACGCCGACTTTGATGGAGACCAAATGGCTGTTCACGTTCCGCTTTCTGCCGAAGCTCAAGCTGAGGCGCGCCTGCTTATGCTTGCTGCGCAAAACATCTTGAACCCGAAAGACGGAAAACCGGTCGTTACTCCTTCCCAGGACATGGTATTGGGTAACTACTACCTTACGTTGGAAAGGGCAGGGTCCATCGGCGAAGGAGCAATCTTCAGCAATATGAACGAGGCTTTGATTGCTTATCAAACAGGTCATGTTCATTTGCATACAAGGATCGCTATCCAAGCTGGTTCGTTGAACAACCCTACCTTTACAGAAGAACAGAATCGCAAGCTCTTACTGACGACAGTCGGGAAGCTCATTTTCAATGAAATCCTTCCTGAAACGTTCCCGTACATCAATGAACCGACAAATCACAATCTGCAGATTGAGACGCCGGACAAATACTTCATTGATGGGGCTGTTGATGTTAGAGAATATATACGAAATGCGGAGATCGTCCTCCCGTTCCGTAAAAAGATTCTCGGAAATATCATCGCGGAAATCTTCAAGAAGTTCCACATTACGGAAACTTCGAGAATGCTGGACCGGATGAAGGATCTAGGTTTCAAATATTCAACTCGTGCAGGCATCACGGTCGGTATTTCGGACATCGTCGTTTTGCCTAACAAAGATGAAATCTTGAAAGAAGCTCAAGATAAAGTGGATAAAGTGACGCAGCAATTCCGCCGTGGTCTTATTACGGAGGAAGAGCGTTATGACCGGGTCATTTCCTACTGGAGCAATGCGAAGGATGTCATCCAGGATAAACTGATGGACTCTCTTGAAAATACAAACCCTATTTACATGATGAGTGACTCAGGTGCCCGTGGTAACGCGTCCAACTTCACACAGCTCGCGGGAATGCGGGGACTGATGGCCAACCCGGCAGGCCGGATCATCGAGTTGCCGATCAAGTCTTCCTTCCGTGAAGGATTGACAGTACTCGAGTACTTCATTTCCACGCACGGTGCCCGTAAAGGTCTTGCGGATACGGCATTGAAAACTGCCGACTCCGGTTACTTGACACGCCGCCTTGTAGACGTTGCGCAAGACGTCATCGTACGCGAAGATGATTGCGGAACGGACAGAGGACTGCAAATCAGTGCACTTACTGAAGGAACAGAAGTCATCGAAACGTTGGAAGAGCGTATCGAAGGCCGTCATACGAAGAAGACGATCCGTCATCCGGAAACGGGCGAAGTGATTGTTCCGAAAGATGGTCTTATCACTGCCGATCTTTCAAATGAAATCATCAGCGCTGGCATCGAAACAGTTACAATCCGCTCTGCGTTCACTTGTAATACAAAACACGGTGTTTGTAAAAAATGTTACGGCATCAATCTTGCAACAGGGGAAACGGTTGAAGTTGGTGAAGCAGTCGGTATCATCGCTGCGCAATCAATCGGTGAGCCTGGAACACAGCTTACGATGCGTACATTCCATACAGGTGGGGTTGCCGGGGATGATATCACATCCGGTCTACCGCGTATCCAGGAGATCTTCGAATCCCGGAATCCGAAAGGGCAAGCTGTCATCTCTGAAATTAAAGGTGAAGTTACTGAGATTGACGAAATTCGGGAAGGCCAGAAGGAAATTACAATTCAAGGGGAAGTCGAGACGCGCAAGTATCTCGCTCCATACAATGCCCGCTTGAAAGTGCAAGTTGGCGATTCGATTGATCGAGGGGACAGCATCACAGAAGGTTCCATCGATCCAAAAGAATTGATCGTCGTCAAAGACGTCGCCACTGTACAAGAATACCTACTCAAAGAAGTGCAAAAAGTATACCGTATGCAAGGTGTTGAAATCGGGGATAAGCACGTTGAAGTGATGGTTCGCCAAATGCTTCGAAAAGTGCGTGTCATCGAGGCTGGCGACACGGATCTGCTTCCGGGATCGCTGCTCGATATCCACCAATTTGCAGAAGCGAATGCTGTCGTGTTGAAGAGCGGGAAAGTGCCGGCTACATCACGTCCGGTCATTCTCGGTATTACAAAAGCATCGCTTGAGACGGAATCCTTCCTATCAGCAGCATCCTTCCAAGAAACGACTCGCGTCTTAACCGATGCGGCAATCAAAGGAAAAACGGATGAATTGCTAGGATTGAAGGAGAACGTTATCATCGGTAAGCTAGTTCCAGCCGGAACGGGTATGCAACGCTATCGTCAGATTGAAATGGAACAAAACGAAGAGGCAGCTGCAGTAGTCGAATAAGCAAAGAATGAAATGGGGAGAGAAAAATCCTCTCCCCATTTTTTATTAATTGTTGACATGTGTCTTCGCAGATGGTAATATACAAAAGGTTGATAGTTGAATGTCTGTACTTTGGAGGATGTACTAATGTCTTATGAAAAAGTCGAGCAGGCAAAGAAGACAATCATCGGTACAAAGCAAACAGTGAAAGCGATAAGATCTGGCGTGGTGAAGGAAGTCGTCATTGCGAGAGATGCTGAAGAGAAGCTGATCGATCCGGTAATCGGGGAAGCGGCCCATCACGGCATTCAAGTGAGTTATGTCGATTCGAGGGAAAAACTCGGTCAGGCATGCGGCATTCAAGTCGGTGCGTCCGTCGTCGCCATTACTGTATAGTGGTTTTTGTGTGATTAAACACACAAAGACTTTGTTTTTACCCCAAAAATGAACCACCTGGATGTGTGGTCTTACAAAAAGCACAGTGAAAGGAGGAAATCCGATGCCTACAATTAACCAATTGGTCCGTAAACCTCGTAAATCGAAATCGGACAGTTCTAAGGCACCAGCACTCGGAAAAAGCTATAACAGCTTCAAAAAGTCGATGACAAATGTCAACTCGCCACAAAAAAGAGGTGTTTGTACTCGTGTGGGTACAATGACTCCGAAGAAACCGAACTCGGCTCTTCGTAAATATGCGCGTGTTCGTTTGACAAACACTTTGGAAGTGAACGCATATATCCCTGGTGAAGGTCACAACCTTCAAGAGCACAGCGTTGTTCTTATCCGCGGAGGACGTGTAAAAGACTTACCGGGTGTTCGTTACCACATCGTACGTGGGGCGCTTGATACTGCTGGAGTTACTGGCCGTATGCAAAGCCGTTCACAATACGGTGCGAAAAGACCAAAAGAAAAGAAAAACTAATAACGGAATGATTATTTCGAAAGGAGGAAAACAATATGCCTCGTAAAGGTCCTGTTGCAAAACGCGACGTACTACCGGATCCGATTTACAATTCGAAGCTTGTCACTCGTCTTATCAACAAAATGATGGTAGACGGTAAAAAAGGTACATCACAAAAAATCCTCTATGGTGCGTTTGAACTTGTGAAAGAACGCTCAGGTAAAGACCCTATAGAAGTATTTGAAGCAGCATTGAACAATGTTATGCCAGTACTTGAAGTACGTGCTCGCCGTGTCGGTGGAGCGAACTACCAAGTTCCGGTTGAAGTTCGTCCTGAACGTCGTACAACTCTCGGATTGCGTTACCTTGTGAACTACTCCCGCACACGCGGTGAGAAAACGATGGAAGAGCGTCTTGCGAATGAAATCCTTGATGCTTCCAACAACACAGGTGCATCCGTGAAACGCCGTGAAGAAATGCACAAGATGGCAGAAGCGAACAAAGCATTCGCTCACTATCGCTGGTAAGATCGGACGGTTTATCTTTATTCAGCTGAGATTCCCACTTCCTAAGGGGAGCGAGGTGGACACGATTTTGCATACCGCTCAATGGTGTCCAACTTCTCGTTGAACAAGGATAATAGCCTTTGGCGGCTGTAACGGATCGGGCTTGCTCGAAAAATCCGTACGCAATAACGCCAAGGCGTCATTGATTGACACCTTAATCCGAAACGGAAGGAGTTATACAAAATGGCTAGAGAGTTCTCCTTAGAGAATACTCGTAACATTGGTATCATGGCTCACATCGACGCCGGTAAGACGACGACAACTGAGCGGATCCTTTTTTACACAGGTAAGATCCATAAGATTGGTGAAACGCATGAAGGTGCTTCCCAAATGGACTGGATGGAGCAGGAGCAAGAACGTGGAATCACGATTACTTCTGCTGCGACAACAGCTGCATGGAAAGGTCACCGTGTAAACATCATCGATACGCCAGGACACGTAGACTTCACTGTTGAAGTTGAACGTTCCCTTCGTGTATTGGATGGTGCTGTAACTGTTCTTGACGCTCAATCAGGCGTTGAGCCGCAAACAGAAACAGTTTGGCGTCAAGCGACAAACTACAAAGTTCCACGTCTTGTTTTCGTAAACAAAATGGATAAAACAGGTGCGGACTTCCTTTACTCTGTAGGCACTCTTCACGATCGTCTACAAGCAAATGCGGTTCCTATCCAACTTCCAATTGGTGCCGAAGATCAATTCAGCGGAATCATCGACCTTGTTGAAATGAAAGCTACTATGTACGGTAATGACCTCGGAACGGATACGACAGTAGAAGAAATTCCGGAAGAATACCGTGAGCAGGCTGAAGAGTACCGTGAGAAATTGATCGAAGCAATTGTTGACTTCGACGAAGATCTCATGGAGAAATACCTCGGCGGCGAAGAGCTGACAGTTGATGAGATCAAAACAGCAATCCGTAAAGCGACACTTGCGGTAGAATTCTACCCTGTTGTTTGCGGTACGGCTTTCAAAAACAAAGGTGTTCAATTAGTCCTCGACGCAGTTGTTGACTACTTGCCATCACCAATCGATATCCCGCCAATGACGGGTATCAATCCGGATACAGAAGAAGAAGAAGAGCGTCATTCAAGCGACGAAGAGCCGTTTTCAGCTCTAGCGTTCAAAGTTATGACAGACCCTTATGTTGGTAAGCTTACATTCTTCCGTGTGTATTCAGGCGTTCTTCAGTCTGGTTCTTATGTACAGAACTCTTCTAAAGGTAAGCGTGAGCGCGTAGGACGTATCCTGCAAATGCACGCAAACTCCCGTGAAGAGATTTCTGAAGTCCATTCTGGCGAAATTGCAGCTGCAGTCGGCTTGAAAGACACTGGAACAGGTGACACGCTTTGTGACGACAAAGCACCAATCATCCTAGAATCCATGGAATTCCCAGAGCCGGTTATCTCTGTTGCAATCGAACCGAAAACTAAGGGCGACCAAGACAAGATGGGTACTGCACTTGCGAAATTGCAAGAAGAAGACCCGACTTTCCGTGCGCACACTGACCAAGAAACAGGCGAAGTTATCATCGCTGGTATGGGTGAACTTCACCTTGACATCATCGTTGACCGTCTACGCCGTGAGTTCAAGGTTGACGCGAACGTTGGAGCACCACAAGTATCTTACCGTGAAACTTTCCGCACTTCTGCTGAAGTTGAAGGTAAGTTCGTCCGCCAATCCGGTGGTCGTGGTCAATACGGTCACGTTTGGATCGAGTTCTCACCAAACGAAGAAGGAAAAGGTTTCGAATTCCAAAACGCTATCGTCGGTGGTGTCGTTCCTCGTGAATACATCGCATCCGTTGAAGCAGGAGTTCGTGATTCATTGAACAACGGTGTTCTTGCAGGTTATCCGTTGATCGACGTAAAAGCCCGTCTATTCGATGGTTCTTACCATGACGTCGACTCCAACGAGATGGCGTTTAAGATCGCTGCTTCCATGGCACTTAAAAATGCTGCAGCAAAATGTAACCCAGCTCTTCTTGAGCCGATGATGAAAGTTGAAGTCATCATCCCTGAAGAATACATGGGCGACATCATGGGTGATATTACATCACGCCGTGGTCGCGTGGAAGGTATGGACGCACGCGGTAACGCACAAGTTGTCCGTGCAATGGTTCCACTTGCAGAAATGTTCGGTTACGCAACTTCACTTCGTTCGAATACACAAGGCCGTGGAGTATTCTCCATGTCATTCGATCACTACGAAGACGTTCCGAAATCAGTTGCTGAAGAAATCATTAAGAAAAATAAAGGTGAATAATTAAATTTCATCCTTGTTTCCATCAATGATTACTTGTAAGATATGGATAGTTGGAGGGAATTATTTCTCCAGCATCCATGCTTATAAAAAATAAAACATTCATATTTTTAAGGAGGAATTCCACAATGGGTAAAGAGAAATTCGATCGCTCCAAGGAGCATGCTAACGTTGGAACAATCGGTCACGTTGACCATGGTAAAACAACTTTGACTGCTGCAATCGCAACAGTTCTTTCAAAGAAAATGGGTGGAGAAGCGAAATCTTACGCTGACGTAGATAACGCTCCAGAAGAAAAAGAGCGTGGAATCACGATCAATACTTCACACATCGAGTATGAAACTGACAAGCGTCACTACGCACACGTTGACTGCCCAGGTCACGCTGACTACGTTAAAAACATGATCACTGGTGCAGCACAAATGGACGGCGGAATCCTAGTTGTATCTGCAGCTGACGGCCCAATGCCACAAACTCGTGAGCACATCCTTCTTTCACGTCAAGTAGGTGTTCCTTACCTAGTTGTATTCATGAACAAATGTGACATGGTTGACGACGAAGAGCTTCTTGAGCTTGTTGAAATGGAAATCCGTGACCTTCTTTCTGAGTATGAGTTCCCTGGCGACGACATCCCTGTCATCAAAGGTTCTGCTCTTAAAGCACTTGAAGGTGAAGCTGAGTGGGAAGAGAAAATCGTTGAGCTTATGAACGCTGTTGACGAGTACATCCCAACACCACCACGTGACACTGACAAGCCATTCATGATGCCAGTTGAGGACGTATTCTCAATCACTGGCCGTGGTACAGTTGCTACAGGACGTGTTGAGCGTGGACAAGTTAAAGTCGGTGACGTTGTTGACATCATCGGTTTGACTGATGAGCCAAAATCAACTACTGTAACAGGTGTTGAAATGTTCCGTAAGCTTCTTGACTATGCAGAAGCTGGCGACAACATCGGTGCACTTCTTCGTGGTGTTTCCCGTGAAGACATCGAGCGTGGTCAAGTACTTGCTAAACCAGGTACAATCACACCACACACTAAATTCAAATCAGAAGTTTACGTTCTTTCAAAAGAAGAGGGTGGACGTCACACTCCATTCTTCTCTAACTACCGCCCACAGTTCTACTTCCGTACAACTGACGTAACTGGAATTATCCATCTTCCAGAAGGCGTAGAAATGGTTATGCCTGGCGACAACGTTGAAATGACAGTTGAACTTATCGCTCCAATCGCGATTGAAGAAGGTACTAAATTCTCAATCCGTGAAGGTGGACGTACAGTAGGCGCTGGCGTTGTAGCTAGCATCGAAAAGTAATAAACTTTTAAATCCCGCACTCGTGCGGGATTTTTTCTTTGGTAAACTATTTAACTGTCATTAGGATGCAGCGCGAACGATTTGATTGCTGATCATAGATGGTCAGGCGTCCAAAGCGAGTGGATCCGCGCCCAAAGCAAGTGTCCACGCGTCCAAAACGAACGATACCACGTCCACAGCAAGAAGCCTAACATCCAATGAACACAACTTTGCTGCTAATCCATACATACAATCCCAATCTCACATTAGTAGAAAATAAACTCCAACCGCAGCTCTATTACAAAAAAAGCTGCACTTCGCGAAAATCCAAGCTGTTTTTCAAGTAAATTGTCTCTTAACAGTTGAATTATGAGTAGCATCCTATTATAATAAAAAAGCTGAGAAAAGAATTTCGCCAAAAGGGTTGCGAGATTCTTTTTGATTGTGTATAATGTTGAATGTTGGTCTTTGACTGCGATGAAGCGAGAGGTTGCCGACACACCCGGCCGCTTTGCCATGGCATGTGTGTGGGAAATTTTCGTGGAGAATGTCTAGAAAATAGGCGAGAAGGAGGGAAAGTAATGGCAAAACAGAAGATTCGTATCCGTTTAAAAGCATATGATCACAGAATTCTTGATCAGTCAGCTGAAAAAATCGTAGAAACAGCAAAACGTTCAGGTGCTAGCGTATCAGGTCCGATACCACTTCCAACTGAAAGATCTGTTTATACA